>NZ_CP039292.1:600059-900088 GCF_004798665.1 Actinomyces procaprae
ACCTTGAGGGCCTGGCCCCCAAGCTCCGCGACTTCCAGTGAATCGCCGCACAGGCTGAAAACCAGACAGGAAGTATTGATCATGCTTACCTCGGTATGGAGGAACCTGCTGCGATCGGTGGTCGTGCTCGCGGTCGTCACCTTCGTGGTCTTCTTCCTCATGTACGGCAACGGCCCGGGCATCGCCCGCGCCGTCATGGGGATGCAGGCCGAAGTCACCGAAGAGAATGTGGCCGCCAAGATGGTCGAACTAGGGCTCGACCAACCCCTCCTGGTTCAGTACGGGCATTGGGTGCAGGGGCTGTTCACCGGAGACCTCGGCCGCTCCTTCTACACCGGTCAGTCCGTGACCGAGGCCCTGGCCACGCGCGTGCCCGTCACCCTGGCCATCACCGCTGTCGCGCTCGTCCTCACGGCGCTGCTCAGCGTACTGCTGGGAGTCACCGCGGCGGTCAAGGGCGGTCGGATCGACAGGGTCCTCCAATTCCTTTCAATCCTCGGAACTGCGGTGCCCTCATTCATCACCTCGATCGTCTTGGTATTCCTGTTCGCGATCTTCTGGCGGGTGCTGCCCGCCACCGGCTATGTATCCCCGGACGTTTCTCTGGGAGGGTGGGCCGCGTCCATCACCCTGCCCGTGCTTGCCCTGCTCATCGGTGCCGTCTCCAGCGCTGCTCAGCAGTTCCGAACCGCCACCCTCGATCAGCTCGGTAAGGACTACGTGCGCACGTTGCGCGCCCGCGGCGTGAGCGAGCGAGCCGTCATCTTCCGCCACGTGCTGCGCAACGCCGCCGCACCGGGGCTGACCGTCCTCAGCCTCACCGTCTTCTCCCTCCTGGGCGGGGCGGTATTCATCGAGCAGGTCTTCGCCCTCCCGGGTCTGGGACAGCTCGCCAACTCCTCGGCGCAGATATTCGACGTACCCATGGTCATGGGGACCGTCCTGGTCACCGCTGTCATCGTACTGGTCGTCAACTTCCTGGGCGACCTGGCGATCACCCTCCTCAACCCGAAGGCGAGAACACGATGAGCACGCCAACCACTCCCACAACCGAAACAAACGTCTCAGATACTGTTACAGACACGTCCGGCGGCGATGGCAGAGAGAGCGCGGATAGCAGCGTATTACTCCGACTCCTGCGCAACCCCCTCGCGGACATTTGTCTACTCATTGTGGCAGCGGTCGTCCTCACCGCCGTCTTCGCCCCGCTGCTGGCTCGGTACGGTCCGAACGTCACCGACCTCGCAGCCACCAACGCCGCGCCAGGTACCCCCGGGCACCCGCTCGGCGGTGACGGCTCGGGACGTGACATCCTCTCCCGCCTCATCTGGGGGTCCCGGCAGACCGTCATCTCCTGCCTGCTGATGCTCGGCGTCTCCCTACTGGTGGGCGTGAGCAGCGGACTCGTGGCCGGCTTCTACCGCGGCCGCTTCGAAACCGTGGCCGGCTTTGTCACCGACGTGCTGATGTCGTTGCCCTCCATCATCCTGCTCATCGCCTTGTACGCGGTCACCGGCCCGAACATCCCGGTCATGATGGCCGTCTTCGGCCTGCTGACCGCGCCGACCTACTACCGCCTGGTGCGCTCTGTGGTCGTCTCGGTACGCAACGAGCTCTACGTCGACGCGGCCCGCGTTGTCGGGCTGTCCGACGCCCGCATCATCGGTCGCCACATCCTGTGGGCCGTGCGCGCCCCCATCGTCATCCAGGGCGCCTTCATCCTCGCCTCCGGCATCGGCACCGAGGCGGGAATGTCGTTCCTCGGGCTCGGCGATTCGGCCGGCGTCTCCTGGGGCGTCATGCTCCAGGTCTCCTTCAACGGCATCTACAACAACCCCGTCGCCGTCCTCTGGCCGGCTCTGGTCATTTCGGTGACCATCCTCGCCCTCATCCTCCTGGGTAATGCCCTGTCCGATGCGCTTCAGGCCTCCGCCCGGGCGCGCGTCGTCACCCGCCGCCAGCGCCGCGATGCGCTGGAGGTCACCATCGCCGCTCACCGGGACGACGTCGTCGCCGCCCCGGACCCGCAGGCCGCCGTTTCCATCCGCGGTCTGCGCGTCGGCTACACCACCGACAGTGGTTTCCGGGAGGTCGTCCACGGTATCGATTTGGATGTGCACAAGGGAGAGATTCACGGGCTCGTCGGGGAATCTGGATCCGGCAAGTCACAGATCGCCTTCTCTGTGCTGGGCATCCTCCCCAAGGAGGCGCTCAAACTGGGCGGCACGATCATGATCGACGGCGTCGACGTACTTGCCGACGAGGGCGCCATGCAGGCCACCCGCGGACACAAGGTCGCCTACGTGCCTCAGGAGCCCATGAGCAACCTCGACCCGTCCTTCACCATCGGGAAGCAACTCGCCTACGGCATGCGTGCCGTTACCGATCTGTCGAAGGATCAGATACGGGAGCGGACCATCTCCCTGCTGCACTCCGTCGGCATCGACGACGCCGAACGCGTCATGGGCCTGTATCCGCACGAGATCTCCGGTGGCATGGCCCAGCGGGTGCTCATCTGTGGTGCACTCGCATGCGAGCCGGATGTCATCGTCGCCGACGAGCCGACCACCGCCCTGGACGTCACCGTACAGGCCGAGGTCCTGGATCTGCTGCGCGAGTTTGCCCGCGAGGGCGGCCTAGCCCTCATCTTCGTCACCCACAACCTCGGTGTCGTCGCCGACCTGTGCGACACCGTCTCGGTCATGAAGGACGGGGAGATCATCGAGACCCAGGACGTCGAGTCCCTGTTCGCCCACCCCCGCGAGGAGTACACGCGCGACCTGCTGTCCTCCTCCCTCAGCGTCGAGCTCATGGAGGTCGAGTCATGACCAGTACGAAGGCCCAAGCCAAGTCCACCGGCACTCCACTCCTGGAAGTCGATGAACTCGTCGTCACCTTCCCGGGTGCCAGGCGCGGGCAGGGCACCACCGTGATCCACGGCGTCAGCCTTGACCTGCACGCAGGCGAGACCCTTTCCGTGGTCGGCGAGTCTGGCTCCGGTAAGACCACCATTGGTCGCGCCATCCTTGGCCTGGCCCCCGTCTCCGGCGGGGAAATCCGCTTCCGCGGCAGACGCATCTCCAATGTCTCCCGTGCCGAGCGCCGCGCCATCGCCAGAGACATTCAGGTCGTCTTCCAGGACCCGTACACCTCACTGAACCCCGCCATGCGAATCGGCGACATTCTCACCGAGCCCCTGCAGGCCGCCGGCATTGAGAACTCCCGGAAACGAGTCCTGGAGCTGCTCGACGCCGTCAACATGCCTGCGGACACCGCGGGGCGTTACCCCCGCGAGTTCTCCGGCGGCCAGCGCCAACGCATCGCCATCGCGCGGGCGCTCGCGCTGGACCCCGCCGTGATCATCTGTGACGAGCCCACTTCCGCCCTGGACGTCACCACCCAGGCGCGAGTGCTAACACTCTTCGAGGACATCCAGCAGGCCACCGGCGTCGCCTACCTGTTCATCAGCCACGACCTGGGCGTGGTCAACCGGGTCAGCGACCGCATCGCCGTGCTGCTGAAGGGGCGGGTCGTCGAGCTCGGTGACGCGCACCAGGTCGCCACCGCCCCGGCGCACGAGTACACGCACCGCCTGCAGATGGCCGCGCCCGTCGCCGACCCGGTCAAACAGCGCGCCCGGCGCGAGGCGCGCCTGGCACTCGCCCGCACCGCCTGAACGTTGCCGCGCCCGGCGGCCGGTCCTCGTCGCCACCGCCGGGCACGGTACCCCTACCGCTCACACCGCCCACTTCGCCACCGGAGACCCCGCAATGTCCGTACCCGCCGCCCCGTCCGTCGTCGCCCTGCGCTTCGAGCACCACCGCGCCACCAGCCGGCTCCTGGCCGTAGAAACCGCAGCCCCACGACTGTCCTGGCGCGTGATCGGTGCGCCGGCCGGCTGGCGGCAGGACGCCTACGAGGTCGAGGTGACCAGCACCGACGGAAACAGCACGCGCGTCACGGTCGAATCCGCCGAGCAGATCCTCGTGCCCTGGCCGACTGCGCCGCTCGCCTCTCGCCAGGCGGCAACCCTCCGCGTCCGCGTGCGCGGGGGAGCGGGTGACGTCGCCTCCACCCCCACCGGCGGCGACGCGGCGCGTCCCGACTCGCCCGAGCCCGCCGAAGTCGCGGCCTGGTCGCCCTGGTCGGCCCCGGCGGAGGTAGAGGCCGCCCTCTTCGACGACGCCGAATGGGAGGGTGCCTTCATCTCCCCGGTCGGCATTGGCGGCGTCGGCGAGCGGGCGCCCGTAATCTCCCGGACGGTCGAGGTACCGGAAGGTCTGCTCGCAGCCCGTCTACGGGCCACTGCCCACGGGATCTGCGAGCCCCGCATCAACGGCGTCCGCGTGGACGACTCTCTCCTGAACCCCGGCTGGACCTCCTACACCCATCGCCTCCAGGTGGTCACCTGGGATGTCACCGACATGCTGCACCCTGGCACTAACACCCTCGACGTCCTCCTTGGCAATGGCTGGTGGCGCGGTCGTTTGGGCTATTTGGGAGACTCGGCCGTGTACGGCGACCGACTCGCCCTAGCCGCTCAACTCGAACTTATTCACGACGATCGATCTCGAACCGTCTTCGCCACCGACGAGTCCTGGACCGCCCGCGAGTCCGCCGTCGTCGCCGACGACCTCTACGACGGGCAGACCACGGACCTGCGCCTGACAGACGGGTCCATCAATGCAGAAGAGACTGCTGAGCACCGTGTTGAGATAGTTCCTGCCACCCCGTCCGGCACCACCCGCGGAGCCACAGCCCCACAGCTCATCCCCCATGCCGCACCCCGCATTCGTCCCACCGGCGCTCTGCCCGCCCAGCGGGTCTGGAACTCGCCGAGCGGCAAGACTCTGGTCGACTTCGGACAGAACGCCGTCGGCGTCGTCCGCCTGACCGTACGCGGACTGGAATCCGGCACCGAGATCACCATCCGCCATGCTGAGGTCCTCGAGGACGGTGAACTCGGTATCCGCCCCCTGCGAGCGGCACGCGCCACCGACACCTGGATCCTGCCCGACGCTGGAGAACATGTTCTCCAGCCCACGCTCACCCTCCACGGTCTGCGCTACGCCGAGGTCTCCGGTATTCCGGACTTGGCCGCCCAGGATGTCGAACTGGTAATCATCGGCTCCGACCTGGAACCGGCCGGCGCCTTCCGCTGCTCCCATCCGCTCCTGAACCAACTGCATGACAACGTCGTGTGGTCGACACGCGGCAACTTCGTCTCCATCCCCACCGACTGCCCCCAGCGCGACGAACGGCTCGGCTGGACCGGAGACATTCAGGTCTTCGCACCCACCGCCGCCTACCTGTTCGACACCACCTCGTTCCTGCAGTCCTGGCTGATCGACCTCGCAGCCGAGCAGTACGAGGACGGAGGCGTGCGGCACTTCACCCCCACCTTCGAGCCGACCGTGAAGCATGCTCCCGCCGCCGCCTGGGGAGACGCCGCCACCCTGGTGCCCTGGGCCGTCTACGAGGCCACGGGCGACCCTGAGGTGCTGCGTGCCCAGCTGCCCTCTATGCGCGCCTGGGTGGACCGCGTGGCCACGCTGGCCGGGGAGGACCGCATCTGGTCTGGTGGATTCCAGTTCGGCGACTGGCTGGATCCCACCGCCCCGCCGGACCGTCCGGCCGATGCCAAGGCCGACCCCGACGTGGTCGCCACCGCCTATTTCATCCGCTCAGCCCGCGTCGTCGCCGACACGGCAGACAGACTTAACGAGGCCGTCGTCGCAGCGCATTACCGGCGTCTGGCCGATGAAGCACGTGCCGCCTTCAACCGCGCCTTCGTCACCCCTGCCGGGCGGATCCACTCCGACGCCCAGACCGTCTACGCGCTCGCCATCTGCTGGGACCTGCTTCCGACCGCGCAGCAGCGGGCCTTCGCCGGGGAGCGCCTGGCTGATCTGGTGCGCCTGTCAGGATTCCACATCGCCACCGGCTTCGTCGGCACCCCACTGGTCATCCCGGCCCTGGTCGCCACCGGGCACGCCGACGTAGCCGGTCGTCTGCTGCTCCAGACCGAGTGCCCATCATGGCTGTACCCGGTGACCATGGGGGCCACCACCATCTGGGAGCGCTGGGACTCCATGTTGCCCAACGGGGACATCAACCCCGGGGAGATGACCAGCTTCAACCACTACGCGCTGGGCGCCGTCGCCGACTGGCTGCACCGGGGCCTGGCGGGACTGTCGCCCGCAGTACCGGGGTGGGGGCACGTTGAGATCGCGCCTGCGCCCATCGACGGCGTCACCTCCGCCGCCACCAGCCACCTGAGTCCCTACGGTCGGATCGCCGTGAGTTGGGAGGTTCACAACGGCGTCCTGGAGCTCACGGCGGACCTGCCCGTTGGCGTGACCGGTACGGTCCGCCTGCCCGACGACTCACCGGACACTGCGGCCGTGGACATCGGCCCCGGCCATCATGCCTTCGCGGCGCCGCTGCCCGCCCGCGAGCGGCCGCGCCCCCGGACCGTGCGCGAACTCATGGACGACCCCGCCGCCTGGGAGGCGCTCATCGCAGTAATGGCGGACGCCGGGGACCTCACCGTCGACTCCGCCGGTCTGGCTCGTCGCATGCGACCGCTGCTCGACCGGCCGCCGTCGACCATCGCCCCCGAGTTGACGCCTGACCCCCGTTTCGCCCCACCTGGCCTGCGGGAGCGGATCGAGACCGTGATAGGTGCTGCCATCAAGGAGCTGCGATGAGCATGAACGTTCCGAACCACCCGCCAGTGGCCGGCACGAATGATGCGGATGCGTCACCTTTCCACGTCGCAGCATTTCCGCCCATTCACCCGGAGTCCCTACCGGATGCGGGGCGTGTGTGTCGCCGCACCTGCTTCACTCCCGGACGTCCCTGGTACGACACCGAGGGCAAACGCATCCAGGCCCATGGCGGATCAATCATCGTCGTCGACGGCGTCTACTACTGGTACGGCGAGAACAAGGAGCGCACCACCCCCGACGGTTCCACCTGGCACTGGGGTGTGCGCGCCTACCGCTCCACCGATCTGTACAACTGGGAGGACTGTGGGCTGATCATCCCGCCGGAGCCGGACGATCCCTCCTCCCCGCTCCACCCGGCCGCGAAGCTGGACCGTCCACACATCGTCTTCAATGCGGAGACGGGATTGTTCGTATGCTGGGTCAAGGTCATGAGCCGACACGGGCAGCGCTCCAGCGTGCTGGTTGCGGACAATCTGCTCGGCCCCTACCGGATGGCACACCGAGACTTCAAGCCGTTGGGCATGAACGCCGGCGACTTCGACCTGGTCGTGGACCCCACCGACGCCAAGGGCTACTACTACTACGAACGGGTCCACTCCGAACTGATCTGCGCCGACCTCACCACCGACTACACCGACGTCACCGGCTACTACTCCACCCACTTCCCCCGGCTGCAACCTCCCTACGTGCGTGAGGCCCCCGCATACTTCGAGCGGGGAGGGCGCCACTATTTGATCACCTCTGGGACCACCGGCTACCTGCCCAACCCATCCATGGTCGCAACCGCTCCCAGCTACCACGGGCCGTGGAGTGAGCAGGGCGATCCACACGCCGGTGATATCACCGGAACCTCTTACCGTTCGCAGATCTCGTCGGTCTTCCGGCATCCGGGCAAACAGGACCTGTACATCGCGTTGGCCGACCGTTGGCTGCCCGCCTGGAACGGTGACGCCCGCCTGGTGCAGCAGGGCTTCGCCGAGCGGTTCAGGCCCATGGGCGGGCAGCGCGCCGACGCCGAGACAATCCTGGACCCCGCGCCCAGCCCCGCCGTCGAGGCCTCTCTCTATGAACTGAATGGCGCCGACACCGCCGTGGCCGACTATGTCTGGCTCCCGATTCGCTTTGACGACGACCGCGTCCGGATCGACTGGCACGACGAGTGGCGCGTCGAGGACTTCGACTGACCGCCGACTGCGGCCGCAACAGATTGCCTGCAAATACACGACCCGATAAGGAGACCCCGAATGCACAGCGCACCCTGGTTGGACACCAGCCTCAGTCCGGCGCAACGCGCCGACCGTCTACTCGCAGACATGCCAACGGCCGAGAAGCTCAGCCAGCTGCAATGCGTGTTCCCCCGCAGCTGCGACGCCGACACGGACATCCAGGCCGTTGTCGCGGGGACGCCGCTCGGAGTCGGTCACGTCACCACCCTGGAAATGCGACGAGTCACCGATATTGCCGAGGTAGCGGCGTTCCAGCGCCGCCTCCAGGCCGAGATCATTGCCCGTCAGCCCCACGGCATCCCCGCGGCCTTCCACATGGAGGCCGTTTGCGGCGCGTATCTGCCCGGTGCCGTCTCCCTCCCCAACGGAATCGGTCGCGGCGCCTCCTTCGACCCGGAGCTGGAGGAGGAACTCGGACGGATCGTCGGCGCTCAGGAACGGGCTGTCGGCATCACCTATTCCCTTGCCCCAGTACTCGACATCGCCCGAGACCCCCGCATGGGACGTTTCGGCGAGGCCTACGGCGAGGACCCCACGTTGGCCGGTGCCCTGGGTGCCGCCTTCACCCGTGGCCTTCAGGCCGACGACGGCACCGGCCGGCGCACCGAGGCGGTTGCCAAGCACTTCGTCGGCTTCCACGGCTCAGAGGGGGGTATCCATGGTGCTCACGCACCCGTGACCGCCCGCCTCCTGCGCGAGGTCTACGCCAAGCCCTTCCAGGCTGCTATTAATGCCGGGCTCGGGGGCGTCATGCCCTGCTACAACTCGATCAATGGCGAAGTCGCATCCGGCTCCCGCAGCCTGCTCACCGGCCTGCTCCGCGAGGAGATGGGATTCACGGGTGTGGTCGTCTCCGACTACGGCGCCATCGGCAACATGCACGCATTCCAGAAGGTCGCCGCGACCTTCGCCGACGCGGGGCAACGCGCCCTTACCGCCGGCATGGATGCCGAATGGCATGAAATCCAGGGGTTCAACGATGAGCTTGCCGCCCGCTTCGACTCCGGCCGGGCGGACATGGCCGCGCTGGATCGTGCAGTGCGCCGAGTGTTGGAGGCCAAGTTCCGCATGGGACTGTTCGAGGATCCCTACGCCCGCGAGGGGGCCGGACTGACGGTCCCCTTCACCGGAGTCGCTCGCGAGCGGGCCCGTGAGACCGCCCTGCGCAGCGCCCGCGAGTCCATCGTGCTGCTGCGCAACGACGGTATCCTGCCGCTCCCCGCGACGGGCGACCGCGCCCCCGGACGCGTGCTCGTCGTCGGCCCCCAGGCCGTGAATGCCCGCTTCCACTTCGCCGGTTACACGCACGAGTCCATGGCCGAGGGCGTGCTGGCCGCGCGTGCCTCCATGGCCGGCACCATCGATGCCGAGGCCGAGACAACCACCGGATACGACACGATTCCCGGAACGCCCGTCCAGTCCGACGAACGGGAGGAATTCGACGCCATCCTGGGCGCCTTCCACCCCGATGCCCGCTGTATCCTCGATGAGTTGCGTGAGCGCCTGGCCAACAGCGAGATCGATTGGGTACGTGGATACGAAGTCGCGGGAGACTCCGACGCCGGGTATGAGGAAGCGCTTACGGCGGCAACGGATACAGACCTCGTCATTCTCATGCTCGGCGGCAAGAACGGGACGGGTTCCATTGCCACAATGGGTGAGGGAATCGATTCGACGGAGGTGGGTCTGCCCGCCTCGCAGGAGGGGCTGCTGCGACGGATCGAAGCGCTCGGCGTTCCCGCCATCGGCATTCACATGGATGGTCGGCCCGTCTCCTCCGATGCCGCCGATGGGCTCAGCGCCCTACTTGAGGTGTGGAACCCGGCCGAGGTCGGGGGACAAGCCATCGTTGACGTCCTGACCGGCGCCGTCGACGCTACCGGGCGCCTGCCCGTGTCCGTCGCCCGCAGCGCCGGACAAGTGCCGGTCTACTACAACCACCCCAACGGTTCCCAGTGGCATCAGGGCGAGTCGGTGGGTTTTCCCGAGTACGTCGACATGCCTCACACTCCGCGTTATGCGTTCGGACACGGCCTGTCCTACACGTCTTTCGCATACTCCGAACTTGAGTTGGACGCTGATTCCATCGCGCCCGACGGCACTGTGTCGGCACGCGTCACGGTGACCAATACCGGGGAACGGACCGGCACCGAGATAGTCCAGCTCTACGCCACCGACCGCTACGCCACGACGACTCGTCCCGTTCAGGAACTAATCGGCTTCCAGCACATCGAACTTGCGGCCGGTGAGTCTGCCATCGTTGTTTTCGAGGTGGCTCCGAGCCTGCTGGCCCTGCTGGACGGGGACATGCACTGGATGGTCGAGGCCGGAGATGTGGATCTGCGGGTGGGCTCCTCCAGCGATAATGTGCGTGCAGAGGCATCCTTCCGAGTCACCGGGTCCGACGCCGTCGTTGGGCGCCACCGCACTCTGCGCGCACCCGCTCGCATCGAGCAGCCGTGACGGATGCGGCTGTCATCCTCATTCACATCGTCGGAGGCGATTGCTATGAACCACTTCAGCCCGCAATCCACCCTGGGGGCGGTCCTCAGCGTGCCGCAGGCACGCGCTCTCCTTCAACACGGCATCCCGTGGCTTACCGACCTCCAGGTCGCCGTCGAACACCCCGAGTTTCCCATCGGCGGGCTGCTGGGGATCACGCTCGGCTGGGACAACCCCGCGCGTGCCGAGCTCCTCGCCGAGCTCGCCGAACTCGAGGATCCCACTGTGCTGCCCGTGCGCCGCGCGGCCCGCCCGCTCGCCGCGCCAACGCTAGAACAGCAGGCGCGAGCACGATTGAGCGCCCCGGTGTCGGCCCGCTGCTACGTGCCGGTCGAGGTGACTGTCACCGTCCCCGGTGCGGCCGCCATACTGCGCGACGTCGAGGCCGCCGGAAGCGTCAGTCTCACGGCGACGCTCACCCGGGGTGAGGGTGCGAGCCTCGCCGTCGTCGCCAACGACGCCGGGACTGCGGCGGGTGGGGACGCAGCCGGGAGTCACCCAGAAGGCGGGTCCCACACCGAGGTGACCTCTCGCGCCTTCTACCGCCGCGGGGAAGAACTGGTGATGCGTTTCCTGCCCGAGCATCCCGGCAACTGGCACCTGTGCGTCGACGGCATCGCCGCAGCCGACCCGCTTGAAACGGATGTCTCCGTCGAGCCGGCGGCCGCTGGCGAACACGGTCCCGTGCGCGTCGTCGACGGGCAGTTCACCCATGCCGACGGCGCCCCCTTCACACCGCTGGGTACCACCGCTTACGCCTGGATTCATCAGGGTGCCGACATGCGCCGCCGCACCGTGGAGACGCTGGAGTCCAGCGGCTTCAACAAGCTCCGCATGTGCATCTTCCCTAAGCATTACGACTACAACCACGCCGATCCGGAGTCCGTCCCCTTTCGCTCGGCCGGAGCGGGGGCGCGCGAGTGGGACTGGGACGCGTTCGATGCAGACTTCTTCGACAAGCTTGAGCAGTGCGTGCGGGAACTGGGGCACCTCGGGATCATCGCCGATCTCATCCTCTTTCACCCCTACGACCGTTGGGGCTTCGCGGAGATGACTCCGGACGTCGACGACGCCTACCTGAGGCACGTGGTCCGGCGTTTGGCCGCCTTCCCCAACGTGTGGTGGTCCATGGCCAACGAGTACGAGCTGCTGACAACTAAGCGCCTCTCGGATTGGGACCGTCTGGGGCGGATTGTGGTGGAGGAGGACCCGGTGGGGCACCCCATCGGCGTACACAACATCTTCGAGCCCTTCGACGCCTCCGCCGACTGGGTCAGTCACGTGTCCTTCCAGGGCGGCGGTTACGAGATGGGACGCAAGGTGGACGAGCTGCGCGACCGCTTCGGCAAGTCGGTCGTCATCGACGAATACGGTTATGAGGGCAACCTGGAGCACGAGTGGGGAAACCTCACCGCTGAGGAGGAGCTGCGCCGCTTCTGGGAGGGCATTATTCGCGGTGCCGGCATGACCCACGGTGAGACCTACTTCCATGAGGAGGGGATCTGGTGGGCCCACGGCGGTGTCCTGCGGGGTGAGAGCTGGAAACGCATTGCCTTCCTGCGCCGGCTCATTCAGGAGGCGCCGCGTGGGCGGCTGCTGCCTGCGCCTCCCGGCCTGGGCACGAAGACTGCCGTCGATGGGGATGACTACATGTTGACCTACTTCGGCGGTGCTCAGCCCTACCGGAGCGCCGTGACGGTTCCCCAGGGCCGCACCGCGGCGATCGATGTGATCGACACCTGGAACATGACAATCGAACAAGTCGCCACCGGCGCGAGCGGAAGCGTGGAGGTGGCACTGCCCAGCCGCCCCTGGATGGCCGTGCGCGTGCGCTGCGACTGATCCAGCGGTCATTCGGAGTCGCCGTGGACGTTGATGCTCTGATGATTCACCTTGCCCACCGGAAGACCGCGGACGCATAATGGTGGGGAGCCACCCGGATGCAACCCGGATGACTCCCCGAGGCAGATAGTTCAGTTGAACCACCTGCCGAGGGCGTCGGCAAGGACACCGACGGCCCGGACTAGACGAGCGACAGCACTGATCAGCTCGCTCGTCTGCCGGGCCGTTTCCTTGTCCCTGCGGACCTTGCGACGCTTGTCCTTCGACTTGGCCACAGCCCCCACCTCCTTCCTGGCTCCTACCTTCCCGGCAAGGACATGAAGCGTTCCGGGAGGAGGTGCCGAAGAAGGCATCTCAAGCGTATATGACCGGTGTGGCAGTAATCGGAGGGGTATCGGCTATGACCGCAACGTTCATAGCGCGACGAGTTGGGCCGCCATCACTTATCTGGACGTCCCGGCGTGTATCAGGGGCTGCACTGGCTGTCTCTTTTTTTTCTTCAGTTACGCCACTTCGCTGTTGGGTACGCTGGTTAGCGGTTTGCTGAAGGTTCCGGAGGCATACAACCGACGGCGAACCCGCGTAGTAGACGTCCGATCAGCGCAGTAGACGCACTGGGGCCTTATGCCCTGGACGGCTCGCGGCAATCGAACTCGGGCTCGGTTAGGAGGAACCGGTGATGAAGTACACGACCAAGAGCGGCAGGACGCTCACAGACGATGACATTGAGGCACTCGCGCGGGCGGCCGAACGCGGCGACTTTCCGGGCGAGCCGGGCGCCTTCGTCGTGGGCCCGCCCGGGCGCCCGCGGCTGTCTGAGGAGGAACTCGTAACGGTCGCCTTCAAGGTGCCGCGTTCCCGACGCGATGCGCTGGACCGCAGGGCGCAGGCGCGTGGGGAGACCCGAAGCCAACTGCTGCGCGAGATCCTCGAACGCGAACTCGCGTCCTGAATGGCGACGCTCCAATCCGCATCTTCCCTCCAGCGAGCAAACGGTCGAGGCGCTCCTTCCGGCCGCCTCCCGTGCACCTAAAGCGGTCGGTAGGCGAAGCGCTCCACCGTCGCGGTGCCGCTGATGGCGCGCACGCCCACGACCCGGCCGGTGAAGCCGCCGGCCACCTCGGTGGACAGGTAGCGGCCGTCCAACCGCCCCAGCTCTACGTCTCGCCCGTCCAGGCTCGCCCCGAGTGCGACCTACACGGGCCGAGTACGACCTGGTACGCCCGAAAACGTCCCGCACGCGCCGAGTACGACCTCGTGTACCCCAATCCCTACCGAATGATGAGGGGTTCGGGCTTACGAGGACGTTCTCGGCCGATGGGCGATGGTCGAATACGTCCTCACCGACCCCACAACCCCCTTCTTGCGTCCGAGGACGACCCCGTCCATGGTCACCGACAACGTCCCCTTACACCCGAGGACGACCCCCACCCACCGAATACGACCTTCCATGCCCGAACACGACCCCTGGCAACTCCGCGGCAGTCAGGCAGCCCGCCCCACAGCCACCTGCCGCAGTCGCGAGGCCAACCGAGGAGCGGCAAACAGTAGTGATGGCGCCGTTACGGATCATCCCGGAGCCGTGTACCACATACCGCGGCCTGTTAGTGCCAGGCGTACCGGATCACGCCCCACCCTTGACTGGCCCCGACCTTTACCTGCCACTTCAACGAAAAACCCCGATCCAACACACATCCACGCCGACAACACTTTCCTTGTCCCTGCGGACCCTGGGCTGATAATCCAGAACTGCAGGGTGTTCGCCGAGGAACCCCGAGCTCAGGTGGCGGGGTTGCACGCAACGACTGTTGGCATGACCCGGACTGACCCGTAGTATTTGTTGGTATTACGCGAAAAACGTGGTTGAGTTTGAAATGGATGATGATGCTCCAGTGTGCAACGGGCGCCTCGTTGCACGCTGGAGGCGGCTCATGGCTGCTGGCGGTCTCAGTAGAACCGCGGAATCGTGCGGATTGTGGGATTGGGCTCCGAGGAGAAGTGTGCAACCGGTCAATCGGGCTCATTCTGTCCGAGCCTGATGTGTCTACAGCGGCTGGTAGGCGAAGCGCTCCACCGTCGCGGTGCCGCTGATGGCGCGCACACCCACGACCCGACCGGTGAAGCCGCCGGCCACCTCGGTGGACAGGTAGCGGCCGTCCAACCGCCCCAACTCGACGCCGCGCCCGCCTCCTCCGCCCGGGCCAGCGGCATCCTCGCTGCGGGCCACGCCGAGCACTAGTTCGTCAGGAAGCTGCTGCCCGAAGAACCCCGACTCTGGCAGCTGCGCGCTCGCCCACAGACGCACCGTGGAGCCCTCCGGCACCTTTAACTCGCCCAACTGCTGCTCGAAGGGCGCCACGGTCGCGACGGCGATGACACGTTCCCCATCCCAGCGCACCGCGGCGCGGTGGTCGGGATCCAGGTACACGCACAGCTCGACCACGGCACCCGGCCCACACTCCAACTTCACCTCGGCCCGCCAGCCGACGTCGCGGCACCGGGTCGCCAGCAGCGGACGCGGCGCGGCGTCGTCGGCGGGCGCGGTGATGGTGAGCCGACCGGCGTCGTCCCGGGCAAGGGCGGCGCGGGCGAGCCCACCGGGGGAGATCCACCGATCGGGCAGATCCCAGGGCGCGTCGCCGTCGGCCACCGGGCCCGGTCGCCCCCGCAGCACATCGGTGAAGGCACGACTGTCGGCGCCGTCGTGCGCGGCGATCGCCTCTGCATAGCGGTCCTCGACGACGACCGGCCAGTCCCCCTCCCAGTCGACGCCGACCAGGAAGGTCTCCCGGCCATTGACGTGGTAGCCGGGGAAGGGCTCCAACTGGCGGATGCCCAGGTGCACCATGGCGAAGCGAACTCCGTCCCAGCCGGCGTCGTCGAGCGGGACGAGGTCGGCGTGCCCGGTGGCCTGCACCGGATGGTCGGTGGAGCGGTGGGTGAGGATCGGGTTGCCGGGGTGCTGCTCCCACGGGCCGGTCAGCTCGCGGGCGCGCGCCATGGTCACGCAGTGGCCGACGCCGGTGCCGCCCTCGGCCAGCAGCAGGTACCACCAGCCTCGGCGCCGGTACAGGTGCGGCCCTTCGGCGTCGCGCATGCCCGTGCCCTGCCAGAGATCCACCACTTCGCCCAGGCGTTTGCCGGTGTCCGGGTCGATCGGCACCGAGCGCAGCGTGGAGACCGCGGTGCCGGTCTCGAAGGACACCCCGCGCCAGCTCAGGTGGCAGATGCCCTCCTCGTCCCAGCACAGGTCTGGGTCGATGCCCGGGGTGTCGGGCACTTCCACCGGGTCGGACCAGCCGGCGGCCGGGTCGGTGGTGCGCACGATGCGTTGGCTCAGCGGGTCCTGACCCATATTGGTGACGATCACGTAGAAGGTGCCGTCGTGGTGGCGGATGGTGGGCGCGAAGGTGCCCTGGGAACCGGCGTCGCCGCCGGGCAGCGGCAGGGCGGTCGGACGCGTGTAGGCGTGGCCGACCTGCTCCCAGTGCACCAGGTCGGTGGAGCGGTGCACCGGCACGCCGGGCAGGTACTCGAAGCTGGAGTTGACCAGCCAGCACGTATCCCCGACGCGGCAGATGGATGGGTCCGGGTAGTAACCCGGCAGGATCGGGCGAGTGGAGCGGATGGGCATGGCGCTTTCCTTCTGGGGCTGGGGCGGTGGCCCGTGAGCGCGGGGCGCCCACCGGCCACCGCCATAACGACCGACCTCGGTACGTAAGATCTACCGACCTCGGTGGAGGGGAGGGGGAGGGGGAGGGGAGGACGAGGCGGGGGTCAGCCGCGCTGGGCGGCGGGGACCTCGGCTGCCTCCGGCGCCACCTCCGCGATCACTGCATCCAGTGCCTCCTTGACCGCCTCCATGCCGGGGATGAAGCCGTACATGGTGGCCGCGCCCGGGATCACCTTCACGGTCGAGCCGAGCTCGTGGGTGAGGAAGCCGGTGAGCGTGGACGCCGGATCGGCCATGTAGGCGCCGTGCTTGCCGGCCACCGCCTCCACCACGCGCGCCCAGGCCGCGTCATCGTCCATGAGGTCCCGCACCGTGCGGATCGTCCGGCCGCCGTCGCGCAGCTGCGCGGGCAGGCTTACCGTGCGCTCGTGCACGCCGTGCCCGAGCGTCTCCGGCGCGGCACCGGGCAGCACCAGCTCCGCGGAGGAGCCGACCGGCACCTGTACGCGTACATGCAGCGCCTCGCCGTCGAGCTCCCAGGCGACCCGGGCCGTGCCCAGCGGCAGCCGCCGCACCACGCTCGCGGAGGTGAAGCCGTGGCCGACCTGCGGCGCCACTCGCAGTGCGCGCCCGCCGGCACCGACGACGTCCAGGCCCGCCAGGTCGGTGATCAGCCACTGGGTGACGGCACCCAGCGCGTAGTGGTTGAAGCTGGTCATCTCCCCGGGGTTGATGTCCCCGTTCGGAAGCATGGAGTCCCAGCGCTCCCAGATGGTGGTGGCGCCCATGGTCACCGGATACAGCCAGCTGGGGCACTCCCGCTCCAGAACGAGCCGGGCCGCCGTCGCCGCCTGCCCGCCCCTGACCAGGGCGGCGGGCACCAGCGGGGTGCCGACGAAGCCGGTGGAGATCCGGAAGGAGCGCAGCCGCACCAGGTCCGCCAGGCGCTGCCCCGCCCCGGTCACGCGCCGCGGCGTGTCCAGCAGGTCCCAGGCCAGCGCCTGGGCGTACACGGTGGCGCAGTCGGACAGGATCAGCCCGTCGGCGGTGACGTAGGCGTCCAGGTACGCCTCCCGCACGCTCGCGGCCAGTGCCTCGTAGTGGGCGGCGCGCTCGGCGTCGCCGAGGATCGCCCAGGCGCGGGCGGTGATGCCGGCGCTGCGGGCGAAGTAGGCGGTGGCCACCACGTCCGGGTCGGCCTTGGCGGCGGCCGGCTCCTCCGGCGGCGCGTCGGGGTCCAGCCAGTCGCCGAACTGGAAGCCGCCCCGCCACAGGTGGGAGGCCCCGGCCACGGCGTCGACGCCGTCGACGAAGCAGCTCATCGCCTCCACGCTTGCCGCCAGCACGGCTGGATTGCCGGTGGCCTCGTAGACCGCCCAGGGCACCAGGGTAATGGCGTCGCCCCAGGCGCAGGTCAGCTTGTTGCCCTCCAGCACGTCGGGGGAGACCACCGGCAGGGCGCCGTCGGGCGTCTGGGCGGCGGCCAGGTCCTTCGTCCAGGAGTTCAGGAAGGCGGCGGCGTCGTACAGGCTCAGGGAGGTGGGGGCGAAGGCGCCGATGTCGCCGGTCCAGCCCAGGCGTTCGTCGCGCTGCGGGCAGTCGGTGGGCACGGTGATGAAGTTGTCGATGGTGGACCAGCGGGTGTTCTCCACCAGTCGGTCCACGAGCGGCTGGGAGCTGGTGAACCAGGCCGCCCGTTCCATCCCGGCCGAGACCACGCGGGCGGTGACGGAGGCGAGCAGGGCGTCGTCGTCGCCGGGGAAGCCGTCGACCTCCACGTAGCGGAAGCCGTGCTGGGTGAGGGTGGGGGTGAAGACCTCGGGCCGGTCGGCGGTGCCGGTGCCCGCCAGGGTGACGCGGTCGGTGCACTCGGCGTTTCGCAGTGGGCGCGTGCCCAGCTCGCCGTGCTCGAGGACCTCGGCGTGACGCAGGGTGACCACGTCCCCGGCCCGGCCGCCGGGGACGGTCAGGTGCAGGTGCCCGGTGAGGTTCTGCCCCAGGTCCACCACGCGCCTGCCCGACGGCGTGGTGATGACCTCCGCGGGCCGCACCTCGCCGATGACGGTGGGCAGCGGCAGCGTGGTCGGTTCCAGCGCCGCCTGGGGCAGGTCGAGGGTGGCGACCGGGGACTCGGCCTCCGCCTCGCCCAGCGCCGGCAGGCGCAGGTCCGTGGACTGGCCGTTGTACAGGTCGTTGGCGGTGACGTTGGAGGGGCGCCAGGTCCACGCCTCATCCGTGCCGATGACGGTGGTGTCCTGCCCGTCGCTAAGCTCCACCTGCGCCAGCAGCCACAGGTCCTTCCCGTAGACGGCCTCGCGCATCGCCCAGGTCAGGTGGCCGCGGTACCAGCCATTGCCCAGGACGACGGCGAGTTCGTGCTCGCCCGGCGTCAGCGCGGTGGTGACGTCGTGTGTCTGCACGAGGACGCGCCGGGAGTACTCGGTCCAGCCCGGGGCGAGTTCGTCCGCGCCGACCTTGACGCCGTCGATGAAGACCTCGTAGATGCCGCCGGCGGTCAGGTGCAGGCGGGCGGCGGTGGTGCCGGCGGGGACGGTGAGGCGGCGGACCATGACCGGCGCCGGATCGGCGCGCCGGTTGCCGGGGGCCGTGATGGGGCGGGCGGGCCAGTCGTCGTGTTCCAGCAGCCCGGTCTCGACGACGGCGGGCGCCGACCAGGGCGACCAGGTTCCGTCCTCCCCGGCAACACGCACCCGCCAGGCGGCGCCCTCGCGTGAGCTCAGCGGCGGGGCGGGCCAGGGGACGAACAGGGAGTTGGCCCCCTCCAGGGTGAATGTCTGCGGGGCGGCGGGGAGCGCGCCGACGGGCCCGCGGACCACCTCGACCTCGGCGCGGGCCTGGGTCCAGCCGACGGGCGCGCTCGGCACCTCCCACGACAGCGCGGGAGTGGGGCCGGTGCCGCCGAGGACGGGCTTATCGGGGCGGTGGTGGTCCACGCGCAGCCGCTCCGGGGCGGCGAGCGGGCCGACCGGGTCGGCGGCGTCGGGTGCGGCGGCGGTGAGCAGGCTGGTGTTGGGCGCGCCGGGCGTGGCTGTGAGTGGGGCGTCTGAGCCCGAGCTCCCGGTAGCGGCGGTGTTGGGCAGGCCGGGGTGGTGTGTGGTCACGAGTTCCTCCGGATCTTCGTTGAACCGTTTCATGGATGGGTGTGAGCGTATTCGGTCCGCGGTGGATCCGTCAACCTTTGCGGTCTCTTCGCGTTTGAGGGTGTGTTGGCCCGGGGGCTTGTGTGCTGACGCGACGGTTCGTACCTTCGCGTGAGGGTTCGTATGTTCTGGTCGGCGATTCGTACTTTCTTGCGACGGTTCGTACGGTAGGGGTACGTAGCGTCGCCGGAAGTGCCGAATCGTTGGCGCAAAGTGTCGAACCGTCAGGCGAAGTGCCGAACCGTCACGCGAAGTGCCGAACCGTCACGCGAAGTGCCGAACCGTCATCCGGTGCGCGCGGGCGAACACGCCTGGTCCGCACCCCGAGCGCTCATGTCTGCGCCCGGGGCCTGTCGAGTGGGGCACCAAGACCGCTGCCGTGCGTCGTCAATGGCGGCAGTCCCGGTCCAGCACCCAGATACTCCCAACGGCCCCGACGACTCAGCGCAAGCCAGCACCACCCACCGACAACGACGACGACCTCGCCAACCCGACAACGACCACCCCCACCGCAGCCCCGACCCCAACCACCACACCCACAAACCGGAAGATCCCCTTTGCGCAGCTGCGGTCGGGATGGACCGCGAGGACGGCGCGGCGAAGCGCGTGGGGCGAGTCCAGCTCGCTCCACGCGCTTCGGGCCGGCTAGTGCTCCGCCGTGGAGCCCTCGGCCTTGGAGGGGTCGGCGGCGTCGGCGGGATCTGCGGGGCCGCCGCAGATGAGGCGCGCAACGGCGACTCCCCACTGCGCGTCCGGGTTCGTGCCGGCACCGAGCCAGCTCGAGAACACCTTGACCACCAGGTCGCGCCGCTCCGGGGCGCGCTCGGCGTCGGCGCGCCCGAGCGCTGCGGGGAGCGAGTCGAGCGTCAGGTCCGTGCCGTATGCGGGCGTTCCGGGCTGCTGGCGCCACGACTCGGCCAAGGAGCCCGCGTCGAAGGCGTCGAAGCCCGTCTCCTCGACCAGTGCCATGGCCCGCTGCTTGTCGATGCTCCGGTCTGCGGCCACGGGCAGGGCGATGCGTCCGGGGGTTCCCGCGGGGGTGCCCTTGGTGGCCAGTGACGCCGAGCCGATGGCGTTCCACGCCTTGGCGACGGGGCGACCCAGCTGCTCGGACACCCACAGGCTTTCGACCATGCCGGCGGGCAGTAGGTCTGTGCCGTCGCGGCCCGGGTAGTAGTTCGAGGTGTCGATGACGGTCGCGTCCTCGGGGAGGTCGGTCAGGAGCGGTGCCAGTGTGGGGATCGCGCTCAGCGGCACCGAGAGGATGACCACCTCGGCGCCTTCGACCGCCTGCGCGGGCGTGACGGGACGGGCGCCGTCAACGAGCAGCTCGGCCGGGATGGTCTGCGGGCCGCGGGAGTTGGCGACGGCGACGTCGTGCCCGGCGGCGCTCAATGCGCGCACGATGCTGGCGCCGATATTGCCGGTTCCGATAATGCCGATCCGCATGGGTGTTCCTCTCGTCGGTTGATTCGGGCACGTGGTGCGGCAGTGCTGCCCGCTACGGTATTCAGAGACTCGTGACGCCTCAAGGGGTGTGGTTCTCCTCCAGGTGCTGACCTTGGAGCGGCCGATGTCGCGGAGCCCGGACCGTCCCGTACCGCCGTCGCTGCCCCAGAAGTCCGCGGTGCTTGCGTCGTCCCGTGTACTGCACGACCCCGGGCGGCGTTTTACGACCTTGGTGCCTGTTGCACGACCCCGGGGTGGTCGTGGAATGTACCCCAAGGTCGTGAAGTGTCACCAAGGTCGTGGAATGCACTCCAGGATCGTGGTGGAGACCGCCGCCAGGACTGCGGAAACTCGGCAGCGGGTGGCGGCTCCGGGGGCCGGCGGCTAGGCCCTGCGCAGGTGTTCGGCGAAGTCGCGTACGACGTCGGCCATGTCGACGTCGCGGTCCAGCAGCCACTCCGCTTGCACACCCTCAATTAGTGCAGTCAGTTGCATGGCGGCCAGGTCCAGGTCGACGTCGGTGCGCAGCCGCCCCGCGTTGCGCTCGCGCTCCAGGTCGGTGCGCACTGCGGCCCGGAAGCGTTGGGCGAGGCCCACGATGTAGTCATGTGCGGGATGGTCTGGATTGACCGCCTCGGCGCGCATGACGGCGTCGAGCTGGATGAGGCCCGGAATCGAGGCGTTGTGCTCCATGATCAGGGGGAGCGCTTCAAGCAGGCCGTGCTCGGCGAACAGGGCGGCCCGCCACTCCGACTCGGCCTCCTCGCGCCGCTTCAGAACCGCCTCAAGCAGCTTCTCCTTCTTGCCGAAGTGGTGGCGCAGCAGAGTGTGGCTCACTCCGACGGCGTCGGCGATCTGACGCAGCGAGAGGTTGTTGTAGCCCTGCTCGGCGAAGACCTCCATGGCCGCGTCGGTGATGGCGGCGCGGCGACGCTCCCCGTTGGCGTAGCGCGTGCGCCCGTCCGGAGGGGCGACGGCGTCGGAAGCGGACACTGTCAACCTCGTCTCTGGCCGGTCGTGTGTGCGGGGGGCGGGCCTGTGCGGTAACGGTCGGCCCGGGTGGCGATCCTAGTTGATCGTCGTGCGGGGCGGTCCGGTGTGGCGGAGCCGTCCGGTGTGGCGCAGGGTGCGGGTGGTCGGGCGGGCGCGCCGAAGAAAGGTGATGTAGACCGAATTGGAAGTGATGTAGATCTTGACCAAGGTGGTGCAACTTGAGCTATGGTGGTACGGACAGGCGCTGCGGCTCCCGTGAGCGCGTCGTAGCCGGCACTGCCGCCGGCCGCATATCAAGGACGATCAATGACCACCCCACCCAGCACCAGGCACGAAGGTGCCGAAGACGCCTACACCTCCGCCGTCGTCGAGGGCTATGAGCCTCGTGGCGGTGAGGGCATGTACTCCGCGCAGGCCGCCCCCATGAGCCCGGAGGAAGAGGAGGCCGCCCGCATCACCGCCAAGTTCGGCAACCCGCGCAAGACGATCTGGCTGGTGCTTGTCGCCGCCATCGGCGGCTACATCATGATGATGGGCATGGGCACGGCTCTGCAGCTGCGCCTGAGCGTCATCGATGAGGGGCTGGCCACCCTGGTCTACTCGCGGGCCACGTCCCTGTCCGCCCTGCTCATGCTCGCCGTGGTCCCGATCGTGGGGGCACTGAGTGACCGCACTCTCCTGCGCTTCGGCCGCCGTCGCCCCTGGATCGTAGGCGGCTACCTCGTCGCCTTCACATGCTTCCTCGTCATCGGATACTCGGCGAGCTCCATCGTCATCATCGGCGCCTACATCGTCGGCATCGCCTCCGCCCAGGCCGGATTCAACGCCTATTCCGTCATTCCCGTCGAAGGCGTTCCCGCCAACATGCGTGGACGCATCATGGGCTTCATGGGCCTGTGCGGCGCACTCGCGATGAGCGCCGGGTCCTACATCGCCGGCGCCCTCGTCGACATCTCCACCATCCTGCTCATGACTGTTCCCCCGGCGCTCGCGATCATCAGTGCCCTGCCGCTCCTGCTCCTCTACAAGGACCCGCAGCACAGCCGCGAGGAGATCCCGCAGGGCGGCACCCTGGACATGTTCGCCCACATGTTCGTCAACCCGGTCAAGCACCCGAACTTCGGCATTGTCTGGCTCGCACGCTTCCTCGCCGGCGCGGGCATGGCGGCCTTCCTCGGATTCTTCGTCCTCTACCTCATCATCGGCCTGCACATGAGCCCCGCGGAGGCGGGTGCCCAGGCCGGGCACCTGTCCCTTATGAGCGCCCCCGTGTCCATCGTCGTATTCATCGGCTCCGGCTGGATCTCCGACAAGCTCGGCATGCTCAGGCCCCTCGTCGCCCTCGCCGCCATCATCATGGCGGTCGGCCTGATCGTCGCCGCCACATCCACCACGGTCGCCGGATTCACGGTTGCCTGGATGATCTTCGCCGTCGGCCAGCCCATGTACCTGACGGTAGACCTCGCCCTGTGCGCCAAGGTCCTGCCCAACGAGGCCGACGCGGGCAAGGACATGGCCGTGTTCGGTCTCGCACTCAACCTCGGAAACGTGCTGGTGCCGGCCGTTGCCCCGACGCTGCTCGGCCCGGCGTCGAACAACTACCCGTTGCTGTGGGGCACGGCTGCTGCGCTCGTCTTCGCAGGCGCCCTGCTCATGCCGTTCGTCAGGGGCGTCAAGTAACCGTGCCGACGACGACGGTCTGCCGCGCCACCGTCGTCGTCGGCCGGCCGGGCGGATTCGGCCCGGCAGCGACCCGACGTCGCACCCGCTGCGGCTTCCCCCAACCACCCAATACACGACGGAGATAATCACCTCATGACCACCCCTGCATCCGCACCCGCCCCGACCGCCCCCGCCCCGTCCTTCCCCGAGGGCTTCCTGTGGGGCACCGCCACCGCCTCCCACCAGGTGGAGGGCGGCAACGTCAACAACGACGTCTGGCTGTACGAGCACGTACCGGGCACCATGTACGCCGAGTCCTCCGGGGACGCCTGCGACCACTACACCCGCTACCGGGAGGACATCGCCCTGCTCGCCTCCCTGGGGCTGAACTCCTACCGCTTCTCCCTGGAGTGGAGCCGCATCGAGCCGGCCGAGGGCGAGTTCTCCGCCGTCGCCATCGCCCACTACCGCGACATGCTGCGCGCCTGCCGCGAGCACGGGCTCACCCCGCTGGTGACGTACCACCACTTCACCTCCCCGCAGTGGCTCATCGCCCGCGGCGGCTGGGAGGACGCCGACACCCCCGCCCTATTCGCCCGCTACTGCCGTCGCGTCACCGAGGAGCTCGGCGACCTGTTCGACATCGCCTGCACCATGAATGAGCCGAACCTCGCCATCCTGCTGGGCGAGATGGGCATGTGTGAGCGGGAGCCCGCCCAGCGGTTCGGTAATCCCACCTGGGAGGGCGCCGCCCGCGCCCTGGGGACGACGGCGGACAAGGTCGCCGGCTTCCAGCTGTCGGCCACGCCCCAGGCCTACGAGATCAAGTGCGCCGCCCACAAGGCCGCTGTCCAGGCCATCAAGGCGGTCAAGCCCGAGATGCAGGTCGGCTGGACGCTGGCCAACTCCGACTTCCACGCGGCCCCCGGCGGCGAGGAGCGGGTGGCGCGCATGAACGAGGAGAACAACCTGCGCTACCTGCGCGTGAGTGAGGGTGATGACTTCGTCGGGCTGCAGACCTACAACCGCACGGTGCTGGGCCCCGACGGGCCGGTGCCGCCCGAGGAGGGCGCCGTGCTCAACCAGGGCGGGGAGGAGATCTGGCCCTGGGCGATCGGTGCCGTGGTCCGGCAGGCCTGGGACGCGGTCAAGATGCCGATCTACGTCACCGAGAATGGGTTGAACACGGAGGACGACGCCCAGCGGGTGGACTTCCTGCGCACCGCCATCGGTGAGGTCGGTGCCGCGATCGCCGACGGCGTGGACGTGCGCGGCTACATGTGCTGGTCGGCCATGGACAACTTCGAGTGGATCTTCGGCTACGGTCCCAAGTTCGGCATCATCGCCGTCGACCGGGACACCCAGGCGCGCACTCCCAAGCCCAGCGCCCATGTGCTCGGGGAGATCGCCCTGTCCAACGGGGCGTGCCTGAGCCGGGACTGAGGCGAGTGGCCCGCAGCCCCGCGCCCCCGCGCCCCCGCAGCCCCCGCCGAGGTCGGTAGATCTTACGTACTGAGTTCGGTAGTTGTTACGTGCCGAGGTCGGTAGTTGTGGGCTGTGGGGCTGCGCCTGTTCTCGGGTTGCGCGGTGTCATCGGGAGCCGCGGCGGCGGGCAGCAAGAAGGGCGAGGACCTCTTCGTCCTCGCCCCGTATAATCCGTGGCCTCATGGCCGTCGCGGGAGCGCCCGCGGGGTGAGCCGCGTCAGGCGGTCACCGTGTTGCAGTCGCTTTCAGCGCTGCTCGTTCTCGGCGGCAATCGCACGCTCGAGCTCACGCTCACGGGCGGCGGCGGCGCGGACGGCCAGATCGATGTCGAAGAACATGTTCGGTTCCTTTCGGTTGAGTTCTCCCGGCCGGTTCTTCGACCGGGGCCGGCTGGCTGTTCCTGCCGACGCCCATAAATGTACCTATCGGTCGGCACCCGATCCAGTTCTGAGAGTGTGCAGTCTGTCATGCTTTCAGTAACTCCATGAAACAAGTTGCAGCCTGTGCTCCAGGCTCGCCCGCGGCGGTTATGCGACCAGCACCGTGCGCCCACTGGTCAGCTCGCGCAGGTCGCCGTTGGGCGTCACGAGCTCTCCGGTGACGCCGGACGGCAGGGTCACCTCGTAGTGCACGGTGGAGTCGGGAGCTGCGAGCCCTGCGGCTGCGGCGTCAGCGGCAGCCTCCGCGCTGTTCGCGTCCTGCGCCGCCCGGTCGACGCGCTCCCAGGCGACCTCCACCCGGCCGAAGGGCGTGTCCCTGTGTGAGCGCGCCCAGGACACTGGCCCGCCGGTCAGCGGCGCCACCCGCACCCGTCGGTAGCCGGGCGCCAACGGGGAGATCCCGCCCAGGCGGCGGAACAACCAGTCATCCACGCAACCGAAGGCGTAGTGGTTGAAGCTCATCGCCCCCACGGTCCCGTCCGGGGCGACCGCGTCCCAGGACTCCCAGATCGTGGTCGCCCCCTCGGCCACCTCATACAGCCAGGACGGCACCGTGTCCTGCATGAGCACCGCCCAGGCCGCGTCCGCATGCCCGGAGTCGACCAGCACGTCCAGCAGGAACGGCACCGACAGGAAGCCGGTGTCCAGGTGGTCGCCTGCCTCATGCACCAGCCGCACCAGCCGGTCCGCCACGGCCCGACGCCGCGCGCCGCCGTCCGGATCGTCGGCACCGACGATGTCGAAGGCGAGCGCCAGCACGTACATGCCCTGCAGGTCCGGGGCCATGGCGCCGTCGGCACCGATGTACTCCGCGGCCACCGCGGCCCGTACCGCCTCCCAGCGCTCCCGATAGGCGGCCGCGTCGTCCGAGTGCCCGAGGACCTGCGCCACTTGGGCGAGGGTGCGCAGCGCCTCGGCGTGGAAGGCGGCGCCGACGAACTCGCTGGTCAGGTGCGGCGCCGTCATGATCGCGTCCTGGGCACCACTGGACAGGGTCGAGGGCGCCAGCCAGTCGCCGAAGTGCATGCGCGAGTTCCACAGCAGCCGCTGCCGGGCGGCAGCGGCGTCGTCGAGCCCGTCCCAGCCGGAGGTGCGGTCCGTGTCCTCCCAGTCGCTGCCACGCAGGCGGGGCGGCAGCTCGGTGGCGGCCTGCCGCGACTGCATCTCCACCCAGGCTTGCATGGCCGGGTAGTTGGCGCGCAGGGTGTGGACGTCGCCGTAGCGCTCCCACAGGGTAAGCGGCACACGGATGATCGCGTCGCCCCAGCCGGCCGCGGCGGTGATGCCGCCGATGCCGGGCTGTCCCTCCATGGCCGCCTGCCGCGGGGCGAAGGGGGAGATGATGACCACGCGGCCGTCGGCGAGCTGGTCTGCGCGCACGTTGCGCAGCCAGCGGGCCAGGAAGGTGTGCACCTGGGCGTTGTTGGTGGCGGCAGGGGCGAAGACCTGGATGTCGCCGGTCCAGCCGACGCGCTCCCGCTGCGGGCAGTCGGTGGGGATGGACAGGAAGTTGGCGCGCTGGGACCACACCGTGTTGGTGTGCAGCCGGTTCAGGCGCTCATCGGAGCAGGTGAAGTCGCCCGCCGGCTCCAGGTCCGAGCCGACGACGACGGCGACCGCGTCACCCGCCCGCAGCTCGCCGGGGTAGCCGGTCACCCGCGCGTAGCGGAAGCCGTGGAAGGTGAAGGTCGGCTCGTAGGTCTCGGGATCCTGGGGCGTGCCCGTGCCGGCCAGGATCCAGACGTCGCGCTGATCCTTGTTCGGGCCCTGCACGTTGGAGAAGAAGTTGCCGTCGGCGTCCAGGTGCTCGGAGTGCTCCAGGGTGATCTCGGTGCCGACCGGGCCTACGGCGCGCAGCCGCACCCGCCCGGCGATCACCTGCGCGAAGTCCAGCACCGTCTCCCCGGCCGGGGTGGTGATCACCCGGGCGGCGGGCAGCTCCAGCAGGCGGCGCACCGGTTCACCGCGGAAGGGCTCCAGGACGGTGGCCGGGTCCAGCTCGGCGGTCGGGATGATGCGCACCGGATCCCAGTCCGAGTCGTCGAAGCCGGGGCGGTCCCAGCCGACGACGGCGGCCGCGAGCCGGTCGTCACGCTTCTCGCCGATCATGATGTCGCTGTAGCGCAGCGGCCCGGACTCGGTGCAGCGGGCGTTGGCGGCTGGCCCCCAGGTTAGGTGGGTGCCGTCGGCCCGGGTGATCGACAGCTGCCACCAGCCGCGCAGCAGGGTGCCGTACTGGCCGGACTCCCCGGTGATGGTGGCCCGGCCGGCGAACCAGCCGTCGCCCAGGCGCAGGCCGAGGGTGTGGGGCCGGGGCGCCCCGGCGGGGTCCGCCAGGAGGGCGGTGACGTCGTGGACCTCGAACTCGGTGTAGGTGTGGTAGCTGGTCCACCCCGGTGCCAGCACGGTGTCGCCCACCGCGGCGCCGTCGATACTCGCCTCGATCACGCCCTGAGCGCTCAAGTACAGGCGGGCGCGGGTGATCGGGGCGGCGTGGACGTCGGCGCGGGGCAGATCCTGACGCACGAGCTTGACCGGGTGCAGCTTGTCCCCGGCCGGTACCGGTTCCTGCGGGGTGAACAGGGTGGCGAAGGAGGCCTCCGGCTCCAGTTCCACCGGCGTCTGGGCCGGCTCCACCCAGTCGGCGACGACGTCGGCCCCGTCCAGCAGGGAGGTGGAGAAGGCCGAGTCGGCCCAGGGTGAGGGCTTGGCGTTGGCGGCGGAGTCGGTCCAGATGCGTACCCGCCAGGTGTAGTCCGCATCCGAGGTCAGGGGCTCGCCGTCGTAGGGCAGCCAGGGCGAGGCGGGCGGGTCGGGGATCTCCACGCGGCCGGTGGCCCACACCGGCGGCTCGACGGCGGTGCCGGTGGCCGGGTCGAGGCCGCGCACCTGCAGTTCGTAGGCGCTCGCGGGTGCCTCGCCCGGCACCTGCCAGGACAGCACCGGCCGCGGCACCGCCACTCCGAGCGGGGCGTGCTGGTGGTCGACGGTCAGGTTGACGGGGGCGGGTGCGGGACCGGTTTGGGTGATCTGCATGGGGAGCTCCTTAGTCCGGGACGGGACTTGTACGGCTGTGTTCGTCCGGGCGTGCGCGCGAGCCTCAGTTCTCGACGAGTAGGCGGACCGGGCCGGTCAGGCCGTAGTCACGCACCGGCACGTCGTGCGTGGCCTCCGCCTTGCCGCTGAGAGCGGCGGAGATGTCCGGGATGGTCTCGTAGTAGCCGCGGGCCTTGAGACGGTTGGAAAGCGAGGAGGACACGCGCACGACGACGTCATTGGCCCCCGGCCGCAGTACGTCGGTGACGTCCACGCCCGGCGCCGAGGTGTCGAAACCGATCGGTGCGCCGCCGTTGATACTCACCGACCCCAGGCCGCCGCAGACGTCGCCAAGATCGAGCGCCAGACGCCCGTCCGGCACCACGTCAAGCCTGAGCGTGGTGCGGTACTCG
The DNA here is from genome assembly GCF_004798665.1 of Actinomyces procaprae. NCBI lineage: Bacteria > Bacillati > Actinomycetota > Actinomycetes > Actinomycetales > Actinomycetaceae > Actinomyces > Actinomyces procaprae. Next base: position 628,673 of record NZ_CP039292.1, read on the forward strand.
CCCACGCCGGAGACCTCCGGGCCGACGCCGTCCAGGTCCTTCCACGGCGCCAGGGCGGTACCGTTGGCCCGCAGACGGGTGACGGCGGTGGCAGGACGCACCTCGCGGGTCGCGTAACCCAGGCCGCGGTCCTCCTCGATCAGCTGGGCTTCGCCGGCGTCCCAGGACTCCACCGTGATGTCCCAGTCGGAGAGCTCGGCGACGACGGAGACGGTGCGCCTATGCGGAGCGTCTGCGGCGCCGTCGGCGGCCGCCGGAGCCGAGCGGTCGAGCGTGATGACGGCGGCCTCGCCCGGGCGTAGGCGGACTGGGACGACGGTGACATCGGAGTGACCGGGGCCGATCGGCTCGGTGTGAGCGTCGCCCAGCTCGCGGAATCGGCCGCTCCACTGGTCCAGTCGGTAGGCGATGCCGGCGCCGGGAATCTTGATATTCACGCGGGTGGGCGCCTCGGTCTCGTACAGGAAGTGGTAGACGTACACATGGGTCAGGTCCCCGTCGATGCGCTCGTAGGCGAGCACGTTCTGATTCGGGACGGCGAACTCGTGGTAACCGGTCACCCCCAGCGCGCGCAGCGCCTCCACGGCGCGGGCGGGCTCATCCACCTCGGCGACGCTCGGCAGCACCTTCAGCGCCGCCATGGTCGCGGCCAGCTCCGCGTCGCGCCCGTCCAGTCCGGGCGTGCGGGCGGCCGCGGCCCCGTAGTGGAAGTACTCGCCGGTCTCCAGGCGCTTGAGCTCGCTGGCCCCATTGACGATCAGCACCCGCAGGCCCGCGCGCGCCCAGTCGAGCAGCCGGGCGGCGACGTCGGCGTCGAGCGCCTCCTGGTAGACGATGAGGGCCTGGTAGCCGGGCCCGTCCGGCTGAACGACGCCGTCGGCGAAGACCACGTCGTCGCGCAGCAGCAGCGAGCCGTCGAAGAACTCGTACCCCCAGCCGGCGTCCTGCATGCCCAGGTCACGCCACCAGTGGTTCTGGCGGTTGCGCATCCACATGCGCCCGTAGGCGACCTCGTCCGGAATGCGACGCTCGCCGTCGTAGAACATCATGCCGGAGGAATTGTCCGTGAAGTGGTCGGTGCGCAGGATGCCGACGTCGATGCGCGGACGGCCCCGACGCAGCACCTGCTGCACGCGCCCGACGGCCCGGTTCCACAGCGGATAGAACTCGGCGGCGGGCTGGCGCGTGTCGAAGCGTTCGGAGAACATGGGCAGCATGCCCTCATGGCCGGGCCACTCGGTGCTGCCCTCGGCGCCGGCGGGACTGGACCAGCCGTGCAGGACGGTCTTGGTGATGCCGGCCGCCAGCTGCGTGTTGATGATCTGGTCGTAGAAGCGGTGGGGCAGCATGTGGTTGCGGGTGGTCGCCCCGGTCTCCGAGGAGTACTGCTTGCCCAGTAGGTGCGCCGGCCCCGCCATGAGCCGGTAGGCGTCGATCTGGGAGCCGAACTCCAGGGACTCGGTCTCAATGCCGTCCACGGCCACGCCCGGGCGGGTCAGCTCGAAGGGCAGCCCATAGGAGATCTCGGCGCGCAACGCGATGCCCTGCTCGTGCAGGAAGTCGGCGAAGGGCTGGAGCATATGCTCGATGTACAGGTCGGTGAGGGTGGCCACGTAGTCGTGGCGGACCTTGGCGACCTCGGTGACGTGCGCGGCGTCGGGTTCGAAGTGGTACCGAGTGGACACCGCCATCAGCGGTGCGGAGCGCACCAGCAGGGGTAGCCAGGGGGTGATGTCGTAGCCGCGACGGGCGCGGAACTCCTCCGCGACGCAGCGCCCCCAGAACATGCCGCCCTCGCCCCAGGTGTTCAGCTCGAGGGAGTCCATGTACATCTGGGCGCGGGGATTGCGGGCGATGTCCGTCTTTAGGGCGTCGGTGAGGACGACCTCGCGCCAGTAGTCGATTACGGCGTCGACGCCGTCACGATCCAGGTAGTTGACCGTGTAGTTGACGGACGCCGACGGGCTCGCGGTCTGCCCGGTCCCGTGCATCCAGAACACGAACAGCCGCCAGTCGCGCGCGTCCGGGGCGCTCCACTCCAGCGCCTCGGCACCCTCGGCGCCGACGACGAGGGGTGTCAGGTCGGTGAGGGTGCCGACGTCGATAACCGGTGTGGGGGCTTGGGCGGCGGTTGCGCCCGCCGCGCCGTCGGCCAGGGTTGCGGCGCCGTCGGAGGCGGGTGCGCTGAGTCCGGAGGCTGTTGTTCCGGAGTCGGCGACCACGGCGGCCACGACGGCCACCAGGTGCTGCCGCTTCGGCGCCACCCGGGATCCCGGCAGTCCGCCCTCGCCGCGGTCGGCATCCAGGTCGACGCGGGGCAGGAGGCCGGTGCGGCGCTCGCGGACGTCCTCGTACTCCACGTTGAGCTCTTGCGCGGCGGCGGGGTCGTCCGGGGTGATGGTGGGCAGATTCGCGTTGGACCAGTTGGTGCCGGAGGTGAAGGAGAAGGACATGCCGCGGGCGGTGGTCTCGGCGACGATCGTGTGGGAGTCGTGGGTCCACTCCTCACTGCCCCAGCCGTAGCGGGAGGAGTCGATGTTCTCCTCGGGCATGGTCAGGAACTCCATGCCGCCGAAGCCGAGCCTGTGGGCGGCGGCGATCTCGCGGCGAATGGTGGCGTCGGTGTGCAGACCCTCGGCCAGCCACCAGCGCAGTTCCGGGCGGTACTCGATGGGCGGCTCGGCGAGGGCGGCGCGCAGCGCGTCCAGCGTGGGTATTGTGGCGGTCTGGTTCACGGGATTCTCCTTTGAAGCGCGCTAGGAAGACTGGCTCTTCCGGTTTGTGGGTGTGGTGGTTGGGGTCGGGGCTGCGGTGGGGGTGGTCGTTGTCGGGTTGGTGAGGTTGTTGTCGGTGGGTGTTGCTGGCTTGCGCTGATTCGTCGGGGCCGTTGAGATCATCTGGGCGCTGGACTGGGGCTGCTGCCATTGACGGCGCGCGGCGGTGAGCTTGGTGCCCTGCTCGACGGGCCCCCGGGTGCAGGCGTGAGCGCTCGGGGTGCGGGCCTGGCGTGTTCGCCCGCGCGCACCGGATGACGGTTCGGCACTTCGCCTGACGGTTCGGCACTTCGCCTGACGGTTCGGCACTTCGCCTGACGGTTCGGCACTTCGCGCCAACGATTCGGCACTTCTGACGACGCTACGTACCCCTACCGTACGAACCGTCGCAAGAAAGTACGAATCGCCGACCAGAACATACGAACCCTCACGCGAAGGTACGAACCGTCGCGTCAACACACAAACCTCCAGCCCAACACACCCTCAAACCGGAAGAGCCGGAAGACTGTCCGGAATAGGCGCAAACGCTCATGCGGCGCGGAAACGCCGATTGTGTGCCGATGGAATCATGCGGTTGCGGTTTTGGCGTCGCGGGCGCTGATCATCGTTTGTGCCGACTCCGGGCGATCTGGGTACGTAAGATCTACCGACCTCGGTACGTAAGATCTACCGACCTCGGTACGTAAGATCTACCGATCTCGGTGGAGGAGAAGGGCGGCGGGGCGGCGGGGCGGCAGGGCGGCAGGGCGGCGGGGGGCGGGTCAGTACAGGTCGGTGTCGACGTTGAAGGCCTCGACGACGGCGTGCAGCTCGGCGTCGGTGACGCCCTCGCCCAGGCCGCCGGCCATGATGTTGCGGACCTCGTACATGGCGCCGGTCTCGGCGTACTCGACCTTGTCGACGGCGGCCAGGGGGGCGACGTCGGAGCGCACCATGATGCCGTGCTTGGCCCACAGCACGATCACGTGGTCGCGCAGGGCGCGCACATTGTTCTCCATGAGGGTGGCCGACCCGGGCACCATGAAGTCGAGCACCTCAATGCCCTGGGGCAGCTGCACGATCGTCTCGGGCTCCCAGCGCAGGATGCGGCGGTTGAAGTCCGCGGTGTTGCGGATGTCCTTGATGTGGGAGAGCTGCACCAGGTACGGCGGCTGGGCGTGGATGACGGCCTGGAAGTCCACACCACGCTGCGCCACCTGGTCGTTGTGGACCGCCAGGTGGGAGTTGAACTCGCTGGTGGGGCGCACGTAGGCGCGGTCGGGGTGGGTGTACCAGGTGCCGGTGACGCCGCCCTCGTCCACGACGAAGGCGGATACGTTCGCCTCCGGGGATGCGGCGACGTCTCGCAGGCGGCAGCCCGAGCCGGTCACCAGTACGGTGCGGCCGGCCAGCGCCGGGGCGGGCAGCGGCAGCTCGGTGCCGGGGGTGAGCTGCGGGAAGCGGTCGGCCAGGCCCAGCTGCTCGGCCGAGGCATTGATGGACACGGAGATGTTGCCCGCGCCGGCCTCGACGGCGCCCATGTGGTCAAGGCGGCGTCCGGCGGCGCCCATCTGGGCGAGGATCTCTGACAGGGGCATGGTGGTCACGGTGGTTGTCCTTTCCGATCGGTGTTCTTGGAAGATTGTGGATGAGTGCGGCGGGGCGCTCGTACCCCGTCGGGGGTGGCCGTTTCAGACCGGGCGGGTCAGCCTTGCGGCGAAGCGGTCCAAGCTGGCGGCGGTCAGCGGCGAGCCGACGGCGTTGAGGTGCCCGTGGGGCACACCCGCGCAGGTGAGTACCTCGACGTCGGCCCCCGACTGCCGCAGCTGGCGGGCGAATGCCTCGCCGGAGGCGCGCAGGTCATCGTTCTCGCAGTTCTCGATGTAGGTGGCGGGCCAGCCCGCCAGACGGGCGGCATCGGCCAGGTCCCCCGGGAAGGCGTAGGCGGGTGCGCCCGCGCCGGCGTCGAGCCTGGCGCCGAGGTAGTTGGCGTTCATTGCCTCCATCATGTCGGCGGGGAACCGCAGGATCTGCGGCATCTGCCCCAGGCGGGCGGCCAGTTCCTCGCTGGGGGTGGGCCAGCGCCCGCCGTGGGCCACCGGGTAGGCGAGTAGCGCCTGCCAGGGGGCGGCGGCGTCGTCGATTCCGTGCAGTGTCACCCCGGCGGCCAGGTTCCCGCCGGCGCTGGCCCCGCCGACGGCGATGCGTGTGGCGTCAATGCCGAGCTCGGCGGCGTGCCCGCGCACCCACTGGTAGGCGGCGTAGGCGTCGTCGTGCGGGACCGGGTAGTGAACGCCGCCGGTGCACAGCCGGTAGAAGACCGAGACGACGCTCGCCCCGGTGCGGGTGGACAGGCCCCGGGAGACGGCGTCGGCCTCCGGCATGTCCAGGTCGCCGCCCATGAAGGCGCCGCCGTGGTACCACACCAGTCCGGCGCGCAGGCCCGCGTCCGTGGCCGGTGAGGGCGTGGGTGGGTTCCAGCCGGGTTCGGGACGGTAGATGCGCACCGGGATCGACCCGTGTGGGCCCGGCAGCTCGCGGTCCTCGACGAGCGTGTGAGTGGGCTCCGGCTCCCCGAAGGGAGCCTCCCATGCCTCCATGGCGGCCAGCGCCTCCGCGGCGAAGGGTGCCCCGGCGGCCGCGGCGGGGTCGGCGGCGGCCAGGTCCTCGGCGCGTGGGGCCGGGAAGCCGGCGATCAGGTGCAGGCGTTCGGCGTAGGGCGGCAGGAAGCCGCCGGCCAGCGGGGCGACGGGCACGCCGTCGCGGGTGGCGGTGGGCTGCGGCGTGGTTGGGGCGGCGCCGGGAGTGTCGGTCATGGATCTTCTCCGTGTAGTCGGCGGATGGTGCGTATGCGCGTGTCGCGGGCGTGATTCATTGGAACAGTTGTCGCTCGGCGGCCTCCCAGCCGGCGGCTGCGGCCGGGTCGGGGGCGTACTCGGTGATCTCGGTGGAGTCGTGCACCAGCTTTCGCAGCGCGGTCAGGTCTCCCTCGATCAGTCCTGCGCCGCGGGCGGCGACGACCATGTTGCCCAGGGCGGTGCCCTCGGCGGGACCGGCCACCACCTTCAGGCCGGTGGCGTCGGCGGCCAGCCGGCACAGCAGCCGGTTGCTGATACCGCCGCCCACCATGTGCAGCACGCCGACGTGCTTGCCGGACAGCTCGCTCGCCTCGCGCACGGCGCGGCGGTAGGCCAGGGCGAGGGAGTCGTCGATGCAGCGCACGTACTCGCCCACACTGCGCGGGCGCGGCTGGTCGGTGCGGATGGCGAAGTCGTCGATGCGGGCGGCCATGTCACCGGGGTCGAAGAAGACCGGATCATTGATGTCGACGACGGTGCGGAGCGGCTCGGCGGCCTCGGCAGCGGCGTCCAGCTCCCGGTAGGACAGCTCCAGGCCCTGTGCGCGCCAGGTGCGCACGGCCTCGTTGAACACCCACAGCCCCATGACGTTCTTCAGGTAGCGCACGGTGCCGTCCACCCCGAGCTCGTTGGTGAAGTTGGCGGCCCGGGAGGCCTCGGTGAGTACCGGTGCGTCCAGTTCTAGCCCAACGAGCGACCAGGTGCCGCAGGAGACGTAGGCGAAGTCGTCCCCGGCCGCGGGCACGGCTATGACAGCGGAGGCGGTGTCGTGGGAGCCGACGGCGACCACCGGCGTCGGGGCGCCGTCGGGGCCGAACACGTCGACGACGTCGCGGCGCACCGGTCCGACGACGGTGCCGGGCTCCACGATTCCCGGCAGCACGCCGTCCAGGTCGACGCCCACTGCTGTGCGCAGGCGCTCCAGCAGCGGCGCGGACCAGGCGCGCTCGCGGGCGTCGACCAGCCCGGTGGTGGAGGCGTTGGTGATCTCGGCGACCGGTCTGCCGGTGAGCCAGTAGGTGAGCAGGTCGGGCAGCAGCAGCATGGTGCGCTGGGCATCACCCGCGCTGGGAGCAGCGCCGTCGGCCGTGGCGGTGGCGCGCGGCAGGCCGCCGTCGCGGGATTCTGCCACCAGCTGGAAGACCGTGTTGAAGTCCTGCACCTGCAGGCCGTTGACGGCGTACAGCTCGGCGGCGGGGATGGCGGCGAAGACCTCCGCCGGCACGCCTCGCGTGCGCGGGCAGCGGTAGGCGGCGACCTGCCCGGCCAGCAGGCCGCTAGGGCTCAGCAGTCCGTAGTCGACGCCCCAGGTGTCGATGCCGACGGCCGACAGCGGGCCGACGTCGCGCACGGCGGCGAGCAGGCCCTCGCGGATCTCGTCCCACAGGTGCAGCACGTCCCAGTACAGGCGCTCGCCGTCGGGACCCGGCAGGGGGATGGGGCCGTTGGTGAAGCGGCGGGTCTCGGTCAGTTCGATGCGGCCGTCGGCGATGGTGCCGACCATGACGCGCCCGGAGGAGGCGCCCAGGTCGACGGCCCCGACGTGGATGGGGCGGGCGTTGGTCATGGTCAGAACCTTTCTCGGTTTGGGGATCAGGGGCGGCGGGGCCGGGTGGCCCGGGCGAGTGCTCGGCCCCGCCGTCGGGTTTTGGCTCAGGCGCCCCAGCCGGCGGCGGTGCCGCCGACGCGCTCGGAGCGGATCTGGTCCAGGTAGCCGGAGTCCAGGAAGGCGCGCATGGGGTCGGGGGCGAGCCCCTGGGACTCGCGCAGCTCGGCCAGCAGCGGGCGCACGTCGGTGTTGAAGGCGTCGACGAACACGTCGTTGGCGGCCAGGACGTCGCCGGCGCGCTGCGCCTGGGCGAGCGCCTCGCGGTCCACCAGCAGCGCCTTGGCGGTGGCCTCCTGCACATTGGTGGCCGAGCGGATCTCGCCGGGGATCTTCTCCTCCAGGTTGTGGCACTGGTCGAGCATGAAGTTGACCCCGGAGTCGGGGGCGAGCGCCCCGACGGCGACGATCTCGTTCATGATGCGGAACAACTGGTAGGGGTCGGCGGCGCCCACGATCAGGTCGTCGTCGGCGTAGAAGCGCGAGTTGAAGTCGAAGGCGCCCAGGCGACCCAGCCGCAGCAGCTGGGCGACGATGAACTCGATGTTGGTGCCCGGGGCGTGGTGGCCGGTGTCGAGCACGACCTTGGCCCGCTCTCCCAGCGCCAGGCAGTGCACCAGGGAGGTGCCCCAGTCGGGCACGTCGGTGTGGTAGAAGGCCGGCTCGAAGAACTTGTACTCCAGGACCAGCTGCTGATCGTCGTCGAGCGCGGCGTAGATCTCCGCCAGGGCATCGGCCAGGCGGTCCTGGCGGGCGCGGATGGAGTCCTGGCCGGGGTAGTTGGTGCCGTCGGCCAGCCAGATCTTCAGGGCGGGCGAGCCCGTGGCGCGCATGATGTCGATGCACTCCAGGTGGTGGTCGATCGCCTTGCGGCGGATCCTCTCGTCCGGGTTGGTCAGGGAACCGAGCTTGTAGTCCTCGTCCTGGAAGACGTTGGAGTTGATGGTGCCGATGGTGACGCCCTGGTCCTCGGCATGCTTGCGCAGCGCCTCATAGTCGTCGACCTTGTCCCACGGGATGTGGAGGGAGACCCGGGGGGTGACGCCGGTGTACTTGTTTACCTGGGCGACGTCGTCGATCTTCTCGTACGGGTCGCGGGGAACGCCGGCGGTGGTGAAGACGCGGAAGCGGGTGCCGGAGTTTCCGAAGGCCCAGCTGGGCAGCTCGATGGTCTGGGTCTGGAGCAGGCTGCGGGCCTCGGCGCTGAGGTCGGATAGCGAGGGGGTGGTTGCCGACATGATGTTCTCTCCTTCGTGAGTTCGGCGCGGATGGTGATTGGTGTTGGTTGGGGTGCTGCCCGGCGGTGCGGGCTCAGGCGGTGGTGACGTGCTCGCCGTAGCGCTCCAGCTCGATCTCCTCCAGGGACTTGCCCTGGGTCTTCGGAGCGCCGATGGTGCCCACGAGCGTGGAGACGACGAGGAAGCCGATGAGGATGAGGCCATCGATCATCAGACCGTTCTCCCACTTGAGGATGATCGGGAAGATCAGCGAGATCAGGCCGGACGCCAGGCGGACCGCGAAGAAGACGATGCCCTGCGCGGCCGAGCGGTACGGGGTGGCGAACAGTTCGGGGGACCACACCGAGTAGAAGGCCTGGGCGGACGGGCCGGCGGACAGTCCCCAGATGATGGTGTAGCCGAAGGCGGTCCAGGCGGCGTCGGAGGGGCCGAAGACCAGGACGATCCAGGAGACGATGGCCGCCAGGCCGCCGACCAGGAAGTGCCAGCGGTAGGGGACGCGGTCGACCAGGTTCATGAAGATGAAGGTGGAGACGATCACGAAGCCCCAGGAGAGCATGGAGAACAGGTCGGTCTGGATGGTCTCGTAGCCCATGGAGCTGAGGATCGTGGGCAGGAAGATGCCGTTCTGGGAGGCGGCCTGGTTCCAGCAGGTGTAGATGACGGCCAGGAAGATGAGCGCGGTGATGTTCACGCGGCGGCTCAGCAGCTTGCGGAAGGCCGCCCACATCGACGGCGGCTTGGCCTGCGCCCCGCCCTTCGCCTGCTGCCAGGTCTCGGACTCCTCCAGGCCCTGACGGATGTACCAGGTGACCAGGGCGATCACGACCAGGTGGGCGAAGACAATCCGGCTGCCTAGCAGCCCCAGCGGAGCGAGGGCGGCGGCCAGGCCGAAGCCGATGAAGGGGCCGAAGGACCAGGCGAGCTGGGTGGCGCCGATGTGCTTGCCGCGCTGGCTGGTGGGGGCGAACTCGGCGATGTAGGTCCAGCCGGCCGGCACGGAGGCGCCCACGGCCAGGCCGACGATCACGAAGCCGGTGAACAGCATGGGCAGGTTCACGGTGAAGACGACGATCAGGCCGCCGAGCGCGTACAGCAGCAGGTCGTAGGTGTAGATGAACTTGCGCCCGTACTTGTCGCACAGCGGGCCGCCGATGAGGGCACCGATGGCGGCGCCGAAGGCGTTGGAGCTGAAGGCTGCCAGCAGGCCGGCGATGGTGCCGTCGTCGCCGGGGAAGTAGGCGGCACCCCAGAAACCGAGTGAGGTGGCGATGGCGATGATGGAGCCGGAGTCGATGTAGTTGGACATGGAGACGGCGGCGGTCGCCTGCCAGCCGGTCAGTGGCTTACGGGCCACGGGATCCTCCTTGAATCGTGGGCGATGGGTGTGGGGCGGGGAGGGTCAGGGCAGGTAGAAGTACTGGGGCAGGACGGTGGAGGTGCCGCCATCGGGCTGGGCGAAGTACTGGGCCATCTCCGCCTGCCAGCGGGTGTTGACCTCCTCGTCCTCCATGGCGGCCATGGCTGCGGCGGCGTCGTCGGACTCGAAGTAGCCGACGACGAGCCCGTCCTGCGGGCGCAGGAAGAGGGAGTAGTTGCGCCAGCCGCAGCGGCTCAGGGCCTGGCGCATCTCCTCCCAGACGTGCTGGTGGACCTCGACGTACTCGGTGAGTCGGTCCGGCCGCACGCGCAGTAGGAAGCAGCAGCGGTGCGGGGAACGGGCCGTGGTGGTGTTCAGCAGCTCAGTGAGGGCGGCCGGGACGGCGGCGGAGGCGGCTGTCGCGTTGGGGACGGGCGGCGTGGCCGGGGCGGCACCGGCTGTGGCGGCCGCGGTGGCGGGAGCGTCGGCTGCCGACGTGGTCGGGGCGTCTGCGCTGGGGGAGTCGGTCATGGAACGTCCTTGTTCGGGTTGTGCCGCGACGGGAGGCCGGGGCGTGAACGACGGTGTGAACCGTTTCAACATGGGCGACGATAGACCGCGACCGGCCGCGAGTCAAGGGCCGTGCAGGATTCGTGCGGGCCGCCTAGTTGCTTGCGCGTGACGTGTGGGCGTGTGAGACTACATAACGTCCTGATGACGTGACCTGCAGGTCAGCCTTATGCGTACGAGGAGTTGCCCATGGCTCGTTTCCCGACTGGTTCACCCGGGCTGCGTCGTGCTGCCGCAGGTGCGGTGGCGCTGCTGCTGTCCTGCGCGCCGTTAGTGGCGTGCTCGTCTGATTCCGACGACAACCCCCTGGGCATCGGCACCTTCGACCCCGAGGCCATGGCCTCGGCTGAGGCCTCCGAGTCAGCCGCCGCCGCGGCTGCGTCCGCGTCTGCCGCGGCCTCTGCGGAGGCGGCTGGGGTGGTGACCGCGGAGTCCTTGTCGACTGAGCGGCATGTGATCACCTCTATCCCCGAGGATCTGGATGAGCAGCAGACCGAGATCCTGAAGGCTTTCGTCCACTACGACGAGGTGACCTGGAACATCTGGTTCACCCGCACCGGCGTGGAGAACGCCGAACCCCTCATGACCGCCGAGGCATACCAAAGACTTAAAAACAACCTGGACCAGACCGTCGCCGGACACACCGACGGTACGGTGAGGGTCGCAGTGACCTCGGTGTATTTGACGTCTCCCTATGACTCGCCGCCTAAAGCCACGGTCGAGATTTGTGACGACCAGACAGATCTAGTGAAGTATGACGCTGACGGCAATGATGTCAGTGATCCTGAGACTCTGCAGGTGCGCTACAAGATCAGGATCACCATGGTTGATGAGGACGGTGCCTGGAAGGAATCCTCCGAGGAGCGCCTGTCGACCAACGAATGCACGGTGTGAGCCATGGCGCGGATGACTCGAAAACTAGCCGCCTTAGTAGGCGCGGTGCTCCTGTTGGCGGCCCCACTCGTAACCGCAGCTCCAGCCTGGGCCCTTGAGGAGGATGGGGACGCTGTTGGTGGTTCGTCTTCTGGTTCGGTGTCTGCTGGTGGGGATGGGTCGGTGACTATGACGGTGACCGCCCAGTACACGTCGGCTGCGGCAGACGGCTCGGGCGGTAGCTCTGGTGACGTGGTGTCGTCGCAGTCGGTGACCGCGAGTGTGCATCCGGTGTGCTGGTACGAGCAGAGCGACACCGGGGCGGAGCGGGCGAAGTATATTGACTCGCCGAAGGCCACCGATTACATGAGTACTACACGTGGCGACACGTGGGATGACTATAAGGCCCGCTTCCCGGACTACGAGTCGTACGCGGATGACACCAAGGGGCGCTGGTACATCCCGGTGTGCGATTCACGGTACATGGCCGACGGTGACGAACGCGATTTCGGGGAGGTCATGGCGGACTACTACGCCAACAACAGCCCCGTCTATGTGCCTGCCGGGAGTGCGCCTCCGGAGCCGGTAATTGATGGGACCACCCTGGCGCGGGCGGCGTGGGATGCGGTGACGATCCCTACCGCCATGATCGGCTACAACCCCATGGTGGGGGACTTGCAGGCCACGATCGTGGGCTGGGACACCTGGATCTGGGCCACCGGTGATACGCCTAAGGAGGTGCGTGTGACGGCTACCGCCGGCCCCGTAACCGCCACCATCACTGCCACTGCCTCTATGCTTACTCTTCAGCCCAAGGATGGGGTCGCCAAGTGCACCGGGTTCGGGATCCCGTGGAGTGAGGGCAACGACCGGATCGGCACCGACTGCGTGATCGTGTTCGACCGCTCGTCGGCGCACTTCAAGGACAGTGTGACCCCGGTGGATGTGAAGGTGTCCTACGCGATCACCTACTCCGCCACCGACGGGGCCGCCGGCAGCCTCAACACCCACACCACCAGCACAACCACCACTATCCCCGTAGCCGAAATCCAGACGATTATCGTCCGCCCCACCGACGAACCATAAGCCAGGCGGTGTTCTGGTCGATTGACGGGAACGGAGCGCCGGGGCTCGTGCCAGTGCTGGTGGTGTCGGTTGCGTTGGATGGGTCGGGGGGTGCTGGGGTTCTTGCTGGACGTGTAGTTCGGGATGGCGTGGTGTTCTCGTGCCTGGGTGCCGATGTAGGTCAGTAGTTCCGGCATGATGTCCATGGCCTCCTGGGTGGTTTTGGGACCGTCCAGGCTGCCTTCTGGGTCAAGCAAGGCGACGGCCAGTATGAAGCCGTTCCCGAAGCAGATGCCGTTCACATAGTTTTCTGAGCCGGACCCCCTGACCCAGAGGTAGGTGTTTCCCTCCAACTTGGGGGTGTCGAGCTTCTGGACGCCGTTTTCGGTGTCTGCGGCCATGGTCTCGTCGGTCCACTTATAGCCATTGCCTGCGTCGTACTCGTCGTCGTGCCAGTATTCGGTGAACATGATGGTGTTTTACAAGTAGTGGCCTCTGGTATTCGTGGCCGGTGGCATTCTCGAGGAAACAGTGCAACGCCTATCCCAACCGCCGTAGTTCTGTATCGTGGAGCTGCCGATACTGCTGCCGAGGATTCGGTTGAGCCCGGCGGTGTTGTAGACGTCCTGGCATACGGCCTCCGGCGGCGGCAGCTCCTCCGGCTGGTCCCAGGGGCGCCACCACCAGGCGAAGGCACCGGCGCACAGGACGGTGATGGCGAGCAGGATGGCCAGTATGCGTCGTCTTGGCCGCGTTTCCCGGCTTCCTGGGGCGTCGTCGGACTCGAAGTAGCCGACGACGAGCCCGTCCTGGGGACGCAGGAACAGCGAGTAGTTGCGCCAGCCGCAGCGGGTCAGGGCGTGGCGCATCTCCTCCCAGACGTGCTGGTGGACCTCGACGTACTCGGTGAGCCGGTCTGGGCGCACGTGCAGCAGGAAGCAGCAGCGGTGGGGGGAGCGGGCCGAGGTGGTGTTCAGCAGCTCGGTGAGGGCGGCCGGGACGGCGGCGGAGGCGGCTGTCGCGTTGGGGACGGGCGGCGTGGCCGGGGCGGCACCGGCTGTGGCGGCCGCGGTGGCGGGAGCGTCGGCGGTGGGGGAGTCAGTCATGGAACGTCCTTGTTCGTGGGTGCCGCGGCGGAGGGCCGAGGCCTGAACGACGGCGTGAACCGTTTCAACGCGAGCGACCATAGCCCTGCGGCTGCCCGAGAGTCAAGGGCTGTGCAAGAGTCACGTGGACCGCCTAGTTGCTTGTGTGTGACATCTGGGTGTGTGAAACTACGTAACGTCCTGATGACGTGACCTGCAGGTCAGCCTTATGTGCGAGGAGCTTCCCATGACTCGTTTCCCAACAACTTCACCCCGATGGCGCCGCGCCGCCGCAGGCGCCGCGGCGCTGCTGCTGGCCTGTGCACCCCTGGCGGCATGCTCGTCCGACTCCGACGACAACCCCCTGGGTATCGGCACCTTTGACCCCGAGGCCATGGCCTCAGCCGAGGCGTCTGAGTCGGCCGCCGCCGCGGCTGCGTCCGCGTCTGCGGCGGCCTCGGCGGAGGCCGCAGGCGTGGTCACCGCGGAGTCACTGTCCACTGACCGCTACATAGTGACCGCGATCCCCGAGGACCTGGACGAGCTGCAGACCGAGGTGCTCAAGGCCTTCATCAACTACGACCAGGTCACCTGGAACATCTGGTTCACCCACACCGGCGCAGAGAACGCCGAACCCCTCATGACCGCAGAGGAGTACCAGGTCTTAAAGGAAGGCTACGAGCAGTTAGGAGATGGGCGCACAGACGGAGTAGTCCGCGTTTCGGTAAATCAGGTCTTCGCATTCGACATGCGAAAGGCTCAGGTGTTGATCTGTGGCGACCACTCGGACCTAGTCGACTATGACGCTGACGGCAACGACATCAGTGACCCAGAGACGCTCCAAGGCCGCTATGAGGTGCTTATAACCATGATCTACGAGGATGGGACCTGGAAAGAATCGGATGAAACAACGCTATCGACCAACGAATGCGTGGCGTGAACAATGAAACACAAAGATCGAGTGACGCTAACAGTGATAGTCGCTCTTTTGGTTTTCGCTTCTGCTGTGATCGTGCCGAACGCATGGGCGCAAAGGCTTAAGGGCACGCCCACTGGTTCTGGTTCGTCTTCTGGTTCGGTGTCGGCCGGTGGGGATGGTTCGGTGCAGATCGCGGTGTCTGCGGAGTATGTGTCGGCTGCGGCGGATGGGGCCGGCGGGGGTGGTGTGTCGGTGTCGGCGCAGTCGGTGACCGCGAGCGTGCATCCGGTGTGCTGGTACGAGCAGGATCGGACGGGTGCGGAGGTCGCGGAGTGGATTGACTCCAACCAGGCGGAGAAAGAGTATTCGGTGCACGGCAACTGGGGCGGTATCCGGTCGTATATCGAGTCTGAGTATCCCGATTACGACTCCTATGCGGATGATACGGAGGGTTACTGGTATAAGCCGTGGTGCGACTGGAAGTACTACAACGGTGACGATCCGATGGAGTACCAGAAGCTGTTCGCGGAGTTCACCTCGAATGGCCCTGTGTACGTGCCTGCTGGCCAGGCGGCGCCGGAGCCGGTGATCGACGGCGCCACCCTGGCGCGGGCGGCGTGGGATGCGGTGACGATTCCTACGGCGACGATTGGCTACAACCCTTCGGTTGGTCAGTCGCGGGCCACGGTCGTGGGTATGGACACCTGGATCTGGGCCACCGGCGACACGCCGAAGGAGGTGCGTGTTACGGCTACGGCGGGCCCGGTGTCGGCGACGGTCACGGCTACGGCGTCCCGGTTGACTTTGCAGCCCAAGGACGGAACCGCCACGTGTACTGGGTTTGGTATCCCGTGGACTGAGGACAACGACCGCCTCGGCACCGACTGCGTGATCGTGTTCGACCGCTCGTCGGCGCACTTCAAGGACAGTGTGACCCCGGTGGATGTGAAGGTGTCCTACGCGATCACCTACTCCGCCACCGACGGGGCCGCCGGCAGCCTCAACACCCACACCACCAGCACAACCACCACTATCCCCGTAGCCGAAATCCAGACGATTATCGTCCGCCCCACCGACGAACCATAAGCCAGGCGGTGTTCTGGTCGATTGACGGGAACGGAGCGCCGGGGCTCGTGCCAGTGCTGGTGGTGTCGGTTGCGTTGGATGGGTCGGGGGGTGCTGGGGTTCTTGCTGGACGTGTAGTTCGGGATGGCGTGGTGTTCTCGTGCCTGGGTGCCGATGTAGGTCAGTAGTTCCGGCATGATGTCCATGGCCTCCTGGGTGGTTTTGGGACCGTCCAGGCTGCCTTCTGGGTCAAGCAAGGCGACGGCCAGTATGAAGCCGTTCCCGAAGCAGATGCCGTTCACATAGTTTTCTGAGCCGGACCCCCTGACCCAGAGGTAGGTGTTTCCCTCCAACTTGGGGGTGTCGAGCTTCTGGACGCCGTTTTCGGTGTCTGCGGCCATGGTCTCGTCGGTCCACTTATAGCCATTGCCTGCGTCGTACTCGTCGTCGTGCCAGTATTCGGTGAACATGATGGTGTTTTACAAGTAGTGGCCTCTGGTATTCGTGGCCGGTGGCATTCTCGAGGAAACAGTGCAACGCCTATCCCAACCGCCGTAGTTCTGTATCGTGGAGCTGCCGATACTGCTGCCGAGGATTCGGTTGAGCCCGGCGGTGTTGTAGACGTCCTGGCATACGGCCTCCGGCGGCGGCAGCTCCTCCGGCTGGTCCCAGGGGCGCCACCACCAGGCGAGGGCACCGGCGCACAGGACGGTGATGGCGAGCAGGATGGCCAGTATGCGTCGTCTTGGCCGCGTTTCCCGGCTTCCTGGGGCGGCGTCGGTGTGTCTCACCAGTCGTCACCACCGTAGTACTCTTTAAAGTCGTCGGTGGTGCGCCATCTTTCTGGATTGCCGTTAATACCGTTCTGATCGAGGATGTCTGCTACCTCTGGACTGTTTCCGGATCCGTCGGTTACCCAGGTGTAGAAGTTCCTTTGTTGGTCGTTGGTTTTGAGTGTGATGTGGTGGGCGCCGTTGGTGTCTGTGGTGTACCAGGTGGTGGTGTTGGGGTCGGGTGGGTTGTTGATGAGTCCGGCGTTGAACGCGTTGGTGTAGATGGGTGCGGGTAGGCCGGGTGTGCCGGTGGGGATGGTGGGGTTGGGTTGGGGTGTGGTGGTGGGGGTGTGGGTGATGGTGTGCTGGCCGTTGGTGTTGGTGGTGATGGTTAGCTGGTCGGTGGAGGCTGCGGCTCCGGCGTTGGCCGCGTCGATGATGCCAGTGTCGGTGGTGTCGGCTAGTAGGGTGAGTAGGTTCAGGGCGTCGGCGTTGCGGGCGTAGAAGTCGGCCAGGGTGTCGGTTGAGGCGCCGTGGGTGTTCATGTACTGGGAGGCTTGTGCGGCGGTGTAGGCGGTTGTGGCGCGGGCGATCTCGTAGGCCGCTCCGGTTGAGTCCGCTACTTCGTACAGCAGGTGCGCGGTAGCGGTGGTGAGGTCCTGCTCGTTGGTGCCTGCGGTTGTTATAGGGAATGCCTTGTAGTAGTTGTCGGGGCCGGTGGCGGTGATGGGGAGGCGTTGGGCCAGGGCGATGAGCTCGGTGGGGCAGTTGCCCAGGATGACGCCGGTGTTGGCCTTGGCCTGGTCGGTCAGGCGGTTGGTGTGGTTGGCCAGGAGGATGATGCCTTGGGCGGTGGCCCAGGTAGCGCGCTGGCCGTCCTGGCCTGTGTCAGTTCTTAGGGATGAGGCGGCTGCGAGGGCCTGGGTGAGGGCGGTGATGCCCTTGGTGCCCCAGCGCCGTCCGGTTAGCTGGTCCCACCTGGTTTCGGGCCTCACCGGACGGCACCCACCCGCCACTGAAGTCATCGTCATCACCATCGCTATCGCTGCCGCCGGTGCCGGTGGTGCTGGTGGTGGGGACGAGGTAGTCCAGGGCGGCGGCCGGGTCGCCGGCCAGACCAGACAGCTGCGCCTCCAGTGGGTCCTCCACCCACACCCGCCACCACACACCACCAGCAACCCCCACCACAACCAGCACCAGGACCAACACAACCGCCACAGTGCGGCGCCGGACGCCATGGGCAGGGCGCTGGTCGGACTCCGGGACGGGAGTGCTTTGTGCGGGGGAGGTGGCGGTGGCTTCCATGGGTCAGGGTGTGGTTGGGGTGCTCGTGGATGTTGGCCCCGTGCCTGGGGGTGCTGGTTGCGTCGGATGGTTCGGGGGCGCCGGGGTTCTTGGTGGACCTGAAGTTTGGGATGGCGTGGTGTTGTCGTGCCTGGGTGCCGATGTAGGTCAGTAGCTCGGGCATGACGTCCATGGCCTCCTGGGTGGTTCTCGGGCCGTCCAGGCTGTTTTCTGGGTAAAGCAAGGTGACGACCAGTATGAAGCCGTTCCCGAACCAGATGCCGTTCACATGGTTTTCTGAGCCGAGCTCCATTACCCAGAGGTAGGTGTTGCCCTCGAGTTCGGGGTTGTTGAGTTTCTGGACGTCGTTCTCGGTGTCCGCGGCCATGGTCTCATCGGTCCACTTGTAACCGTTGCCCGCGTCGTACTCCTCGCCGCCCCAGTATTCGATGAGCATGATGGTGTTCTGCAGGTAGTAGCCGTCGGCGTCTGTGGCCGGTGGCTTGCCCGATATAACGCCGCAGCGCCTGTCCCAACCGCCGTAGCTCTGCATCGTGTCGCTGCCGATACTGCTGCCCAGGATTCGGTTGAGCTCGGCGGTGTTGTAGACGTCCTGACACACGGCCTCCGGCGGCGGAACCTCCTCCTCATGATCCCAGGGGCGCCACAACCAGGCCAGGGTACCGGTGCACAGGGCCGTGATGGTGAGCAGGACTGCCAGCATGCGTCTCCTATACCTACACATGCCAGGCCCCTGGGCGGTGGCGCCAGCGGCGCGGGTGCTGTCGCTGTGGTCCGTGTTGGGGGTGGTTGGGTTCATGGTTGTGTGCTGCCAGTGGTTGTGTCAGTAGTCTTCGGGCAGGTCGGTGTCTTTAGGGTCTGCCGCGGTCTGGCTGACGGTCATTAGGCCTTCGGACAGGCCGATGTCGTCGCCGTTGGTGGCCCACCACTGCTGGAACTGCTCCTTCTGGGTGTCGTCGGTGATGGTGACGGTCTTGGTGTCCGGGTCGTACCAGGACTGCGGGTTATCGGCGTCGGGGAAGTAGCTCTCGTCTACGAGCCCGTGCTGGACGGCGACCTCGGTGATACTGGCGTTGTAGGCGGTTGCGTCGATCTTCAGGTCGGTGACGGTGTCGCTGGAGGCCGCCTCCCATAGCGACAGCCCGGTGGAGCCCGCGGCGGACACGGCTGCGGCGGCGGGGTGGGGAATCGCGCCCACGATGGCGAAGGCAGCACCGGCCTGCGCCCGCTCCTTATCGCGCTGAGTATCCGAACGTTCATTGGCCAGGTCGGCGACCTCATCCACCCAGGCCGCCGCGCTACGCCCATTGGTATAGGCGCGGTTCATGCCCTTTTGTGCTTCTTGAATCTGTTCGGAGGTTGGGGGTGTTCCGTCTGTGGGGAGGTCTTCTGCGGCCTCTGCGTGCGCGGCGCGCTCGGTGTAGTTCGCGATCCCCTGGCCGGCCGCGGACACCGCGTCGTCGGAGTCGGCGATGGATGCGACCACGTGCTTCAACGCCTTGCGCTTGGACTCGGCATCGTGGGCGTGGTCCTTGGCCGTGGGGTACCCGTACTGGCTGTCTGGCTTCGCGCCGGTGGCCATGCCGGTGATCTCGGCGGCGTGGTTGCCGGCGAATACGCCGAGGTTGACCTTGGTCTGCTCAGAGGACTTGGAGAAGTCATGGCTGCCGAAGTACTCCAGAGCCTGGCCGCACGCCCAGGTCGCCCGCCTGTCAAGGGCGCCGTCGGTGCTCCCGCGCTGGCTTGAGACCGCCGCGTAGGCGGCGGTCAGCGCGTCTTCATTTCCATATACCCAGGTCCTGGTGAACAACAGGTCAGCGCGCTCCTGCGCGGTGATGGTGCGGCCGTCCCGGGTGGTGAACGAGATGTTCGGGTCGTAGTCGGTTATCGGGATGGTCGCGTTGCCGTTCTCATCAATGACGATGGGTGGGTTGACCAGGGTAGGTGTGAAGTACTTGTCGGCGGCCTCCAGGTTGCGGCTCATGGCGAAGAGCGGCCCCGCCATCGGATCAACCGCATAGCCGTCAAGGTAGTTGCCGGTCCCGGTTACCAACGGGGCATCGGTCACCATGGCCGTTTTCACCAGTCGTCACCACTATAGTATTCCCTGAACTCGTCGGTGGTGCGCCATCTTTCTGGAACGCCGTTAATGCCAATTCGCTTCATGATGTCTTTGACGGCCAGGCTGTTTCCGGATCCGTCGGTTACCCAGGTGTAGAAGTTCCTTTGTTGGTCGTTGGTTTTGAGTGTGATGTGGTGTGCGCCGTTGGTGTCTGTGGTGTACCAGGTGGTGGTGTTGGGGTCGGGTGGGTTGTTGATGAGTCCGGCGTTGAACGCGTTGGTGTAGATGGGTGCGGGTAGGCCGGGTGTGCCGGTGGGGATGGTGGGGTTGGGTTGGGGTGTGTGGTGGGGGTGTGGGGTGTGTGTGCTGGCCGTTGGTGTTGGTGGTGATGGTTAGCTGTCGGTGGAGGCTGCGGCTCCGGCGTTGGCCGCGTCGATGATGCCAGTGTCGGTGGTGTCGGCTAGTAGGGTGAGTAGGTTCAGGGCGTCGGCGTTGCGGGCGTAGAAGTCGGCCAGGGTGTCGGTTGAGGCGCCGTGGGTGTTCATGTACTGGGAGGCTTGTGCGGCGGTGTAGGCGGTTGTGGCGCGGGCGATCTCGTAGGCCGCTCCGGTTGAGTCCGCTACTTCGTACAGCAGGTGCGCGGTAGCGGTGGTGAGGTCCTGCTCGTTGGTGCCTGCGTTGTTATAGGGAATGCCTTGTAGTAGTTGTCGGGGCCGGTGGCGTGATGGGGCGTTGGGCCAGGCGATGAGTTCGGTGGGGCAGTTCCCAGGATGACGCCGGTGTTGGCCTTGGCCTGGTCGTCAGGTGCTGGTGTGGTTGGCCAGGAGGATGAGCCTTGGCGGTGGCCCAGGGGCGCGCTGGCCGTCCTGGCCTGTGTCAGTTCTTAGGGATGAGGCGGCTGCGAGGGCCTGGGTGAGGGCGGTGATGCCCTTGGTGCCCCAGCGCCGTCCGGTTAGCTGGTCCCACCTGGTTCGGGCCTCACCGGACGGCACCCACCCGCCACTGAAGTCATCGTCATCACCATCGCTATCGCTGCCGCCGGTGCCGGTGGTGCTGGTGGTGGGGACGAGGTAGTCCAGGGCGGCGGCCGGGTCGCCGGCCAGACCAGACAGCTGCGCCTCCAGTGGGTCCTCCACCCACACCCGCCACCACACACCACCAGCAACCCCCACCACAACCAGCACCACAACCAGCGCAACGGCGGTACGCCGCAGAGCGCGGTGAGGAGACCTGCGGTCAGACGCCGAAATAGACGTATCCGGGGCGGGGACGGCATCAGAAGACGTCACCAGTCGTCACCACCGTAGTACTCTTTAAAGCCGTCGGTGGTGCGCCATCTTTCTGGATTGCCGTTAATGCCGATTCGGTTCATGACGTGTTTGACGTCCAGGCTGTTTCCGGCGCCTTCATAAATCCACTCGTAGAAGTCTTTCAGCTGATCTGTGGTTTTGAGTGTGATGTGGTGTGCGCCGTTGGTGTCTGTGGTGTACCAGGTGGTGGTGTTGGGGTCGGGTGGGTTGTTGATGAGTCCGGCGTTGAACGCGTTGGTGTAGATGGGTGCGGGTAGGCCGGGTGTGCCGGTGGGGATGGTGGGGTTGGGTTGGGGTGTGGTGGTGGGGGTGTGGGTGATGGTGTGCTGGCCGTTGGTGTTGGTGGTGATGGTTAGCTGGTCGGTGGAGGCTGCGGCTCCGGCGTTGGCCGCGTCGATGATGCCAGTGTCGGTGGTGTCGGCTAGTAGGGTGAGTAGGTTCAGGGCGTCGGCGTTGCGGGCGTAGAAGTCGGCCAGGGTGTCGGTTGAGGCGCCGTGGGTGTTCATGTACTGGGAGGCTTGTGCGGCGGTGTAGGCGGTTGTGGCGCGGGCGATCTCGTAGGCCGCTCCGGTTGAGTCCGCTACTTCGTACAGCAGGTGCGCGGTAGCGGTGGTGAGGTCCTGCTCGTTGGTGCCTGCGGTTGTTATAGGGAATGCCTTGTAGTAGTTGTCGGGGCCGGTGGCGGTGATGGGGAGGCGTTGGGCCAGGGCGATGAGTTCGGTGGGGCAGTTGCCCAGGATGACGCCGGTGTTGGCCTTGGCCTGGTCGGTCAGGTGGCTGGTGTGGTTGGCCAGGAGGATGATGCCTTGGGCGGTGGCCCAGGTAGCGCGCTGGCCGTCCTGGCCTGTGTCAGTTCTTAGGGATGAGGCGGCTGCGAGGGCCTGGGTGAGGGCGGTGATGCCCTTGGTGCCCCAGCGCCGTCCGGTTAGCTGGTCCCACCTGGTTCGGGCCTCACCGGACGGCACCCACCCGCCACTGAAGTCATCGTCATCACCATCGCTGCTGTCGTTGGCTTCGTCGGCGCCGTCATTATCGTTTGCGTCGCTGCCGCCGGTGCCGGTGGTGCTGGTGGTGGGGACGAGGTAGTCCAGGGCGGCGGCCGGGTCGCCGGCCAGGCCCGCCAGCTGCGCCTCCAGTGGGTCCTCCACCCACACCCGCCACCACACACCACCAGCAACCCCCACCACAACCAGCACCACAACCAGCACAACCGCCACAGTGCGGCGCCGGACGCCGCGGCGGGGCTGGAAACCGGCGCCCTGAGGGAGCCCGCGTGCCGGGGGCGAGCCAGCTCCAGCGCGGTTCACCACGCATCACCACCATAGTATTCCTTATAATCATCGGCACTGTTCCAACTCGTTGTTCCGCCGTCAATACTGATTTGGTTTAGGGTGTTTTTGACGTCCGGGCTGTTTCCAGCGCCTTCATGAATCCATTCGTAGAAATCTTTGAGCTGATCCGTAGTGTTGAGTGTTATGTGGTGTGCGCCGTTGGCGTCAACGGAGTACCACGAGGTCGTGGAAGGGTCGGGTGGGTTGTTGATGAGTCCGGCGTTGAACGCATTGGTGTAGGCGGCGCCGAGTAGCACTGACGGGTCGTCTGCTCCGGTCACATCAACCGCGGGTGCGCCATTGAGAGCCAAGCCAGCGTTGGCAAGTGTTGCGGGGACGTTTACGCCGGGAACCAGTGATAGCAAGGTGGTGGCGGCAGTGGCGCCATTATAGACGCTGTCGGCATGTTCTTGGCCCAGTACTGTGAGCAGACCTAAAACACTGCCCTCCTCGTCGTAGTTGCTACGAATGGTGTCTGTGGAGAGACCGTCCTCTGTCGCAGCCAAAGAAGTGTGTGCGGCGGTGAATGCGGTGGTGCCGCGAGCAATCTCGTAAACTGCTTCCGACGAGTCGGAGACTTCGTATAGCAGGTGTGCGATGGCCTGTTGAATAGCTGTGGGATCTCCTCCGGCTACAGTAATAGGTGCTTGTGGATAAGCAGCGTAGTCATAGGGAACACCTGTACCGCGATTCGCGATGCTGAGAATCTCGGGTCCGCAGTTTCCGAGCATGATGCCGATGTTGTGTTTGGTCTGCCCGTGTGCGGGGATGTCTTGTGCTTCGATTATGGTGATGCCGTTTGCTGTGGCCCAGGTGGCGCGCTGGCTGTTTTCAGTGCCGGATGGGGTTCCGACGTTGTCCGCCGAAGGGCTGCGCGAGGCGGAGGCCGCGGCGAAGACGGCTGACAGGCCCTCCATGCTCAGCTCCGTCCACTCCCGGTTGGTCAGCATCTCCATGCGTTTCTTGGCCTGTGGTGAGGGCACCCAGGCGCCGTCTTCGCTGTTCCAGTCCTCTGGGGCCAGGTAGTCCAATGATGCCTCGGTGTTGCGCGCCATGCCGTTGAGGACGGCCGCCAACGGGTCGGTGGTGTGGCCGGGCAGGTACTTGTCCGCGTAGTCATCGCTGCCGTAGTTGTTGCTGCCCCAGGTGACGCCCTTGGGCTCGGCGGGCCAGTCCTCAATGGTCTCCATCAGCCCCGCCAGGCCGACTAGGAAATCGGCGTCGTAGACGGTGCCGTCAGCGGTGAGGTAGGCGTCCAGCACGGTGGCGCGGCCCTCGTGCCCCTTCTCCGTAACGGCGTTGTAGATGGCCGATGCGAGCGAGTACTGGTGCGGCGAGGACGGAGATGAGACGGAGGGCTGGTAGGAGGTCTCATCGTAAAGGGTGGAGGCGGCACACATGACATGCCCGAAGGTGTCGACCATCCGGTCGATGATCTCTGGTTGTGATTGGAAGGCGTAGTTGGTGTCCTTCTGTGCCTCTAGCGGGGCGTCCAGCATATTGTCCACGCCCATGGTCTGGCAGAACGCCAGGCCGTAGGTGGGGATGTCGCGGTGCTTGTCGATTTGGTCGAGGATTTCCTCGGGGGTGCGGCCTTGGGTGGAGGTGCCGTTCTCCAGGGCCTCCTGCAGCTCGGCCGCCTCGGCCTTGGCGGTCTCAACTGAGCCGGTGTTGTAGGCGTGGACGTTGCTGACGGTGTCCATGTTGCGCCAGTAGGCGGCTTCGTCGGTGGTGCCTGGTGGTGGGTCGGGCAGGTAGTAGGTCAGGGTGCCGTCGGGGCTGGCCATGGTGATGCCGGAGGCGTTGATGTCGATGGCCTCCTGGCGGCGCGAGCGCAGCTGGTCGGCCAGGTCGCGCAGGTCGTAGGCGGACTGTGCCAGGGGTCCTGGGCGTGGTCCTGCGTCGGTTGCGTCGACGACGGATGGCACCGGGTCGTGGTAGTAGTTGCTGGTGTGGTTGATGGCGTTGCGCTCGTAGTCGATCGCTGCGGCGCGGTCCTCGAGGTTGTCGACGACGGTTTGCATCTTGTCGGTGTCGATCTTGATGAAGGCCATGGGGGCCGGCTCCGTGCTTTGCGGTTGGTTCAGAGGGGGGCGGGGCAGGGGGTCAGGTGTTGGGCCACCTGGCCAGGGCGGAGCCCTCGGGCACCCTCTCCTGCCCGGCGTCGTAGAAGGCGTTCTCGGCGTCGGTCAGGTCGGAGACGATGTCGGCGATCGCGTCGTAGGCGCCGGAGTCGGCGGTGTCGACGCTGGTGCGGTAGTCGTCGGCTACCGGCGAGGTCCAAACGTCTTCGCTCAGCCCGGCGTCGAAGGTGTCGCTGTACTGGGTGGTGGTGCCCGTGGTGGGGGTGGGCTCCCAGCTGTCCAGGCGGAGTCGCGAGCCCTGCGCGTACTCCAAGACTGCCTGGATCGCCTCCAGCTTGCGGTTGGGCACCATGGGGATGTCCTCGCCGACGGCGGCATCGGCATCGTCGTCGGCGTCGTAGGTGGGGGAGGACGGCATCAGGGCCTCGCTTTCGGCTGCCGCGGTCGGGGCGTGGCGCCCCTGGTAACGATGGGGACAACATACCCTAGAAATCACGCTCCCGTCACAGCGAGACCGGTTCCCGGCCGGTGGTGTGTCCGGGCGGGCTCCCGGCCACACCGCCGGCGGAGTGCCGTTCGGCGTGCCGGGCGCCCGCCCGTCATCGAGATGCTGCCGCTGCTACGCCTTGACCCCGAGCTGGTCCAGCCAGCGGCGTACGCCGTCGGCGTTGATGTTGGCCTCCAGGCGGGTGCCCGGCCTCCAGTCACCGCTGCTGCTCAAGGCGGACAGGTCGCGGGCGCTGGCGCCGACAGGGGAGGAGAATGAGGTGCAGAACGGGATCACAGTCTTGCCCGAGAAGTCATTGTGCTTCACGAAGTCGTTCAGGACCCAGGAGGCCTCGCCCCACCAGATGGGGTAGCCGACCAGCACGACGTCGTAGTCGGCGAAGCCATCGGGGGTGTCCTGCAGCAGCCCCACGTGGCGCAGGCCGTGATCGACGTGCTCGCGCGAGACTCGGCTGCGCGGGTCGTTGTAGTCCAGGTCGGGCTCGGTGTAGGGCTCGGCGGGGGACAGTACGAAGGCGTCGGCTCCGAGCGCCCGCGTAAGCGTCTCGGCAACACGGCGGGTGTGTCCGTGCGCGGAGTAGTGGACGACGAGCGTTCTCGCGCCCGTGCTGTTCTCAGCGGTCATGACGGGTCCCTCCTTTGGGAGTAGATGGGGTAATGATAACGGCGCGGCTGCGTGACGGTAACTGACATCCGCGGCCGCCGGGGCGGCGCCGTCGTCGCCACCCGGAGTCGGGGACGACGACGGCGCTCGCTGTCCGGAAAGAACCCGGACTCAGTGCTTGGGCTCGGGGGAGACGGTGAAGTCCAGGCCCGCATCCTCGGCTGCGGCGACGTCGGCTTCCGCATGGTGCTCGACGGCGAACTCGTTGCGCTGCTTGCCGCGGAAGCCCCAGACGGCGAAGGCGTAACCGACAATGGCGAAGCTCACCAGGATCATGTAGGCCACGCGTGGGTTCAGGCTCATCAGCGACGGGGTGACCGAGGCCGCCAGCGTGGCGACGATCCGGGCGACGAACACGATGTCGCCCTGGGCGGTGGCGCGCACCAGGGTGGGGAAGGACTCCTGCGTCCACACCTTCATGATGCCCTCGAAGGCGAAGGCGCCGCCGAAGCCGTTGATCAGGGAGACGGCGATGTAGCTCCACACGTGGAAGCCTCCGATGATGTAGATGAAGTAGGAGCCCACATAGCAGGCGGCGCCCAGGTAGAAGTAGGGCATGCGTTTTGGTGTGTCTACGATCCGCATGAACCAGAGGCCCCAGATGAAGCCGAGCGGCATCATCAGCAGGCCGATCTGATTGGAGAAGGCGATCTCCATGCCGATGATGTTGTGGTTGATCCAGGTGGTGAACTGGCCGCCGGTGTTCGCCGGGATGTTGACCAGCGCGTAGAAGAAGATCAGCGCGATGAAGGGCCTGAAATAGGGAGGCCGGAGCAGTGTGCCGATGGTCACGCGCTCGGCGCGCACGGTGCCGCTGCCGGACTCTCGCTCGCGGCGGGCGGCCAGCCAGATCTCGGATTCGGGGATGGGTAGGCGCAGCAGCAGTGTGATCAGGGCTACAACAAGGATCTGGCCGTACATGACCTGTCCGCCCAGCCGGCCCCAGTTGCCGACCACGGATCCGGCGACGACCGCGCCAAGGATTCCGCCGGTCCACAGCATGTTGGACAGGCCGATGATCTTGCCGCGGTTCTCGTCCGTGGCGGACTCGGCGATCGTTGCCAGCGAGACCGGTAGATCGGCGCCCGTGCCGAGGCCCACGAGGATGGTGCCGACGAGCAGGATCGGGAAGCTCGGAGCGCAGACCTGGCAGGTCGCTCCCAGAACAATCATGAGCATGGTGGCGGAGAAGACGTGCTTGCGGCCGTAGCGGTCGCCGAGCGGCCCGCCGAACAGGGCGCCGAAGGCGATGCCGAGGGTCAGTGCCGATGAGGCCAGCCCGACCTGGCTGTTGGTGATCCCCAGTGCGTCCTGGTAGATGACCAGAGCGGTGGAGTTGGAGACGATGGCGCAGGCGTCAATGTAGGACGCCATGCCGGAGACAACGCCTACGAACCACGGGTTAGGGGGTTTGCGCGTAGAGACTGCTGTGGACACGTGCTCTCCTTCGAGCATGGGGTGCGGCTTGCTCGGATCGAACCGGCAAGATGGTTGTGGAGCCGACCGCCTTGGCTGTCAGCGACGTATTGAAACGAATCAATCGTTGTCACTGTAGCAGGCCTTGCAGCTTCGTACAAGGATGTGGCGGATCGATTGAATCGATTGATGGTTGCTGTGCGCTGCCGCTCGAGGTGGTGCTCCCCGGGCGACGCGCGGCGGATACTCGTTGCAATGACGCGCCTCGCGGGCTGTTTGGCTCCGCCCTCGCCGCCGACCTGGAATGATGGTCTCGCACGCACGCCGCTGCTTCGCGCGGTCAGGCAGCCGCGTGCGGAGCAAGCGGAGTGACGCTGCCACGCGTCCCCGGCGGAGTGAAGAGCTAAGGAGCGAACATGGCACGTCCCTCGGTGCGTGACGTAGCCGAACGTGCGGGAGTGTCGGTGGGCACCGTCTCTCACGTCCTGAACCATCCGGAGCGCGTCGCCCAGCCAACGATCGACCGCGTGCGCGCCGCCATCGACGAGCTCGGCTTCGTCCGCTCCGAGGCGGCTCGCCGCCTGCGCCACGGCGGCTCCTCTCTGGTGGGCGTGCTCGTCCACGACATCTCCAACCCCTTCTTCACCGAGGCCGCCCGCGGCATTGAGGACCGCCTCCGCGAGGACGGCCGTGTGCCCATGCTCGGCTCCACCGACTCCGATCCCGAGCGCGAGCGCGAACTAATGAGCCTGCTGGCCGGTATGGACGTCCACGGCATGATCGTCACCCCCTCGGCCTCCACCCTCGACAACCTCGCCGTCCTGGCCGGACGCGGAATCCGGGTGGTGCTCATGGATCACCCGCCGATCTCCGCCGAGCTGTCCACCGTGTCCGGGGACGACGTCGCCGGGGCCCGCGCCGCGGCGGCTCACCTGATCGAACTGGGGCACCGCCGCATCGGCTTCGTCAACGGTCCGCTCACCGTGCGGCAGGCCGTCGACCGGCGCGACGGCGTCATTGCCGCGTTGGTCGAGGCGGGCCTAGACCCGGCGGAGGCCCTCGCGGAGATCGAGGCCGTCAGCGGCGGACAGGGATTCACCGCCGACGCCGGCGCCGTCGGAGCGGCCGCCCTCCTTGGAGCCGCCCCCGCACCCACGGCACTGCTGTGCGCCAATGACCAGCTCGCCATTGGCGCGATGCGGGAGGTGCGTCGTCGTGGCCTGAGCATCCCCGACGACGTCGCCATCGTCGGCTATGACGACGTCTCCGTCGCCGCCGAGCTCATCACCCCACTGACCAGCGTGCGCCAGCCCATGCGGGAGATGGGAGCGGCCGCGGCCGACCTGCTACTGGCCAAGGGCGGAGACGTGCAGCACATCGTCTTCCCACCCGAGCTCATAGTGCGCGAGTCCACCGCGGGCGGGCGGCACCGCGCGTGAGCGTCGCCCGACTCGCAAGCGCCGGGAACGATTCGCCCGCCGCAGTGCCGCCCGCGAGCGTGCGACCGGCAGCCAGGCCGACGGCGTCCCTTCGTCATTCACTGGGGACGGGAGAAACGCACCGCAGTGCCGGAGGCCGTCACCATCAGCATGCCGTTGTCGCTGCCGAGGGTCTCATAGTCGATGTCAACGCCGACCACGCCCTCCGCCCCTAGTTCCTGGGCGCGCTGGACCATCTCGGACAGTGCCGTCTCGCGCGCCTGAATGAGCTCGTTCTCGTATGCCTGGGAGCGGCCGCCCACCATGTTGCGGATGCCGGCGGCGAAGTCCTTGAACATGTTGACTCCCGCGATCGTCTCCCCGCACACCACACGCAGGTACTGCGTGACGGGGTAGCCCTCAACGGTGGGAGTGGTGGTCACAATCATCGGTTCTCTCCTGATGCTCGATACTCGCGGCTGGAGACCGGCCAGATGGGCGGTCCCCGCGAGATTGTGCAGCATTGAACCCCTCGGCGGCTCATCCCCGTGGACGATGCGCAGGAGGAACAGCTCAGCCCGGATCAGCCTCCAGGCGCGCCAGGGCCCGGGCATATCCGGTGCCGATCTCCTGCGGGCTCACGGGCACGCCGTCGTAGGACCAGCTCAGCAGGTGGTCGGCGCTGAACCGGCGCGCGCACCGGGAGCAGGAGCTCGGCAGCGCCGGGCGCCGCATCCGGTCGACGGTATGGCCGGCCGGGCAGGTCCCCACCCAGCGCCCGGCCACCCGCGGCGCCTCGGCGCTGACCAGCCGCGCACCACTGGCCCCGATCCGGCGGGCCTCCGCGCGCCACACGGCGTCGTGCCCGTGGGCGGCGCCCACCCGGGCGTGCGCGATCTCGTGCAGCACGGTCTCGCGCACCTCCGACTCGTCATACATCGCCATCAGCTGCCGGGACAGGGTGATGCGCCTACGGGAGTGGTCGGTCTGGCCGGCGCGCCGCCGAGCCCGGTCCAGGGACACCGACCAGTCGCCCACGCCGTGCTCGGCCATCAGCCGCCGGGCCAGCAGAAGCACCTCGGGCAGGTTCACGCCCCAAGCCTAGACGATCGCATCCGCCGCCCGGCTGAGCGCCATTGCCGCCCCTGCGGGCGGAGACCTGCCGGAACTGGCTGCGTGTGACGGGCCGGGCTGTGGCAGCATTACTGCAATGTCACCCCCCGCCGCCCGGCCGACGCGCCGCTCCCCACAAGGCGCACCGCGCCGCACCGCCGCAGACCACCGCACGAGCCCGAACCGGCGGCGTGCACCGGCGTCCGCCCGCGGCACCCGGCTGGCCAATGCGGCACGCGCCGGGGCGCGCTCCCCCGCTACGCGTCCCTCCGGCGGCAGACGCGGACGGCGCAGGTCCCGTCGTGCCGGTCCCGTGCGCATCTTCCTCAGCTCGTTCCTGATCACGCTGCTGCTCGGCCTGCTGGTCATGAACGCCGTCGGCACCGGGTCGGCGCCGCCAGCCCCGACGGCGTTCACCGAGCCCGACCCCATCGGCCGTGACATGACCGGCTTCGATGCCGCCCACATCATTGACGACGACGTCTTCTACGACTCGACCACCATGACGGCCGCCGATGTGGCCGCATTCATCGACACGGTCAACGCCGGCTGCCAGGCGGGCACGGACGGGACCCCCTGCCTTGCCGACGCCACCTTCGACACCGAGGACCGCGAGGCCACCACCGCCTGCCCCGGAGGATACGCGGCCGCGTCCGGGGAGACGGCCGCGGCGATCATCTCCAAGGTGGCCGACTCCTGTGACATCAACCCCCGCGTGCTGCTCGTGCTGCTGCACAAGGAGCAGGGGCTGCTGACCGCGTCAGGGCCCAGTCTGACCGCCCGCCGCTACGAGGCTGCCGCCGGCTACGCCTGCCCCGACGGGCAGGAGTGCGACGCCGAGTACGCCGGCTTCTTCCGGCAGGTATACGGAGCCGCCTCCCAGTTCCAGACCTACCGGCTCGACCCGGACGGATTCCAGGTGGTCGCGGGCACGACCACGCAGCTGGCCTACTCGCCCAACTCGCAGTGCGGAGCCGGTGAGCTGACTGCCTCCAACCAGGCGACTGCGGGCCTGTACAACTACACGCCCTACCTGGCCAATGCGGCGGCGGCCGACGGCGGCGACGACTGCACCAGCTGGGGCAACTGGAACTTCTACGGCTACTACCGGGTGCTCTTCGGCGATCCGACCCCGTCGACCGCTCAGTGACTCGGCGCGAACCACCGCCTGGCATGGCAATGGCCACCGGGCGCGCCGGTAGGCCGGGACTCGGCAACGTGTGAGGATTACCTGCATGGAGTGGCACCCGG
Source organism: Actinomyces procaprae (assembly GCF_004798665.1). Classification (NCBI taxonomy): domain Bacteria; kingdom Bacillati; phylum Actinomycetota; class Actinomycetes; order Actinomycetales; family Actinomycetaceae; genus Actinomyces; species Actinomyces procaprae. The sequence goes on from NZ_CP039292.1 coordinate 659,299, forward strand.
TGCTGACGACTGCGTGGGTCGTCCTGGAGTACGTGATCAAGTTCGTGGCGCTGGGAACAGTCCCGGAGAACCGGCGCCCGTCGTCGTCGACCGCCTGGCTGCTGCTGATCTTCCTGCTCCCCGTCGTCGGGCTGCCCCTGTACGTGTTCCTGGGCAGCCCCTGGGTGCACGGCAAGCGCTACCAGCAGCAGCTGGAGGCCAATGCCGCCGTTAACGAGTTCACCGCGGACATGCCGGATGCGCCCGCCGGTGCGCGCCCCTCGTCCCACCTCGGGTCGATCGTTCGAATGAACCGCAGGCTCACCGGCCTGCCCTGCGTCACCGGTGAGGTCGTCGCCCTGCACGCGGACTCCGCCGAGACCTACACGGCCATGGCCCGCCTCATCGACGCCGCCCAGCATCACGTGCACGTCGAGTTCTACATCCAGAGCTGGGACGAGGTGACCGACGTCTTCTACTCCGCGCTCGCGCGGGCCGCGGCCCGCGGCGTGACCGTGCGCCTACTGGTGGACCACCTCGGCTCGCGCAAGTACCCCGGCTGGAAGGACTTCGGCAGGCGGCTTTCCGAGGCCGGAATCAAATGGCGACTGATGATGCCACTGCTGCCTCACAAGCGGCGCTTCCGGCGACCCGACCTGCGCAACCACCGCAAGGTCCTCACCATTGACGGAGAGCGCGCCTTCATCGGCTCGCACAACATCATCGACCCCACCTACCGGCTGCGCTCCAACATCCGTGCCGGGCGCACCTGGGCGGACCTGTCGGTGGAGGTCACTGGCGACATCGTCGTCGAGGCGGAGACGGTGTTCGCGATGGACTGGTTCTTCGAGTCCGGCGAGGTCCTGCAGGTCCAGGATGCACTTCCTGGCGCGCCGGATGTGACCGAGGTGCTGGAACGGCGTTCCCCGGTCGGCACGTCGGCTCCGCAGCCCGGACGCCCCGACGCCGTCGTCAACGCCATGCAGCTGGTGCCCTCCGGCCCGGGCTACCCCACCGAGCCGAACCTGCGCATGTTCCTGTCCCTGATCCAGAACGCCACCCGGCGCGTATCCATTACAAGCCCCTACTTCATTCCCGACGAGGCGCTGCTGGCCGCCATGACCACTGCGGCCTACCGGGGAGTGGACGTCGAGCTGTTCGTCGGCAAGGAATCCGACCACCTGATCGTCAACCACGCCCAGCGCTCCTACTATGGGGCTCTGCTCGCCGCCGGAGTGCGCATCTTCCGCTACCCGGCGCCCACAGTCCTGCACGCCAAGTACATGACCGTGGACGGCGAGGCCGCAGTGATCGGCAGCGCCAACATGGACTTCCGGTCCTTCGCCCTGAACTACGAGCTGATGCTGCTCGCATTCGGCGGCGACCTGGATGACCTGCTGCGCGAGAACGACGCCTACTACCGGCGCGTGTCCACCGAGCTCACCGCCGCGGAGTGGGCCAAGGAGCCCCGGTGGCGGCGCTACATCGACAACGTCTGCCGCCTGGTCTCCGCCGTCCTGTAACAGCTCCTCGCGACGGCCCCGCGTGCATTCCCCATCGAGGTCGGTCAAAATAACCATCGAGGTCGGTCGACGTTACCGTCGAGGTCGGTCGAAGTGGCGGCGCCGCCTCGCCTGCTCCCGGTCGGCCGAAGGCTCCGGCGCCGCCCACCAGACCTCACCCGGGTGCGATATCACTTCCGCGCGTCCGACTCCCAGCCCGTGAGCTCCGCGAAGTAGGCGTCACGCCGTCTATGCCTGCTTGTCCGTTGCCCGCGCTCGTCCGGTCTGGAACCATGGGGCCATGGCAAGGCGCTGGCAGATCATCAGGGTGGAGCTGGTCTCCGGGCGTGGGCAGGTGTTCATGCCGCCGCCGGGACGGGACCTGATACTCCCGCCGTCGACCACCTTTGAGGAGCTCGGGCTCGCAATCGACCAGGCGCTGGCCCGCTGGGACCTGGCGCACCTGCGTGAGTTCGCGCTGGCGGACGGCACCCGGGTGGTCGAGGACCGGGTGGAGACGGCGGATTTCAGCGGCTTCGTGGGGCCCCTGCTGGACAAGCTGCTTGAGCAGACGAAGAAGGTCAAGGCATACGCGCAGGTCGGCGACGTCTTCCGCTACGTGTTCGACCTCGGCGACGACTGGACCTGCCGTTGCACGGTCACGGGGCTGGGCGATCCCGAGCGGTTGTACGGCATCGTCCCCGATACGCCCGTCGTGTTCTGGGGCTGGGGCAGCCTGCCGGACCAGTACGGGCGCACCCGCCCGGACGACGGAGCCGCCGACGGCGAGCAGCCCGACGCCCGCCGGCAGGCGCAGGAGGAGCAGGAGGTGCTGCGCTTCGTCGCGGAGTTCGGGCGGGGAAAGCCAGCCTTCGTAGAGCTGGGCGCGCTGCGCGCGGCGGACGCGAGCGGCGACGCGCGTGCCGTGCTGGACGCGCTGATCGCCGTCGACGTCGAGCCCGCGCTGCAGCAGGTGGGGCAGGCGCTGGCGCACGTCTGGGACGCCGGAGCCGCTCCCGGGGCCGGGCGGCCGCGCGGCCGGCTCCGCGACGACCTGATCGCGCTCACTCTGGCGCTGGCGGGCAGGCTGAATGTGCGCGACGCCCCCGGTGACGCGCTGCTGAGCAAGGCGCTGCTCGCGCGCGCTCGCGGGGAACAGCCCGAAGGGGACCCACTCCCGGTGGACCTCGAGGTGCTCGCCGACACCATGGCCTCCTACGGGGATGCCGCCGACGGCGCATACCTCGACCTCGACACCGGCCAGGTGCTGCCCGCCGACCTCGTCGACCAGACCGGCCGGCACGGGGCGGGCGCCTCGGGCCTGGAGGAGGGGATTGAGGAGCTCGACGTCGAGCCCGGGCACCGCTGGGAGCGGATCGATGGCGGCGGGCGGCGGGAGCAGGGCGCCGAACGGCGGGCCTTCATCGACTACCTCAACGCCCCGACCATCGGGCGCCAGGCGAACATCGACGCCGCCGACGCGCTGCGTCAGGCCCTCGACCAGCGTGGCGGCAACCGGCGGTTCCACGACGCGCTGGGGGAGCTCGGCCTCGTCGACCAGTGGCTGGCGTTCCGCGACGACCGCCGCTGGGGCCGGGCCCGCGTGGAGTTGGCCTCCCACGGGCTGCGGCCCGTGCGGCCGCAGCGGCCGTGACTGCGACCGGTCTCGGCATGCTACTGCTGCCGGTCTGAGCACATCACTTGATGCCGGTTTCGGTACCGGGGACGGCAAGGCGGCCGGGTAAGGCGGAATAGTCAGACGGGCGGGCTAGCAGACCGGGTCAGGCGCGGGCGCGTAACCAGGTCAGCACCGCGCGCACCCGCCGGTTGCCCTGATCGGGCGGCAGATCCAGCTTGGCGAAGATGTTCGCCACATGCTTGGCCACGGCGCCGTCGGACAGCACCAGCCGCTCGGCCACCTGCGGGTTGGACAGCCCCTCCGCCATCAGGGCGAGTACCTCCTGCTCACGCGGAGTCAGCCGCGCCAGGGCGGTGTGCTGCTTGCCCGACCCGGGGGTTCCGGCCGCCGCGCCGCGCCCGCCGCCGTGCTCGTACCGATCGATGCGGGGGAGTGCGCTTCCAGCATCAGCGGATGGTGCGGCATTGTCGGCGTGCATGAGTCGGGCGAGCACCTCCGGGTCGACCACCACCCCGCCGGCGGCCACCACCTCCAGGCTGCGCATGAAGTCGCTGACCCGGCCGACTCGCTCCTTCAGCAGGTAGCCGACCCCGCCCGCGGCGGCGTCCGGCCCGTCGAGCAGCTCGCGCAGATACGGGCCGGCCACATACGCGGACAACACGATCACGGGCAGTCCCGGGTGGGCGGTGCGCAGGTCGATGGCCGCGCGCAGGCCGTCGTCGGTGCCGGTGGGAGGCATGCGCACATCGGTGACGACGACGTCGGGCAGCGCCCCCGCCGCGGCCAGCCGCTCGACCTCCTCCCGCAGGGCGTCGGCGTCGGCCACCTGGGCCACCACCTCGTACCCGGCCGCGATGAGCAGCCCGGCCAGGCCCTCGCGCAGCAGGGCGGCGTCGTCGGCGAGCACGATCCTCATGGGCACATCCTGCCGTAGACGGCGGTCCGGCAAGGCGGGCGCCCGCGGCGCGGGGCGCGCCGACTGCACCCACTCGGATGAATCAGTCCTGCGCCCACGGTGGGGTGAGCGGGGCGCTCACCGTCAGCCTGGTGCCGGCGCCCGAGGGCGAATCGATCTCCAGGCGTCCTCCGATGGACTCCATTCGTTGCGCCATCCCCGCCAGGCCAGTGGCCCCGGGCACGTGCGGAGCGGCGCCGCCCACGCCGTCGTCGGCGATGATTACGGTCAGTCCCCTTGCGGTCGCCGTCAGCTCGACCCGGGCCCGCGCATCGGGCCCGGCGTGCTTAGCCGCGTTGGTGAGCGCTTCGGCGACCGCGAAGTAGACGGTGGTCGCCACCGGGGAGGTGATGGCCGCCAGGTCGGCCTCCTCCCCGACGACTGCCACGGCGGTGGGCAGGGGCGCGCGCCCGGCCAGGTCGCGCAGCGCTGGGATCAGGCCGCGCTCGGTCAGGATCGCCGGACGGATGCCCTGGACGGTCTCCCGCAGACTGCGCAGCACCGCCTCCGCCTCCTCCTGTGCGGCGCGGATATCCGCACGCAGTGTCGCGAGCGCCGCGACCCGGGCGGAGTCGTCGACACGTGCCAGCTGGTCGGCGTGCAACTCTGCCGCGCCCAGGCGCATGGACAGGGAGACGAGCCGCTGCTGGGCGCCGTCGTGCAGGTCCCGCTCGATGCGGGCGCGCTCGGCGTCGAAGGCATCTATGAGCGTGGCCCGGCTGGAGTGCAAGTGCCCCACCTCGGCGGCCAGCGCCGCCAGACGCGCGTCGTCGTCGGGGCGGGAAAGCGCCTCTGTCATGCGACAACGCAGCCGGCTCAGTGCCGTCAGCAGGACCAGCAGCAGCCCGAGGCCGACCAGCGCGATCGGTTCCATCCACCAGATCTGTCCGAAGGATGTGGCCGTTCGTGACCACCCGGGCAGATCAGAGAATGTCAGCTCAATCGGCTGCTCGGGCGAGACGGTGAAGGGCGAGACCGCCAGGACGCCGACCAGCGCCCCACCCATGCCGGTGATGAAGAAACTGACGGCGCTGAGCAGGGTCCCGCCCAGAACCAGGGGGACGTCCTGCTTCCAGAAGCCGGCATGAGCGATGCGGCCCAGCAGCCACGCCCGCCGCCCCACCCCGGTCGGCAGCGCGCTTGGTGCATTCGCGCCGGCAATGCGGGCGAGCGCCCGGTCGGCCTCGGCCAACAGCGGGATGGTCAAGTGAAAGCCCAACAGCAGCGGAATCGCGACGATCGCGAGGGGGAGAAACGCCGCCGCGTGGACCAGTTCGGCGAGTATCGGCAGCGCGCGGCCTCGCCCGCGGCGGGTGCTCGCGGCGTCGGCAGCGGCGGGGAACTTACCGCCGGTGCGGGCGGCCCCGGTGTTGGCGGGGTCGGCTGTGGTGGGCATGTGTAGACCCTACGGTCACGGACCGCGCCGCACACGGGTGCCAGCACCCGCTTGCGGGGTGGCCCTGACACTACCGGCCGGCCCGCACACGGGTGCCAGGGCCAGTGACCCGGCGGTGGAGGGCCGGGTTTCATAACCGCCATGACCCCTTCCACCGATCCCGTCGGTGCGGCGGCCGAGCCGGTCGCCGCACCGGCCGCACACACGCCCGACTCCGCGCCCACAGCCGCCGGCCCGCATGCCGTCCGGAGTGGCGTCCCGGCGATCGACGTGACCGCACTCAGACGCGTCTTCACTCTGCCCGGCCGGCGCCGCACCGCCGTCACCGCCGTCGACGACGTCGCCCTGCACCTGCCGCCCGGAACCTTCACCGCCCTGGTGGGCGCCTCCGGCTGCGGGAAGTCGACCCTGCTGCAGTGCGTGGCCGGCCTGGACCGTCCCACCGCCGGCACCGTGCGACTTCTGGGCACTGACACCACCGCCCTGCGCCCTAAGGAGGCGGCCGGCTTTCGGGCCGACCACGTCGGCTTCATCTTCCAGGACGACAACCTCATCTCCGCCCTGTCCGCCCGCGACAATGTCGCCCTGCCCGGGCGCCTGCGCCGCCGTCCGCTGCCGCGCGCCACCGTCGACGACGCGCTGGAGCGCCTCGGACTGAGCGGTCAGGCCCGGCATCTGCCCCATGAACTCAGCGGAGGGGAGCGGCAGCGGGTCGCCATCGCCCGTGTACTGGCGTCCCGGCCGGACGTGGTGTTCGCCGACGAGCCCACCGCCGCCCTCGATGTCGCCGCCGGCGCGGACGTACTGGACTGGCTGCGAGAGTTGACCGCGCTGGGCACCACCGTGCTCATGGTCACTCACGACGCCTCCGCGGCGGCCCGCGCCGACGAGGTCCTGGTCATGTCGGCGGGGCGGCTCGCGGCCGCCATGCCGGGCGGCGATGCCGACGCCGTCGCCCGCGCCGTCCTGCGCACCCGCCGGGGAGGTGAGGGGCGGTGATCCGGCTGTTGCTCGCCGACCTGCGGCACCACGCCTCCTCCTGGACCTGGACCTGCGTGGTCGCGGTGGCGGCCGGGGCGTGCGTATCCGGGCAGTTCATGGCCATGCGCGGCTCGCTCCTGTCTGCGGCCGCGGCCACCGGCGTGGACCGCTGGGGCGTGTCCATCAGGGCCGGTATGACCGACGCCGCCCACACGGTCAGCGCCTTCATCATCGCCGCCGTGGTCATGGCGACGGCGGCGGTGCTCACGTCAACGGCGGCACTCGTCATCGCCCAGCATCAGCGCGACCATGGGCTGTGGCGGGCACTGGGGATGCGCCCGGGGATGCTACGCGCGATCCTGCTCGGCCAACTCGGCGTCGTCGGCGCCCTGGGATCGCTGGGCGGCGGGGTGCTCGGCTGGCCGGTCGCCCGCATGATGGTGCCGCTGCTGATAGATCAGGAGGTGGCCCTGCCCGGGACTAGGGCGCAGTGGGAGCCGGGCGACCTGATTTGGACCGCGCTGGTGGTTGCCGGGGGCGTGATGCTTGGCGGCTGGGGCGCTGCGCGGCGGGCCGCCCGGGCCACTGAAGTGGAGTTGATCGCGGGCCGTGCCGCAGGGACCACCTGGAGCCTGCGGCGCGTGCTCGGGGTACTGGTCAGGCTGGGGCTGATCGGCGGGTTCGCGACCGGAGTAGCCGCTGCGGCGGTGGCGGCGGACCGCTCCGGGGCGATGACCGACGAGGCCGTCAACGCCGCGATCCTGGGGTCTTTCAGCACATTGGGGCTGGTGTGCATGCTCGCTCCGTGGCTGGTGCCGGTGATCGAGCGTGCGTTCGGGCTGCTGCCGGCGCGGGGCCCCGCCTGGATGGTGGCCACCAGGACGGCGTCGTTGCACTCGCGCCGTTCCTCGGCCACGGTGCTGCCGTTCCTGGTGGCGATCGGCCTGGTGGCGGTGATGTTCGGCGCTGTGCGCGCCGGGCTCGGCAGCATGCGTCTGTCCGGTTTTCTGTCCATGTTCGGTCTGGCCCTGGTGACTGCCTGGACTGGTGGAGTGGCAGTGATCGCCATGAGTGCGAGCAGCAGGCGTCGTGACGCGGCGCTGCTGGAGGCTGCCGGCGCTCGGAAGCGCACGGTGCTCGGGGCGCAGGTCCTGGAGGGTGTGCTGCACGCCGGCGGCGCTGTGGCGCTCGGCCTGGTCGTCTCGGTGATCACCGGCGCCTTCATGGCGGCCGCTTCCGGTGCGGGTGTACTCGCCACGATCGGGCGGGGACCGTGGGCGGAGCTGGGCACAGTGGGAGGGCTGACGTTGGCGACGACCTGCGTGTCTGTGGTCATGTCCGCGCGGGCAGGCCGGGAGCCAACCGTGGCGCAACTTCTCCGCGCGCGGGACTGAGCCGGAGCGGCCTCCGGAGTCGCCAGCATGGCCGGACGAACTCCTGGGCGGGAGGATAAGCTCAGGAGTCACCGACCTCGTCCAGATACTGGGCGCGAGCCTTCATAGCGTGGATCACAAGCTCGTAACCGTCGTCAAAGATGAGTACCACGAGTTCCAGCAGGCCCCCGGAGCGGTCGGCGCCGATCATCAGCCAGCGGCGCGGGTCGTCCTCATCGTCGAGGGGGCGAGAATTGAGGACATGGGCCACGGCGTACTGGACGGCGTCGTCGTCGAGACGATCTCGTCGGTAGTGCCTGCGTGCGGAACGGTGTATGTCAGGCAACGTGGGCCCACTCGCGCACAGCGGCACGGATGGCCTCCGAGCGTGTGATGATTCCCGGCCGTCGAACGCGCAGACCGATGGCGGCTCCGAAGCCTCTGCCGGTCGGTGGCTGCGGGATCGCCGTAAGCGCGCGGGGTGTCCGCGTGGCGCGTGGTGCTTCCAACGCTGCCTGTGGACTTCGGCGCCCGGGGAAAGGACTGGTTCTGCGCTGGGGCGGGTGGGGAGAGTCGACGGCGTCGTGCCGCATTCCACGACCTTGGGGTACGTTCCACGACCATCCGGGGGTCGTGGAACGTACCCCAAAGTCGTGATTTGCAGGCGGCGGATCCGCGCCGGACGGCCGCCTGAAACCGCTCGGTGGACCTTCGATAGGCTCTGCTGCCATGAACGACGCCGCACGCACAAGTTTGCTCTCCTGGTTATTCGGCCGCCGCAAGTCGAAGACTACGTCGGCACCGACGCCGATGGCCGGCGGGGTGTCTGCCGCCGGTGCCGGACCCGGTGCAAGTGCGGCAGCTGCGAGCGTGCCCGCGGAGGCAGACGCCAGCCTCGTTACAGCCGAAGTATCTGTCGAAGAACTGGCCTTCATTTTCTTCGACCAACCGCTTGCGGCGGTCAAGGCCTACCGCGAGCGCACCGGGGCTGACCTCAAGACTGCCAAAGCCGCGGTCGACGCCGCAGCCGCCGAAGTCGCCGCGGGCCACTTCCCGGCCGTCGCCTCGCGGGCTGCCGGACCCGCTTCCTCCTTCCCGCCGCCGAGCTCGCAGGAGACCGAGCTGGTGGTAGCCGGAAAGCCGATCGCGGCGATCAAGGCCTACCGCGAGCGCACCGGGGCAGACCTGAAGACCGCCAAGGCCGTCATGGATACGGTAAGCGGTAAGTGATTTCCCACCGGGCCGACGGCGTTTCCGCGTCGTCGAAGGCGGAACCGCATGCTCGGCCGGCGATGTTATTGGTGCTGGTCTCAGTAGGTCACTTACGCTGACCTCGGCATGCCACTTCGACCGACCTCGACGGTTATTTCGACCGATCTCGACGGTTACTTCGACCGATCTCGGTGGGCTGGAGGGGTTGCCGGGCGGCCCGGTGGGTCGGCGTCACACCTTGGCGAGCAGCTTGCCGATGCGCTGCACGCTGACCTTGCGGGCGGTGCCGAGCGTCTGGGCGAACAGGCTCACGCGCAGCTCTTCGATCAGCCAGCGCGCCTCGACCAGTACGGCTTCCCGCTCGGGATCCGTCGGTAGCGCCGCGGCCCGGGCCCGGGCATCGGCCAACAGCCGCTCGGCCTGCTCCACCTGGTAGGCCAGCGCCGTATCCTGGCTGGGGGAGGACTCCGCCTTACCCACGCGCATTGCCAGCGCTTGCAAATAGCGGGGCAGGTGCCGCAGCTGCTCCGGCGGGGTGTCGGCGATGAAACCGTCGTACACCAGTGCCGCCGCATGCTCGCGCACCTGCTGCAGCGTATTCAGCAGCGCCAATGAGGTGTGGGTCGACACCTCCCGCTCGACCTCCCGCTGGGCGGCGAGCGTCTTGGCGGACACCTGCGCCACGCGGTAGACCTCGTCCTCCAGCTCCTGACGCATGGTGGCCACCAGCTGCTCGAACACGGTCTGCTCCCGCACACCGGCCAGGGGTGTGTGCCGCGCCGCGGCCCACCGGCCGGCGACCACCCGCGCGGCCGTCAGCTGCATGTCCTCCACCAGTGCCTCGGTGCTCCGATAGGGGCTGGCCGCCAACGTCAGCGTCTCCGTGGGGTTCCACCGGGAGGTGATGCGGGCCGTGGGCAGGGCGGTACGCGCCAGCGCCAGCGCCGTCACCCCGGCGCCGTGCGCGCGCTCCTGGGCGACGGCGTCGGGCAGGATCCGCAGATCCGCACGCCGCGCCCCCACAGCCACCAGCGCCGGGTAGCCGCGCACCACCAGGCCGGCCGTGCCCGGGGTCTCGATCGTTGCCGGAATCGTGGAGCGCTCCGGGCCCTCCAGGCCGGTGACGCCCTTGGGCCAGTCCGTCAGCCCCGCACGCTCCGCCAGGCCCGGCCCGACGGCGCGGGTCCCCCTGCCGTCCGCCGCGGACGTGACCCCGCCCTGGTTCCGTGGCGCGACCGTGCCCGCAGCGACGCCGCCCTGGCTGCGGCGCTTGCCGCGCCCGCCGCGACGCCGCCCCTGGGAACGCTGCGCATCGGCCATGGCCTGGGCGATGGCGCCATGCACGGCGTCGCGCACGGCCGCCTCGGTGCGCCCGGCCTGGCGGCGCTGCAACACCACCAGGTCCTTATCCCGGTCCAGTTCCCGGCCGGCCCCATCCACGGCCACGAAGGCCATGCGCAGGTGCGCGGGCAGCCGCGCGGCGGCCTCCTCCCAGTCGGCCTCGGTGATCTCCACCTGCCGCAGGCGCGCCACCGCCTCCGTGAAGGCCTCCCGGAAGGGAACTTCCGGCGCCGACGGCGCCCCCGCGCCTCCGGCCGCACCGGGGACGTCCCGGCGGATCTCCTCCCACACCTGAGCCCCGACGTCGGGCGCCGGCACCAGGGTCCGGCGCACCCGCTTGGGCAGGGCACGGATGGTGGCCACCACGAGCTCGGGGCGCAGCCCCGGCACCAGCCAGTCGAATCCCGTCGGCTCCAGGCGCCCCAGCACCTCCACCGGAACCAGCACACTCACGCCGTCGCCCGGGGTGCCCGGCTCGAAGACGTACTCCAGGCCGAGCGTGAGGTCGCCCTGCACCCAGGCGTCGGGGTAGCCGGCGGTGTCGTCCCCGCCGGGCAGCAGCAGCTCGCGGGTGAAATCGAACAGGTCCGGACGGTTGCGGCGCTCGCGCTTCCACCAGGCGTCGAAGTCGTTCGCCCCATAGACGTCGTCGGGCAGGCGGTCGTCGTAGAAGTCGAACAGGGCCTCGTCGCCGGCCAGCAGCCCGTGCTCGCGGCGCCGCTGCTCGACGTCGGCCAGCTCCTCCAGCAGCGCCCGGTTGCGCTCCACGAAGCCGTGGCGGGCGTGCCAGCCGCCCTCCACCAGCCCGGAGCGAATGAACATCTCCCGCGCCAACTCGCGCGCGTCGGCGGTGCCGACCGAGGCGAGCGTGGCCGGGCGGTCGGCCACCAGGGTCATCCCGTACAGCAGCAGCTTCTCGTGCACCATGGCGGCGCCGCGGCGCGTGGACCAGTACGGCTCCCCGTACACCCGGTGCAGCAGCCCGGCCGCCCCGGCCGCCTCCTCGATCCAGCGGGCATCCACCTTGGCGACGGTGCGCGCGAACAGGCGGGAGGTCTCCACCAGCTCCGCCGTCATCACCCAGTCATAGGTCTTGCGGCGCAGACCAGAGCCCGGCCAGACCACGAAGTGGCTGCCGCGCGCCCCCGCATACTCCCGGCGGCGCTCATCCCAGGTGCCCACATTGGACAGCAACCCCACCAGCAGAGAGCGGTGGATGGCGTCCGCGCTGGGTGTGTCCGCGCTGCGCCCCAGGGCGACGACGGCTGCCGCCACATCCCCGTGGGCGATGGTGGCCGCCTGCGTGCCCGGCTCCAGGCCGGCGGCGGCCGCCCGCACAGCGCTCGCGGTGGGCAGGTCCACCGGGGCGGCGGCGAGTCCCAGCGGGCGGGCGAGTTGCCGCAGCTGGTTGTACACGTCCTGCCACTCGCGCACCCGCAGGTAGTGGAGGAACTCGGCGCGGCACATGCGCCGGAAGGCGGAGCCGGACAGGTCGCGCTGCTGGGTGCGCAGGTAGCGCCACAGGTTCAGGTAGGTCAGGAAGTCGCTGGTCGGCTCGGCGAAGCGCCGGTGCAGGGCATCGGCGGCCTCCTGATGGTCGGCCGGGCGCTCGCGCACGTCCTGCATGGACAGTGCTGCCACAATCACCATGACCTCGCTGACGCAGCCGAGTTCACCGGCCTGAAGCAGCATGCGCCCCAGTCGCGGGTCGATGGGCAGCCGGGCCAGGCGCCGACCCACCTCGGTCAGCCGCGGCCCACGGACGCCGTCGCCCCGGCCGCCCCGACGCCGTCGACCGGTTCCGCCGTCGGCCGACTCGATGGCGCCGATCTCGCCGAGCAGCTGGATGCCGTCGCGCACGGCGCGGGCGTCGGGGGCATCCAGGAACGGGAAGTCCTGCACGTCGCCCAGGCCGAGCGCCGCCATTTGCAGAATCACTGAGGCCAGCGAGGTGCGCAGGATCTCCGGCTCGGTATACTCCGGGCGCGACTCGAAGTCGGACCGGGAGTACAGGCGGATGGCGATGCCGTCGGCGACGCGCCCGCACCGTCCGGAGCGCTGGTTGGCGCTGGCGCGGCTGATCGGCTCGATCGGCAGGCGCTGCACCTTGGTGCGGTTGGAGTAGCGGGAGATGCGCGCCAGCCCCGGGTCGATCACGTAGCGGATGCCGGGCACGGTCAGGGAGGTCTCGGCCACGTTGGTGGCCAGCACGATGCGCCGACACGTGTGCGCCTCGAACACGCGGTGCTGCTCGGCGGCAGACAGACGCGAGAACAGCGGCACCACCTCGACCGCGCCGGGGGTGGAGGTGCGCCCGTGCGGGGTGTAGCGCGGGCCCAGGTGGTCGATGAGGGCGGATTCGGTGTCGCGAATGTCCCGCTCCCCGGCCAGGAAGACCAGGATGTCGCCGCTGCCGGCGGCCATGAGCTCGTCGACGGCGTCGAGGATGCCGGTGACCTGGTCGCGCTCGGTCTCCGGCGCGGGTTGCGCCGCCCCGGTGCCCTGCCGTCCCCGGGCGGCGGCGGAGGAACCGGTGGCATCGGCCTCGGCACCGTCGGGGTCGTCGAGGTCGGGCACCAGCGGCCGGTAGCGGATCTCCACCGGGTAGGTGCGCCCGGACACCTCGATCACCGGCGCCGGCACGCGGGCGGGGCCCGGGTGGCTGGAAATGCCGGGGTGGGCGGCAACGTCGGCGCGGCCGCCTCCGGCGCGCGGAGCGTCCTGCGCGCCGGGCGCGGTCTGGCCGAAGTGGGTGGCGAAGCGCGCCGAGTCGATGGTGGCGGAGGTGATGATGACCTTCAGGTCCGGGCGCTGGGGGAGGAGCCGAGCCAGGTAGCCGAGGATGAAGTCGATGTTCAGGCTGCGCTCGTGCGCCTCATCCACGATGATCGTGTCGTAGCGGCGCAGCAGCGGGTCGGACTGAATCTCCGCCAGGAGGATGCCGTCGGTCATGAGCTTGACCAGCGTGTTGGGGCCAGTCTCCTCGGTGAAGCGCACCTGGTAGCCGACCACGCCGTCGGGGCCGATGGGGGTTGCCAGCTCGTAGGCGATGCGCTCGGCCACCGAGCGTGCGGCGATGCGGCGCGGCTGGGTGTGGCCGATCATGCCGGTGATGCCGCGGTCCAGTTCCAGGCAGATCTTGGGCAGCTGGGTGGTCTTGCCGGAGCCGGTCTCCCCGGCCACGATCACCACCTGGTTGTCGCGGATGGCTGCGGCGATCTCCTCCCGGCGGGCGCTGACGGGCAGCTCCTCGGGGTAGGTGATCACCGGGACGGCGGCGCGGCGGGCCTCAATCTGCTCGGGGGTGAAGCCCTGCCACTTGTGTTGGTCGCGCCGCGGGCGCGGGCCCCGGGAACGCCGCCCACGCCTGCCACCGCCGTTGTTGCTGCCGGCCTCAGGGCGGTCAGCGCGCCGGGTTGGTCGCTCGTTGTCACTCATCAGGCCGCCCATTGTCCCCCATCCCTGATCGTCCCCTCCCCTCCCCTCACCGAGGTCGGTAGATCTTACGTGCCGAGGTCGGTAGTTGTTACGTGCTGAGGTCGGTAGTTGTTACGTGCTGAGGTCGGTAGATATTGGGTGGAGGAGCCGACATCGTCCTCGTTGCGCGTGATGTCCTCGCGCCGGACGCGTGCGAATGCTCGAGGAGGCGTTGACCTCCGTGATCGAACTCGTCTACTACGCCGGATCGTGCTCTTGTACGCGGGCTAGGGGTCTGCTGAGGGGGTCCGGAGCCTTCAGCGCAGGTCTAACCGGCATAGGAAACTCCGAACAGGCGTTCCCAACGCCATCTCCCTCCACGGCCCCGGTGGCGCGGGCCCGCACCACCACACCCGCAAACGCGCAGAGCCCGTGAGCATCCGATGGTGGCCCCAGCTGTCACAGATTGCACCACTTTCGCCGGGACACGCCGGGAACTTGGCCGACACAACCGCATAATTTCAACGATTTGCCCAAGGCGGCTCGCGTGCGGGCAGGTAAAGTGGTGCAACCAGTGACACCTGGGCGACAGCCACCGCGCCCCGTAGCGTGAGCGGCGCTACAGCACATCCAGCATGGCGGCGACGAAGGCGTCATAGGAGTCGACCGCAGCGAGACGGGTTACCTTGGCCGGATCCACTAACGCCCTGATCACGGCGTCGAACACATCCCCGAAGGAGTCACGACTGTCCGCCGACAGGCACAGCATGGCGACGAGCCTGACCGGCATGCCGTCCCAGTCGATCGGCCGATCAGCCAGGCACACCGCAATCGCAGTACGCGCAGCAGTCATCTCAATCGTGTGCGGAATCGCAGCGCCAGACGCGAAAGAGGTAGGAGACAACCGCTCACGCTCCCTGACCTGGCCCAGGAACTCAGGCCCAACAGCACCCGCCCGAGCCAGGAGTCCCGCCGCCGTTGCCAACGCGCCGTCCCGGCCCTGCCCGCCCGGAATCCGCGTGAACAACTCCGGCTCCATCACCGTGGTCAGCCAGGCCGCAGCCTTGAAACGCTTGTGGCCTGCAGCAATATTCGCCGTCATCTCCCGAATTCGTTCCAAGTCGGCGTCGGTGAGCAGCAGCCCCGTCCGGATCACCGGCACATCGGGCGTAAGCGGCAGCGGTACCGTTGTCACAATGAGATCGGCGGGCAGGTCGGGGCCGACGTCTTCAAGCTCGGTGATCACCCGATCCACCCGCCCGTTTCCGGTGACTGCGGCCGCAACGGCCCGTGTCAGGGGCACGTGGACGTCGTAATAGCGGGGGACGACAACGGCGACGCTCACCTCGTCGTCCTCCGCGTGCATGGTCAGCAGGCGACCGCCCACGTGAAAGGCGATGAAGCCGATCTCGTCCTCGGTTACCTCGATACCCGTCTCCCGCTCGATCTGCCGGGCGATGAAAACCGCGAGCTCGTGCACGAGCGGATGAGTGTTCTTCACCGACTGCCCCACAGGCATCCGCTCGGAATCGTGGTGCGAGGCCCGTTGCACCAGGCTACGTACATGTAGGGCGAGGAAGGCGATGAAGCGTTCGTCGGCCAAGTCCACCAGGTAGTTGTGGTTGAGACGCTCCACGATCCGGGTGACCAGCGTGATGTAGTGCTGGTCAAGGAACGCCCTGACCTCGGGGCTGCCCGCATTCTCCGGTGACATGGGTGTGGCCTTGGTAAGCAGCAGGAGCGCCAGGTAGGCGACCTCCCGCTCCGGCACCCGTACGCCGAATACCTCCGCAATGAGTTCGCTGACCGCATGCGAAACCGGTGCGAGTGCGTCATCCGCCGCCAGGAGCGAATCCTGGACCGAATGCCCTTGACGCACTCGGTCGACCATGACGGCGATATGTGCAACCAGTTCATCCGCGGCCCACTCGTTGACGGACAGTTGGAACTCGTTGAGCACGTTGCGCAAACGCTTCTTGAACCCCAGCAGCTCGGGCTCACGCAGTTGGTGGGCGACCGCCGCGACGTCGATGAACTGGCGTCTGTGCGCGGCTGCCCCGGTGAGGACATGGCGCATGAGCCGACGCTGATCCGACTCCTTCCCTTGCAGGGTCAGGAGATCATGCTTACGGACCAGGCGCAGGCCGAACTGCGCTACCAGCGCCCTCGCCTTACCCAGGTCGCCCTCGATCGTGGAGTCGGATACGCATAGTCGTTCCGCCAGGTCGAATACGCTCACCGGCCCCTGGTCGGCGGCCAGCGCGCGCAGGAGCCGGACCAGTCGGGCCTCGGGGCCTTCGCCCCGGGACCCGACTGTTGAGCTCTTCGCGCGTGCGTGCGCCAGTGCGCCCGCGTCCAGGCGGTAACCGGAGTGCGAGGAGCTGACCACTTTCCCGTAGTGGCTGTTCGCGGCAGTCACGTAGTTACGTATGGTGCGCGTGGAAACCGCCAGTCTGGCCGCCAGCTCGGAGGAGGGGAACGGCCGTGGTTCCTCCTGGAGGACCTGCAGCAGGTCCTCAAAATCCGTCATGGCGCCAAGCTCCGGGCGGCGATCCAGCTAAGGATCTCCTCATAGTCGACTGCCTCCAGGTCGGTTGCGTCGACTTCAAGCAGGTCACCGAGCTGGAAGGTGTCGTACCCGCGTGTGGTGCAGCGCCGGTAGAACTCGTCCCGGGTAAGCAGCCCCGTGGCAGAGGACCGATCCTCCAGCGTGTCGCCGGGGTGGTAGCGGACGACGATGTGCCCCAGGTGCCGTGCAGGATCCAGGTCCCGCCTTCGTTGCCGCTCGAAGAGCACCGCCAGGTCGGCGGTCAGGCGGATCGTCAACGCGGTGGCGCCGTGGTGCTTGCACAGCGCCTTCAGTGTTCCCAGCTGCTTGGCGCTGAACGGATAGTCCGACAGAACCAGCGGAGGCGCGGACCCGCCTCCCGCGTCGCTACTGCGGGTGTCTCGGTTCAGGGCAGCGTCAATCTCATTGAAGAAGATTCCGAGCGCCTTGCGCTCCAGATCCTGCTTCTGCTCGATGTCGTCGAACCCATACTCCTCCCACAGGCGCTCCTTGATGTCATCGATGGACACCTGCGCGCATCCGGGGAAGCGCTCCTGAATACGAGCGCATAGGCGGCTCTTACCGGTCCCGGGTGGACCCGCAACCAGGACGAGGACTGTTCCGCTCATCGTCGCGTCACCGCTTATAGGGATCATTCGGCTCGGCGCCCCATGAACAATGCGATCTTGTGGGCGACGACGTCGCCGACAACGTCATTGCACGGGACGATGTTGTTGCGCAGCGAGTTGTTGACCCTGGTGGCGCCGAACGTCTCCTGCGCCTTGCGAGTCCATCCGACCAGCAGCTCGGTGCCGACGTTGAACTTGCGGATGCCCTTGGCAGTCAGCTCGGGGTAGTCCGCCTCGTCTACGCCCGTGCCGCCGTGCACCACCAGGGGCACGTCGACGGCGTCGTTGATGCGGCCGAGCAGGTCCAGGTCGATCTTGGTCTTCGACTTGAACTGGCCGTGGTTGGTGCCGATGCTTACGGCCAGCGCATCGCAGTCGACCTCGGCGAGGAATCGTTGCGCCTCCTCCGGCTGGGTGTACCTGCCCTCCCGGTTGCGAATGCCCTCCTCGGTGCCGCCGATGGTGCCGATTTCCGCCTCCACGGAGACGCCGTGCTCGTGCGCGAAGCCGACGACGCGGCGGGACTTGGCCACGTTCTCGGCGAAGGGCAGCTGGGATCCGTCGAACATGACGGAGGAGTATCCGGCTGTGATCGCGTCACGGATATCGGTCAGGTCGGTGGCGTGGTCCAGGTGCAGGGCGACGTCGACGATCTCGTCCTCCGCCATTGCCCGGCAGACCGCCACCAGGTTCTTCATGCCCACGTAGCGGGCGGTGCCGGGGGAGGTCTGGATGATGACGGGGGAGCCGAGGTCGCGGGCGGCGCGGATCATCGCCGGGACCATTTCCAGGTTGTGGGCATTGAAGGCGCCGATGGTGTAGCCGACGCGCTTGGCCTCGGCGAGCATTGGGGTGATGGGGAGATACATGTCTCCTAGTTCCTTTCGAATCTGGGGGTGCGGGGCGAAGGCGCCAGGCCGGCCGCCGAGTGTGTGGGAAGGGGCCGGCGGAGACGGCTAGAACTGCGAGCGCATGACGCGCTTGGAAAGGGCGGTCAAGCCGTCGAGCCTGTCCGTCCACCGTTGGATCGCGGCGTCGTCGCGTGCCTTCGCGGCAGTCCTGAGCTGTTCGTTGTAGAGCGAGAGCAGGCCGTTGTAGGCAGGGCCGAACTGCTCGCGGATGGCCATTGAGGCCTCATAGCTGCTGATGGCGGAGTCGGTGTCGCCAACCTCTTGCTGGAGCCCGCCGAGCTCGTTCAGGAGCTTGACCCGCTCCTCGGGGTCTGCCTGTTCCTCCAGTCGACTCATTAGCGCAGTGATGCGTTCCTGCAAGTCTCCGACTTGCTCGGCGTCGGACATTGCACGGTCGGGGGCGGAGACGGGCGCTGATGAGTTCTTGGCGGCGGGGTGCTGACGGCGTTTTCTGCTGAACAGTCCCATGGTGTCCTCAGAACGCATTCATGATGGGGCGGACGATGTAGGCGAACAACAGGCCGGCGGTGATGGTGTCGACGTCGGTTGCAGACAGGTTGGGGAATCCCAGGTTCATGAAGGTGGTCACCAGCAGCGCCGGAAGCAGCGTGATGAACAAGCCGTGCACCACGCCTCCGATGATGGCGCCCCGGCGCCCGCCGACGGTGTTGCCGAATATGCCGGCGGTGCCGCCGGCGAAGAAGTTGGTCAGCATGCCGGGCACGATCACGGCGAAACCGATCGCGGGCAGGGCCACCATGGCGATCAGGGTGCCGATCGTCGTCGTGATGAAGCCGATGACCACTGCGTTGGGCGCGTAGGGGAACAGTACGGGGCAGTCCAGCGCCGGCTTGGAGTCGGGCACGAGCTTCATGGAGATGCCGCGGAAGGCGGGCACGATCTCCCCCAGCAGCAAACGCACGCCGGCCATGAGTACGTAGACGCCGACGACGAACTGGATGGCCTGCAAGAAGGCGTACATCATGTAGTTCATGGTGCCGATGTCCTCGGCCACGGGTTCGGGGCCGGCGACTGCCGCGACTATGAGGAACAGCGGGATCATGACTACTGCGAGGGACATGTAGGTGTCCTGCAGGAACTCCAGCGACCGGGGCAGCTTCAGGTCCTCCGTGGAGGGCTGCTTCTCGACGTTGCGCTTACGTACGAGCCAGGCGACTCCCGCCTCGACCAGGTAGCCGATGGTGCAGAAGTGCCCCAGGGCGATTGCGTCATTGCCGGTGATGCGACGCACGATGGGCTGTGCCAGAGCGGGCATGGCCACGCAGAAGAATCCGCCCACCAGGCTTGCGGCTAGAATCAGCCAGGCCCCGCGCAGGCCGGCCGCATAGCCGAAGATGACGGTCATGGTGGACATCCATAGCAGCGCCTGCCCGGTGAGGAAGATGTACTTCCAGGGGGTGAACCGTGCCAGCACGATGTTGACGATGAAGATGCCCAGGAAGGCCAGGGCGATCTGCCCGCCGAGTCCCAGATTGTTGGTGGCGTAGCCGTTGACGGCCTCAATGCTGGGCACGATCCCGGTGGTGTGGAATGCCGCCTGGAACATCACCCCGAAGTAGGTCAGCGTGGTGACCAGCACGGCGGATCCCGCGGACAGTACGTAGAAGCCCAGGATCGTCTTGAACGTGCCGATGACGACGGCGCCCACGCCCTTCTTCTGCAGGATCAGGCCGAGCATGGCGATCAGGCCGATGATGATGCCGGCCTGGGTGAGGACGTTGTTGATAATCCAGTTGATGACACTCATGACTGCGCCCCCTTGCGCTGTACGACCGGGAGTAGCTTCGCAGCGATCTCGGTCTTGTCCACGATGTTCTTCAGGAAGACGAACGTGATATCGGGGTCGAGCTCGTACTTCTCAATGGTGGGCTTGAAGTTCTCGGCGGACACGATGATGTCTGCGCGTACACCCGGGATGCCGGAGATGGCCTCGTGCCCCAAGTTGGCGCGGATGCCCGCGGCGGCGAGGACTTCTTCCGCCTCCATCTGGCAGGCGAGGCTGCTTCCCAGCCCCGCTCCGCAGATGAAGCAGATGTCGAGTGGTCTGGTCATTTGGATACTCCTTTGTGTCTTGACCGGCGGTGGGAGGCTTGGGGATTCGGATGGCGGATGCGGCCTGGGCCTCATCCCTCCCGACGGAGGATTCGTTGGAACTCCTGGATCGTGGCGGCGGCGACGAGCTGCTCCTGCAAGGGACGATCCCCTGCGATCACCACGAACTCCTTGAGCGCCTGGATGTGGGAGTCGGCGTCAACGGCGGCCAGGCAGAAGACGATGTCCACCGGATCGTTCTCTGGGTGATCGAAGCTGATGGGGTGCTTCAGAGTCATGACGCTCATTGCCTGCCGGTTCACTCCTGCCTCGGGGCGGGCGTGGGCCAGAACCAGGTGCGGTGAGAGCACGATGTACGGTCCGAAGCGGTGCACTGCGTCGATCATCGCCTCGACGTACTCGTCCGTGATGGAGCCGTCGGCCAGCAGCGGCTCGGCGACGGCGGCGATCGCCTGCTGCCAAGTCGCCACGTCCCTGTGAATGACGACGCGGTCATCGGTGATCAAGTCGGTCAGTGCTGTGCTCATGTGTCCGGTCCTCCGTGAGCACGAGTATCGGAGGAGCATGTGTGAGCCCGCCAACAGAGGTTTTTCCGCCTGGGCGCAGCTTGGCGGAAAGCGGCGGAGCGGGCCGGTGCCCCCGCTTCCTGCCGTTGCTACCGACCTCGGTGGTTGTATCTACCGACCTCGGTGGTTGTATCTACCGACCTCGGTGGTTGTTTCTACCGACCTCGGTGGTTGTTTCTACCGACCTCGGCGAGGAGAGGGGTCAGCGCAGGCGGCGGGTAACCCACTCGGTGCTCAGGCGCGCGATCTCCTCGGCGGCCGCGTCGCCGTCGGCCTGCACCTGGCACAGTCGGCTTCCCTCCGGAAGGAGCGGAAATGCCTCGGTGGCGGCCTGCGCCGTGTCCGGTAGCTCATCGGTGAGACCACCATGCAGCATGAGAATCGGCCAGGGCAGGTCGGCCATGGTCTTCTCGGGTGATTGCAGTGAGACGTCGGCAAGTGTCTCCTTGCTGACGACGTCCCACTGGCGGGCATTCGGGTTGTCATCGGGCAGGCGGGTGAGCCCATGCCGGTCCAGTTCGTCAAGCTGCTCGGGGGAGAAGACGTTCTCCCACAGGATCGACTGCGGGCCGACGACGGCGCCGACTACCACCGCAGTGCGCACCTGAGCGGGGCGGGCCAGCAGTGCCGCAGTGGCTCCGAAGCCGTTGGCGTGGATGGCCTGGCGGACGTAGCCCCGGTTTGCGAGCCAGGCTGAGATGGCCTGCAGATCCTCGATCTCGCCGGCCAGGGTGATTACGTCGTCGTCGGACTCACCCAGGCCGGAGAAGTCGAACTGGAGCGTGGCCAGGCCCGCGCGGCGGTACTGCTCGGCGAGCTTGTCCAGGCGATGCGCCAGACCGTGCCGGTCGGTGAGGAAGTCGTGAGCGAGGATGACGATGCCCTCCTCGCGTGGGGGGACGGCACGCCCGGAGCGTACGGCTTCCTCATCGAAGACGTCGGGGTCGAAGGGTGCGGCGCCGTCGGGCAGGTGCATCGTCGCGGCAAGGTTGATGCCGCGTGCGGTGTCGATGCGCAGGTTCGCCATGGCTTCAAACTAGGTCACGGCCCGCTGCAAGTCACGACCGCAGGGGCTGTGGCCGGGCTGATTGCGCTGGCAGCGTGATGGTGCGGACTCGGCGTCAGCTGCGACCCGATCCGATACCAGGAGGTGGAGGCCTGCGCGGCCTCGGGCCCATTCGTACAGCCGAAGTCGTGCGTGTGAGGTGCATGCGTCGGCGCCCGCCCCGCGAACGGGACGGGCGCCGAGTCGTCCGCAACGTGACGGCCGCACGAGTACGCGGCTCAGTATGAGGACTGCTCGTCCTCGTCGTCCGGGGTCTCCTCGGCCTGCTGCGCGCCCTCAGCCTTGAGCGCGGCGAACGCGGCGTCGACGTCGCCGTCGGTGATCTGCGCGGGGGCGGGAGCCCCGGTCAGTGCGGTGTTGCCGCCGGCCTTGAGCGCCGCCAGGCGCGCCTCGGCCTCCAGCTGCTGGTCGGAGGACTCCAGCTCGGCGAACTGGGCCTCCAGGGAGGCGCCGGCGATCTCCATCTGCCCGGCGGCCTGCGCCTCGACGCGGCGCACTTGGTCCTCGTAGCGGGCCAGCTCGCTGGTGGGGTCCATGACGTTGATCGAGCGGATGGCGCCCTGGACCTTGACCTGCGCCTCGGCGTTCTTCTGCCGGGCGACCAGCTGGTCGCGCTTGGTCTGCAGCTCACCGAGCTTGGCCTCCATCTGCTGCAGGCCGGCCTTGAGCTGGTCGACGACCTGCTGCTGGGAGGCGATCATCGGCTCGGCCTGCTTGGCCTCGTTCTCAGCGGTGATCTGCTTGGTCAGGGCGACCTTCGCCAGGGAGTCCCACTTGTCCGCCCCGGCGGTGTCCCCGCCGGCGCGCAGCTCGTCCGCCTTGCGGGATGCGGCCAGCGCCTTGTTGCCCCAGTCCTTGGCCTCGGCGACGTCGGCGTCGTGGTCCTTCTCCGCCAGGCGCAGGTTGCCGATGGTCTGGGCGACGGCGTCGCGCGCCTCGGCGATCGAGGCCCGGTAGTCGCGCACCAGCTGGTCGAGCATCTTCTCCGGATCCTCGGCGCGGTCGATGAGGGCATTGATGTTGGCGCGGGTGAGCTGGGCGATGCGGCCCAGGATCGACTGCTTCTCAGCCATGTGGTTTCCCTTCGTTGTAGCATCCCGGAGGTTGGCCGGGAGGGTCGGTTACCGGAGCCATACTTCCAGCAAACGTGGCGGTTTTGGCTCATCACGGCCGGTTTCGCCGACGACGGATCCGTGCTCCGCCCCATCGGTACGTGCGCATGTGAGGGCGGAGCGCAGGTGCGGCGAATGCCGTTGGCCCGCTCAGAAACGGCCGCCGCCCCCGCCGAAGCCGCCGCCCCCGCCGCCGAAGCTGCCGCCTCCGCCACCGAAGCCCCCGCCGCCGAAGCCGCCGCCACGTGGACCGCCGAAGCCTCCGCCCCGGTAACCGCCGCCGCGGGGCGGTTGCGGCGGGCGCGGGCCTGCGCCCCAACCGCCGTAGTTGCGGTTACCGCCGAGCAGAATGCCCCCCAGCACCAGCGAGCCCAGATCAATGCCGCCGGAGCCGGAGGACCCACCTGACCCGGAGCCCCAGGAGCCGGACCGCCGCACGTCGGCCTCGGCCTGTGCCTGTGCCTGCGCCACCAGCGACTCCCCGGAGGCGACCTCGGCCAGGGCCGCCGTCGGATCGGTGCCCTGCAGGGAGGTGGCGGCCGCAGCGTGCCGGGAGGCCTCGGCCAGGGCGGTGCGGGCGGGGGAGCCGACGGCGCCGCGGTAGCTGGTTATGTACGAGGTCACTGCCGAGATCTGGGAGTTGAGGCGTCCCAGGCGGGAGACCAGGGAGGCGCGGGCGCGTGAGTCGTTCTCCTCCTTCGCCCGGGCCGGCGCCAGGGCGGCGTCCAGCGCTGACTCGGCTCGCTCCAGGTGGTCCAGTGCGGCCAGCGGATCGCCGTCGGGACTAGAAGCGGCGCGGCCCTCGGCCACGGCCGCCTCGGCGTCGGCCACCAGCGGCTGCAACGACGCCGCGGGCACCTGCCCCGCCAACCGCTGGGCGTCCACCAGGTCCGCGGAGATGGAGGCGATGGCCGCTGCCAGGTCGGCGTCGGCCCGCTCCAGGCGTTCACGCACGCCGCGCACCTGTCCGGCCAGCTCGCCCGCCTGGGCGACCGATGCCTGGGCGATGCGTACCTGCTCGACGGCGGTGGACTGATTGCCGGCGTCCATGCTGGCCCGCGCCTGCTCCAGGGCGGTCCGGCCCGCCTCGACCAGCTTGCGGGCGCGTGTGGGTGCCTCGGCGATGGAGGTGAGCGCGCTGTCCGGGTTGGTCGCGTGCAGCGTGGTCAGTAGCGTGTCGGCCGCAGTGATGGCCTGCTCGGCCTCGTCGGCGCGCTGGGCGGTCTCGGCGATGGAGCGCGGCAGGTTCTCCTCGATGCCACGACGCTCCTTGAAGGCAGCCTCCTGCGTCTGGATGGCGGTGGTGGCCTCGGCGCAGCGCGCCAGAATCTCCTGGCACAGCTGCCGCTGGTGGGCCTCATCGCCAGGGGCGTCATCCAGCTGGCCGCGCAGTTCGAATGCTCTCGCCACCTGCTCCTGGGCGGTGGCCAGGGCGGCGGTGAACTCATCGGTGGCGGACAGCCCGAACTGGGCCTGCGCGTAGGACAGCTCCTCGGCGGCGGAGCGCACGGCGTCGTCGGTGCTCACCAGGGTGGCGCCGGTGCGGGTGCGCAACGCCTCCAGGGGCTCGGCGGGCTGGACGGCCCTGCCGGAGCCCTGCTTGCGCTTGCGGCTGCGGCTGTATGCGGCGATGCCGATAGTGCCCGCGGAGACGGCGCCGAGGCCCAGGACCAGGGCGGTGCCGGAGACGCCTGAGCCCGAGGACCCGGCGGCGTCGGCGATCGCCGTGACCGCGCCGTCGTAGTCGCCATCCGTCAGCTCCTTTTGGACGTCGGTGCGTACGGAGTCGAGCTTGGATTCGGACCAGACGGAGTCGTAGGCGGAGCCGCCGAAGGCGAAGCTGTTGGCGCCGTCGGCGGGCAGGTTGATCACCAGCAGCAGGTCGGTGGTGTCCAGGCCGGAGTCCGCCCAGGCCTTGGCGGCGTACTGTTCGGCACTCTGGGAGTCATCGCTCATGGTGACGATCCACAGGCCGACGCCGTCCTCGGCCAGCCGTGCGACTGCCCGCTGTGCCGCGTCGTCGTCGAGGATGCCGGCGTCGTCCGTGACATGGTCGGCAATGCGGGTTGACACCTCGAACGGTGCCACGGCGGCGTTTGCGGCGCCGCCGATGCCGGTGGTGGACAGGACGGCTGAGGCGTGAGACCCGGGATATGGCGCGGCGGTCGCCGTCGCCGCAGCCCCGGCCGCAGCCGCGCCGAGGAGCAGCGCGGCGCTGAGCGCGAGGCGACCCGCCCGGTGCGCCGCGGGCGTGCGCAAGGGCTCTGAGGCGACGTTGGCCCTGCAAGAACGATGGGTGCCGATGAAGGACGTGGTGCCCGTGAACGGGCGGGCAATGGATCTCATCGGTGACATCGTCCCTGGTGAGGGGTGTAACGGCAAGCGGTTTCGCCCGCGGCGCGCCATATCAACCGACCTCGGTACGTAACAACTACCGATCTCGGTGCGTAACAACTACCGATCTCGGTGCGTAACAACTACCGATCTCGGTGAGAGGGGACGGGCCGGCCGTAGTGCAGCTCACAACCGCGGTGCCGGGTTTGCGCGGGCGATGCTCGCGGTTTCAAATGTCCCCATGACTGACGCCATCCGTACCTCCGCCGACGCCGCGGCCCTACCCGCCGGCCCCGCAACCACCGGCCCGATCGTCACGGTGGTCGAGCCCGAGCCGCAGGCGCCCATCGGCCGCCTGCGCGAATGGCTGGCTGCGGAAGGCCTCACCGTGCGCATGGTGCGCCCCGAGGCCGGAGACCCCCTGCCGGCACTGGAGGAACTCGGGGACGCCCTGGTGGTGCTCGGCGGCCCCATGAGCGCCCACGCCGAGGCGGACTACCCCTGGATCACCCCGCTTCGCGACCTGCTGCACGGTGTTGTCGACACGCGGCTGCCCGCCGTCGCCATCTGCCTGGGCGCCCAGATCGCCGCCGAAGCGATCGGCGGCACCACCGCCGCCCCGTCGCCGCACGGCACGGAACGCGGCGTGGTGGATCTGGAGCTGACCGACGCGGCCGCCACCGACCCGCTGTTCTCCGAGATCATCGACGAGGCCGTGCGCGCAGCAGTGCGGGCAGGCATCCCCACCCAGGACGGCACCCGGCTGCCGGTGCTCGTCTCCCACGACGACGGCGTGGTGCGCCTGCCCGAGTCGGCCACCCTGCTGGCGTCCTCCGCGGGGGCACCGGTTCAGGCCTGGCGCGCCGGCAGCCTGCTGGCACTCCAGCACCACCCGGAGTCCACGCCCGAGCGGATGGAGCGGGTGGAGTCACGCGTGACCGCGTGGAAGCTGGGAGCGGTAGCCGACATGGAGGAGCTGAAGGATCTCACCGACGACGAGCTGCCCGCCGAGGCGGTGGCGGCCGGGCGGCGCGTGCGCGCCGACGCGGAGCGGGCCGAGCCCGTGGTGCAGGCCTTCGGCCGTGCACTGGCCCGCGTGTTGGCGCGGCAGGCTCGTGCTCACCGCGCCAGCGGCTACCGCGAGGCCTGAAGCCCCTCCAGGTCCTCGGCGTCGATCACCTCGTAGGCGTAGCCCTGCTCGGCGAGGAAGCGCTGCCGGTGGGCGGCGAACTCCTGGTCCACCGTGTCCCGGGCGATCACCGTGTAGAAGTGTGCCTGCCGGCCGTCGTCCTTGGGGCGCACGATCCGCCCGAGCCGCTGCGCCTCCTCCTGCCGTGACCCGAAGGTGCCGGACACCTGCACGGCCACCGATGCGCCGGGCAGGTCGATGGAGAAGTTGGCGACCTTGGAGACCACCAGCGTGCTCACCTCCCCGGAGCGGAAGGCCTCGTACAGGCGCTGGCGCTCGCGCACCGTCGTCGCCCCGGTGATCAGCGGCGCCCTCAGGTGCTCGGCCAGCTCCTCCAGCTGGTCCACGTACTGGCCGATCACCAGCGCCGACTCCCCGGGGTGGCGGGCCAGCAGGGCGTCGACGATGCGCAGCTTCGCCGGGTTGGAGGCGGCCAGGCGGTAGCGCTCGTCGGCCTCGGCGGTGGCGTAGGCCATCCGCTCCCCGGCGTCCAGGGTCAGCCGCACCTCCGTGCACACCGCCGGGGCGATCCAGCCCTGGTGCTCCAGGTCCTTCCAGGGCGCGTCGTAGCGCTTGGGGCCGATCAGCGAGAACACCTCGTCCTCACGCCCGTCCTCACGCACCAGCGTCGCGGTCAGCCCCAGCCGGCGGCGCGCCTGCAGGTCCGCGGTCATGCGGAAGATCGGGGCGGGCAGCAGGTGCACCTCGTCGTAGACGATCAGCCCCCAGTCGCGGGCGTCCAGCAGGTCCAGGTGCG
This sequence comes from Actinomyces procaprae, assembly GCF_004798665.1. Taxonomy (NCBI): domain Bacteria; kingdom Bacillati; phylum Actinomycetota; class Actinomycetes; order Actinomycetales; family Actinomycetaceae; genus Actinomyces; species Actinomyces procaprae. The sequence continues at coordinate 686,279 of NZ_CP039292.1, forward strand.
GGTAGACGCCCTTCCGCTTGGTGGTCAGCACCTGGTAGGTGGCGATGGTGACCGGGCGGATCTCCTTGCGGGCGCCGGAGTACTCGCCGATCTCTTCCTCTGTCAGGGAGGTGAAGCGCAGCAGTTCCTGCTTCCACTGGCGGGCGGAGACGGCGTTGGTCACCAGGATCAGGGTGGTGGTGGCCGAGCGGGCCATGGCGGCCGCCCCCACCAGCGTCTTGCCGGCCCCGCACGGCAGCACGACGACGCCGGAGCCACCCGCCCAGAAGGAGTCGACCGCCTCGCTCTGGTAGGGGCGCAGCGCGAAGGCTCCCTCGACCCCCGCCGCCACATCGGCCGCCGAGTCCTTGAGCGCGATCGGGTGGGCCTCGCCGTCGACGTAGCCGGCCAGGTCCTCCGCCGGCCAGCCGAGCTTGATCAGCACCTGTTTGAGGTGCCCGCGCTCGGAGGGGTGGACGATCACATCCGCGTCCCCCAGGCGCGTCCCCAGCAGGCCCTTGGTGCGCTTGGAGCGCATGACCTCCGCCAGCACGGGGGCGTCGATGGCGTGCAGCACCAGGCCGTGCGCCGGGTCGGTCACCAGCTGCAGCCGCCCGTAGCGGCCCATGGTCTCGGCGATCTCGGTCAGCAGCGAGTGCGGCACCGGGAAGCGCGAGTAGGTGATCAGCACATGGACCACCGTCTCCGCGTCCAGCCCGGCTGCGCGCGCGTTCCACAGCGCCAGCGGGGTGATCCGGTAGGTGTGGATGTGCTCCGGGGCCCGCTCCAGCTCGGCGAAGGGCGCGATGGCCCGGCGCGCGTCGGCGGCGGCGGGGTGGGAGACCTCGAGCAGGACGGTCTTGTCGCTCTGGACGATCAGCGGGCCGTCGGGCGGGGCGGGGGAGTGGCCGGGTTCTGACATGGCCGGAGTATCGCAGGGGTGCGGCGCCGGCCGCCGTGACCCAGCAGACGCCTTCACCGCCGGCGGATCGACGTCGAGATCGGTAGGAGTTATGTGCCGAGATCGGCTGATATGACGGCATCCTGACCTGGGCGACGGCGATGCCGTGCGGCTACTGCCATAGACTCGCCGGTGAGGTGGAGGGGAAGTAGTCCGCCTCGCGTACGATGGAGTCGATGCCGTCCAGGATGTCGTCCAGGGCGAGTCTGAGGCCGCCCATAACGACGGCGTCGTCGCCCAGTCGGGACGCCGCTACCTGCGGGGGGAAGGGACACAGCTCACCGAGCTTGCGGGTGAATCGGGGCAGGAACAGGTCCGCCTGGGCGGAGAAGGCGCCGCCGACGACGACCACCTGCGGCGCTACCGCGAGCACCATGGCGGCGGTTCCCGTGGCCAGCACATCGGCGTACTTGTCGAGTGCGGACAATGCCTGTGCCTCCCCGCGTCGAGCGGACGCGAACAGTTGCTCGCGGCGTGGGCTCGCGCCGTCGTAAAGGGAGTCGGCGAAGGTCTCGTCCTCCAGTTCGCGCCACCGCAGCTGCGGCAGCTCACCGATCAGGCCGGCGGCCCCGTGGAGGCCCTCGTGAACCCGTCCGTTGATCACGCTGGCGGCGCCGGTACGGCTGCCTGCGAGGATGAAGACGACGTCGTCAACCCCCGCGGCAGCGCCCTTCCAGGACTCTCCCCGTGCTCCCAGCGTGCAGTCGCCGGCGCTACGAACCCTGGAGCCCAGTGCGGCGCGGACCGCCTCATCCAACTCAATGCCCTGCCATCCGGGCATGCCGTAGCCGCCGAAGTAGGCCACGCGCCCGTCATGCACGACGCCGGGTGAGGCCACAGTGCAGGTCCACAGGGGGCCGCCCCCGGCGCGCGACAGGGTCTTGCGGGCGAGTTCGGTGGACGCCTTCAATCTGGCGTCTGCCGATAGATCCTCGGCCAGTTCCCGCCGACTGCGCACCAAGACGGTGCCGGCCAGATCGGCGGCCATCGCGGTGACGTGGTGCGCGCCGATGTCCAGGGACAGCACATGGCCCGCGTCCGGACTGAGGCCCACATAAGTGGCGGGTCTGCCCGGCCGGGGCGTTTGGGGGGTTACGGCGGTCTCTGTCAGCCAGCCGAGCTCGCTCAGATCCGCCACCACCGACTCGGCTGCCGGGCGGGTGATACCGGTTCCTGCGGCGATGTCCGCCAGGGTCTGTGGCCCGCCCAGGCAGTAGCGCAGGACGGCAGACATGTTGGCGCGGCGTTGGATGCGGCGGGGTGCTCTCACGACAGGCTCCAGGCAAGGGTGGTGGCGGACTTGACTTTAATAAGTAAGTATAGTTTTAATGGTTGCATCACAACTCCTCCTGAGGACTCAAGGATGACAGACCTCGCTCATACCGCAGCTCAGATCGAGCCCGTATCGCGGTCCGCAAGCCGGTCCGCGCGGCGACGCCGCAACGTGCTGACCGCTTACGCCTACCTCGCGCCCGCGCTCATCGGCTTCCTGGTGTTCTATCTGATCCCGATGGCGCGCGGACTGCAGATCTCGTTGACCGACTGGGACCTGATCACGCAGCCCCGCTTCGTCGGACTGGGCAACTACCGCCGGCTCCTGGCCGATGAGAACTTCCTGCACAGCCTGGTGATCACGGCCACCTACGTGCTGGTCAACATCACCACGCAGACCGCCGCCGGCCTGGGGATCGCGCTTCTGATGCAGCGCATCAGCCACTCCACGCTCGTGCGCTCGATGCTGCTGGTGCCGTGGCTGGTGCCCAATGTGACCATCGCGGTGATCACCCTGTTCGTCCTCGATCCGAATGTCGGTCTGCTCAATCACCTGCTGGGCGGCGTGGGTGTGGGCCCCATTGCCTTCTACGGCAACCCCGACCTGGCGATCATCACTGTGGCACTGGTGAACTCGTGGCGGAACATGGGTTACACGGCGCTGCTCATATTCGCCGGCATGCAAACCGTCCCCCGCATGGTCTACGAGGCCGCCGAACTGGACGGCTCCTCAACCGCTCGCACCCTGTGGTCCGTCACCCTGCCGCTGATCAGACCGGTGCTCGTAATGGTCGTCGTCGTCTCAATGATCGGCTCCTTCCAGATCTTCGACACCGTCGCCGTCGCAACCAAAGGAGGTCCCGTGGGAGCGACCCGGGTGATCTACTTCTACATCTACGAGAAGGCCTTCCAGCAGGGGCAGATGGGTTACGCCGCGGCCATGGCCGTGGTACTGCTGCTGATCATCTTGGTCATGACACTTATCCAGCTGCGGGTCTCCCGGGCAGCGGAATCGGATCTGGGGTGAATGACATGACCGACACCGCACGCACCGTTACTCGTCGGCCCGCCCTGCTGCGCCGCCCCGGCCGAGTCCTGGGCTGGGCCCTGCTGATCCTGCTGCTGCTGATTACGCTGACGCCCTTCGCCTGGGCGATCCGCACCGCGCTGATCTCCAACGCCGAGGTCTTCAACGGCGACTATTCCCTCATTCCGCGCAACCTGACTCTGATCAACTTCAAACGGGTACTCGGGCTGGTCGGCGTGGAGGAGAGCCTCGCCGCCGGCGGGTCGGGCGCCAAGATGTACTTCTGGCTCTATCTGCGCAACTCGCTGATCTTCACCGCACTGCTGGTCGTGGGCCAGGTGACTACCTCCACCATGGCCGCCTACGCCTTCTCCCGGCTGCGCTTCCCCGGACGGGACCTGCTGTTCGGGCTGCTGCTGACCGGCATGATGATCCCTCCGATCTTCATCGTGCTGCCGAACTTCGTGCTCATCAAGAACGCGGGCCTGCTGAACACCTTCACCGGCCTGCTCGCCCCCTACGTGCTGGTCAGCCCCTTCGCGATCTTCTTCCTACGCCAGTTCATGCTCTCGCTGCCCCGGGAGGTGGAGGAGGCGGCCATGCTCGACGGCGCAAGCTCGTGGACCACCTTCCGCAAGGTGATAGTCCCGATGACTGCCACGCCGATCACCACGGTGGCGATTATCCAGGCGGTCTTCGCCTGGAACGAGTACCTGTGGCCACAGCTGATCGGCCAGGACCACGGGGTCCGCCTGCTCAACGTGGCGCTGGCCGTCTTCCAACAGAGCTCGCCCTCCACCCGCCCCGACTGGACCGGCCTCATGGCCGCAGCCACCCTGCAGACGATCCCCATGCTGATCGTCCTGCTGGTACTCGGCCGCAAGCTCGTCTCCTCCATCAGCCTCACCTCAGCCAAGTGAAACCGCGCCATCGGCGCCCAATCCCATCTCGAAGGAGAGAACCATGAAACGCACCATTGCGCTCCTGACCGCCGTCGCCCTATCCGGGGTGACGCTGGCGGCCTGCACCCCGGCGGAGCTCAGCTCCGACGGCGACGGCGAGAACATCGTCTACTCGCTGTGGGACCCCAACCAGCAGACGGCCTACCAGAAGTGCGCCGATGCCTTCACCAAGGAGACCGGCATCGGCGTCACCATCGATCAGAAGGGCTGGGACGACTACTGGCAGAACCTCACCGTCGGCCTGAACTCCGGGACCGCCCCGGACGTGATCACCAACCACGTCGCCCACTACCCCGAGCTCGCCTCCAAGGGAGCACTGGCGGACCTGTCCGATCGCATTGAGAAGGACGGGATCGACCTGGACCAGTACACCGGTGACCTGGCCTCCCTGTGGAACTACGACGGCAAGACCTACGGCATCCCCCAGGACTGGGACACCATAGCCCTGGTCTACAACGTAAAGGACGTAAAGGACGCGGGCGTCGATCCAGCCGATCTGAAGGACCTGGACTGGAACCCGACCGACGGCGGCTCCTTCGGCAAGCTCATCGCCCGCCTGACCGTCGACGAGAACGGCGTGCGGGGAGACGAGCCCGGCTTCGACAAGACCAAGGTGGCCACCTACGGCTGGGGCCTGGAGACCGGCGGTGGGGTAGTCGGTCAGGGCCCCTGGTCCTGGCTGGCCCTGTCCAACGGCTTCGACTACCTGGACAAGAATCCCTTCGGGACCCGCTACAACCTCGACTCGCCCAAGCTGATCGAGGCCATGGCCTGGTGGCAGAAGCAAATCGATGCCGGTTATGTCACTCCGGTAGAGCAGGCCGGAAACCTGGGGCTGGAGCCAATGATGGAGCAGAACAAGGCGGCCCTGGTTCCCGACGGCTCCTGGCGGATCAACACCTGGGCCGGTTCCGAGGCGCAGGAGTTCGCCTTCGCCCCGCTGCCCAAGGGTCCCGAGGGGCGCAAGACCATCATCAACGGTCTGGCTCCCTCCATCACCGCCTCCTCCAAGCACCAGGATGAGGCCTGGCAGTGGGTCAAGTACCTCACCTCCGAGGCCTGCCAGTCGGTAATCGCCCAGGAGGCCGTCGTCTTCCCCTCCATCACGGCGCAGTCCGAGGCCGCCGCCAAGGCCCATGAGGACGCCGGAGTCGATGTGTCCGCCTTCCTCGACATCGCCCAGGACCCCGAGGCGCTGTCCTACTACCCGATCACCTTCAAGGCCGATGAGATCAACTCCGAGGCCGACGTCGTGATCGAGCGAATCCAGCGCGGTGAGGCGGATCCCGCCACCGCCCTGCCCGAGCTGGCAACCAAGGTCAACTCCCTGCTGGAGGAGTGATAGCCATGACGTCCCCCGTGCCCGTACAGCTGATCCTGACGCGTCAAGACACCACCTGGACCCTCCAGGGCGACCTCATCGGACAGAGCCCGCAGACAGCCGACCCATCAGTCGGCGTCGTCCTGCCCGCCGGCTCCCTGGTGGTCGAGCACCCCGGCCGGGACACCGCGGAGCTCTACCGGCACGGGTGGACGTCATGGTCACCGACCTCTTGGTGGTCTCAGGAGCGCCGCCCCTGGAGAGTGTGGGAGAACCCCGAGCGCACGGCAACCGCGGAGGACCCCGCGACCGACCGCTATGACCGCCACCGCTCCTACCTGCTCACCGCCGTGGAGCTGCCCGAGAGCCCCGACGCACCCGGGGAGGTGGAGTATCTGCTGGTGGGCAGTCTCGGCGGCAGGAGCGGTGTCCTTGATGTCCTACCCGGTCGAATCGAGGCGACCACTCTGGGCCGGGCCGCCGGGGACTACGGAGAAGTAGTCGAGGGCGCCGACGCAGAGGCCGGAATCGACTGGTGGATCGGCGTCGGCCCGGAACTGGAGGTGTTCGCACGTTGGACGCGCGCCCTGGCGAACTCCGTCGGGCTGTCCGTGGAGGCGCAGGCACAACGCGAGGACCCGGGTCCCGTGTGGTCCTCCTGGTACTCGTGGTTCGAGGAGATCACCGCCGAGAGGATCGAGGCGGAGATTCTGCCCGCCGCGGCCAACGGCTACGGCGTCGTTCAGATAGACGACGGCTGGCAGCGCGCCGTGGGCGACTGGCGGCCCAACGGGGACTTCCCCGAGGGCATGGCGGTCCTGGCCGAGCAGATTCACGACGCCGGGATGGAGGCCGGTCTCTGGCTGGCCCCGTTCATAGTCTCCGCGCAATCGCCGCTCGTCCGCGAGCGCCCCCAACTGCTGGTCCACACCGAGTCCGGCGAGCCCGCGGTCGCCGGCTACAACTGGGCGGCGCCGTACTACGCCCTGGATTGCACCCATCCCGAGGCACTGGCGTACATCCGGCAGCTCATCGAGCGGGTGACCGGATGGGGGTACGGCTACCTCAAGCTCGACTTCCTCAACGCTGCGGCCATACGTGGAGTCCGCCACCGCCGACTCGACCGGGAGGCCGCCTACCGGCTCGGGCTGGAGGCCATACGGGAGGCCGCCCCCAATGCCTACCTGATGGCCTCCGGAGCCGTAATCGCCCCGTCACTGGGCGTGGTGGACGGCATGCGGGTGGGTCCCGACACCGCCCCCTACTGGGACAACACCGAACGCAGGCGTGATCCCAGCGGCCCGGGCATGCGCAACGCCCTGCGCGCAGCAGTGGCCAGGTACTGGCTGAGCGGCATCGTCGACACGGACCCCGACGTCGCCTTCACGCGCTCACGGGGATCGCTCCTCAGCCCCGAGGCCTGCGCCATCACCCACGACCTGGCGCTGGTGACCGGCGTCGTCGGCTGCTCGGACCCGGACGCGTGGCTGACGGACGCCGAGCGGCGACAGGTGCGCGATCTTTGTATCCGTGCCTTGGCGAAACCGAAGGTCTGGCGCACGGGCAGGTACTGCTTCGAGGTGGACGGACGCGGCATCGACTTCGAGCCCTGGATCAATCCCCGCTCACGCGTCAGCGACCGGATCCTGGCCAAATGAAAAGTGGTCATACATACATGGAGGGATTACGTCGGCCTGTTCCCGGTCAAGCAGTCGTTCGCGCTGCCGAATGGAGCCAGCTTCGCCGATGACTTCCATCTCTTCGAGTTCGATTGGGATGCACACGGAATGACGGTTGCGGTAGACGGTGCCGCGGTGGCGTCCACGCAGGTCACCGTGGGCTATCCCATGATGACCCTGCTGGGAATCTATGACAATCTCAAGGGAGGGTGGACCGGGCCTTACGATCCCGCAGTGCCGTACCCGAAGTACTTCGATATTGATTACTTCCGGGCATATCAGAAGACTCCCGCCCTCCCGTACGAGCTCACTATCGCGGACGGTTATCTGCGTGGCCAGACTCGCTCCGACAGGTGGGTTACGCGGTGGCTGGGCGGGGAGGGGAACGACGCCACCCTGGCCAATGTCTGGGTTCCGGAGGATGGCGAGTACACGCTGACATTCAACTACCGCTGTGCCGAGCCGCGTAGCTTCCGAGTGCTGGTGGCGTGGAGGAGTGAGGCCGAGATCAAGGGGGTGTCGAACGGCACCTTCACCGGCAGCTTCTCCAAGCTGTCCATCAAGGCGAGGCTCTCGGCGGGAGTGAACTCCGTAACCGTGGACAACCCGGACGGTCCGGCGCCGGACTTCGGAAACCTCAGGGTCGACTACTAATCCTCGCGCGCGGGCAGGGGGGAGGGCGGCGGCGCTACATTGGTGCGGATGAGCGCAGGACACGCCGACCGCATCCGGACCGAGGGCTCGCCTAACGCGGCTGGGGCGAGACGTGAGGGCGAGTTCGCGGTCGCGAGCATCGAGCAGTTGGCCGCCCACCTGATGGCCCTGCCCGATCGCGACGTCGCCGCGCTTCTCGCCGCCCGTCCCGATCTGGTGTCTCCGCCCTCCGCCTCCTTCACCGCCCTGGCCGCGCGCGCCTGCGCCCGTCCCAGTGTGGAGGCCGCCCTGCGTGACCTGGATGCAGTCACCATCGCCGTTGCCGAGGCCGTCGTCGCCCTGGGCCATACCAACGCCGACGCCCTGGCGCCCGCCCTGGAGCTGGCTGTCGAGGACGTCGCCGCTCGCCTGGTGGTGCTCGCCCGCTTGGCGCTGGTCCTGGAGGCGGGCCCGGTACCCGGACTCGCCGACGCATTCGGGCCGTATCCCTTCGGGCTGGGCCCCTGGGCCGCCGAACCGCTCACCGCCGCGCAGCTCCCGCCCCCGCTCACCGCCCTGGAGGAGGCGGAGGGGGCGGACTCCGCCCCGGGCACTGCGGTGTTGAGGGCCCTGACCTGGGGGCCGCCGGTGGGCACGCTCGACCCCGGCAACCACTCCGCCGCGGCGGCCCAGCTGGTTGCGCGCGGTTGGCTCGAGCGCGCTTCGGACTCGGCCGGGCGCACTCGCTTCATACTGCCGCGAGAAGTCGGCCTCGCCCTGCGCGGAGGCAGACTCACCCGCCGTCCGCCGGCGCCCCCGTCCGCCGATGCCCTGGACGTCGTGGCCTCCGACGCCGTCGCCTCCGAGGCCGTGAGCCGCGCCGAGGAGGCGGTCCGGCTGGTCCGCGAGCTTCTGGCCGAGTGGGACCGTGAAGGCGGGCAGATCCTGCGCACCGGGGGCGTGGGCGTGCGGGTTCTGGACCGCACCGCCGCCGCCGTCGGACTGGAGCGCGGCGAGGCCGCCACGGTCATTGAGCTCGCGGCCGGCGCCGACCTGCTGGGCCTGGACGAGTCCGGCGCCGCCTGGATCCCGGCGACCACGGTCCCCGCCTGGCTGGAGGCGGAACTGCCCGAGCAGTGGGCGGCGCTCGCGGCCGCCTGGCCGGAGTCTGCGCGCACCCCTTGGCTGGTCGGTACGCGCTCCGACGACGGCGTCCTGCGGCCGGTCCTGGGGGCCGACGTCGAGGCCGGCTGGGCCGGCAGGCTGCGTCGGCGCGTCCTGATCCTGCTCGACTCGCTGCCCGAGGGGACAGTCGTCGACGCCGCCTGGGCGCATGACGCGCTCACCTTCGCCCGTCCCCGTCGGCAGATCCCCGAGGGCGCCGTCGGGGCGGTATTGGCTGAGGCGGAGCTCCTCGGCCTGACCGGCGGCGGTGCCCTCAGCCGTGCCGGCAGGGTGCTGGCCGCGGCACTGCGCACTGCGGCACCCGCCGCCTCCGGTGCGGCCACGCTGAACGCGGACGCCGCCGAGCCCGTCGACTCCGGGCAAGGCGGTGGGATGCTGCCCGCGGCACTCGAACAGGCACTGGCCGCGGACCTGCCTGCCGGCGTCGACACCCTGCTGGTCCAGTCGGACTTGACGGCCATCGTCCCCGGTCGCCCCACTCCCGCCCTCGCTGCGGTCCTGGAACGCAGCAGCGTGGTCGAGTCCCGTGGGGGCGGTCTCACTGTCCGCTTCACTCCGGAGTCCGTCCGCCGCGCCCTGGACGACGGGTGGTCCGCCGGCGAGCTGGTGCAGGCGCTGACCCGCTTCAGCCTCACCCCGCTGCCCGGCGCGCTGACCGTCCTCATCGACGACGCGGCCCGCCGCCACGGCGCGGTGCGCGTACGCGAGGTGGCCAGCGTGCTGCGCGTGGAGGATCCGGCAGTCGCCGCCGGGATCCTCGCCGACGCGTCCGTGCGCGACCTGGGCCTGGACCAGGTGGCTCCCGGGATCATTCTGTCGTCGGCTCCCGCGGGGGCGGTGCTCCGCGAGCTGCGCGGCGCCGGCCTGGCCCCGGTGCTGGAGAACGAGCGCGGGAGCGTCGTGGTGTCAGGCGTCGGCGGAGGCGACCGCCGCCGGCGGGTACTCGCGCCGCAGCCCGCCCGCCCCGGCAATCAGCACTCCGTGCGCCTGCGGCGTCCCGGTCGCCGTGAGCTGGCCGGCCTCGTGGGTCGGCTGCGCGCGGGGGAGGAGACGCAGCGTGCAGCCGGCGGGGCGTCGTCGTCGGCCGGCGACCCGGTGCAGGTGCTTGCCCTGCTGCGTCAGGCGCAGGCCACGCGCGCGCGGGTGCGTCTGCGCCTGACCGGCGCTGACGGAACGCAGCAGGAACGCACCGTGCGGGTGCTCGCCGTCGAGGCGGGGCGCGTCCGGCTGGCGGACCTGGGGCGTGAGACCGAACTCACCGTGGCGGTGCACCGGATCGTGTCGGTTCAAGCGGGCTGACGGATGCGGCGGCCCGGGGGCTGCCGGTGAGGGACGTCCGCCGCCCCGTCCGCTTACACTGGAACCGTGACTGACGCAGCGACAGATACGTCGAAGAACACCGCGAGCGGAAGGCCGGCGGCCCCGGCGGCGCGCCCCGGAGCCCTGCCGACGGCGGCGCAGCAGGCTGTTGCCGCGAAGGACAAGGTCCTGACCTCCCCCGCTGCCATCGATGCGGCCCGCAGCGCCCTGGGAGAGATCACTGAACCGCTTTCGGTCGGGCAGTACGCCGCGTCCCGGCAGTTGGACAAGCGTCTGATCACTCACCTGTTCGACTGCAACCTGACGGGTTACCGCGGTTGGCGCTGGGCGGTGACCATGTCTCGGCCGCCGCGCGGCCGTACCGCCACGATCTGTGAGATGGAGCTGCTTCCGGGGGAGGAGGCGCTGCTGGCGCCGGCCTGGGTGCCCTGGGCCGATCGGCTGCGCCCGGGGGACGCCACCCGCTCCGACCGCCTGCCCAGGCGAGAGACGGATGAGCGCCTCGAGCCCGGCTGGGAGGCCACCGGCGAGGACAGCGACGCCGTCGCCCTGGACGAGCTCGACCTCGGCCGCGCCCGCGTGCTGTCCGCCGAGGGCTACCGGCGCGCCGCGCAGCGCTGGTACGACGGCGAATCCGGCCCCGACGCCGACGGCGTGCGCAAGGCGCATGCCACATGCTCAACCTGTGGCTTCCTGGTGCCCATGGCGGGGCGCCTGCGCAACACCTTCGGAGTGTGCGCCAACGAGTGGGCGGCCGACGACGGGAGGGTCGTCTCCTTGGACCACGGCTGCGGAGCCCACTCCGAAACCGACCTGCCCGATCAGGGCCCCGAGTGGCCGGTGTCGCCGTCGCGCCTGGACGAGGAGGCCATGGAGCCGCTGGCCACGAATGGCACTGACCTGCGCGGCGGACGCACCCGTGAGGAGGAGCAGGCGGAGCCGGAGGCTGGGCAGGCTGCGGAGGCCGAGGTGCCGACTCCGGAAGCGCCCGCGCAGGCGCCGGAGGCCGATTCGGTGCGGGAGGAGTCGCCGCGGGAGCCGGAGGCCGGGACTGCGCCGGAGGAGTCGCCGCGGGAGCCGGAGGCCGGGATTGCGTCGGAGGAGTCGCCGCGGGAGCCGGAGGCGGCCGCCTCTCGCCGTGCCGCCTCCGCCCGTGACGCGGTCGCCGATCTGGCTCTGGAGCGCGAGCACCATGACGTCACGCAGCGCCATGCCGCCGCGGATGCCCTGGCCGAGCTTGAGGCCTCACTGCCGACGCGTGCCTGAGCCGACGTACTCACCCTGACGCCCCACAAGCGGGCGGCCTCCGCCGGGCCCGGTGGGCACGTCGGGCGGTGGCCGCTCGGCGCTTTGGGCCTTCCCTGCGTAGGCGTGCGCTCGTGTCCAAGGGGCGACCGGAGTTTCATCACAGTCCAGGCGTCTGGGAGAATCCGGGCCTGTGACCACACATGCCCCTATTCCCACAGCAGCACAATCATCGCGGCCAGCGCCCGCCCGTGGCGCGATAGACCGCTTCTTCCACATCACCGAGCGAGGCTCCACGGTGGCACGTGAGGTGCGCGGCGGTTTCGTCACGTTCTTCACGATGGCCTACATCCTCGTCCTCAACCCGCTGGTGCTGTCCACCCCGCACGAGGGGATCGCGCCACTGGGCACTACCGAGCAGATCGCCGCCGGCACCGCCTTCATCGCGGGCATCATCACCATCCTCATGGGCCTGGTGGCGAACTACCCCATGGCACTGGCCGCCGGACTGGGCATCAACGCCATGATCGCCTACACCCTGGTCGGGATGAACGGCATGACCTACGCCGACGCCATGGGCCTGGTGGTGATCGAGGGCATCATCATTCTGGTGCTCGTGCTCACCGGATTCCGGGAGGCCGTGTTCAAGGCCGTCCCGCCGGACATCAAGACCGCCATCTCGGTGGGCATCGGGTTGTTCATCGCGCTGATCGGCCTGGTGGACGCCAAGGTAGTGCGTGCCGGCGGTACGCCGCTGGAACTCGGCCTGGGCGGCTCCCTGCAGGGCTGGCCCGTCCTGGTGTTCCTGTTCGGCCTGTTCCTGATCCTCGTGCTGCACGTGCGCAAGGTGCGCGGCTCCATCCTCATCGGCATCGTCGCCTCCACCATCCTGGCGGCCCTGATCGAGGCCTTCGCCCACCTAGGCGCCTTCGACGCGGCGACCAACCCCACAGGCTGGTCGCTGTCCATCCCCGCCCTGGAGGGGACGCCCGTTGAGCTGCCCAGCCTGGCGACGCTGGGCCACTTCAGCCTGCTGGGCAGCGTGGAGAAGGTCGGCGTCGTCTCCGTCGTGCTGCTGGTCTTCTCGCTCATGCTCGCCGACTTCTTCGACACCATGGGCACGATGGTCGCCATCGGTGCCGAGGGTGACCTGCTGGATGAGAACGGCAACCCGCCGCGCACCCGTGAGATCCTCGTCGTCGACTCCCTGGGTGCGATCGCCGGCGGTGCCGGGGGCGTGTCCTCCAACACCTCCTACATCGAGTCCGCCGCGGGCGTCGGCGAGGGCGCCCGCACCGGCCTGGCCTCCATCGTCACCGGCGTGCTGTTCCTGGCCAGCATGTTCATCGCCCCGGTCGTCTCCATGGTGCCCTACGAGGCGGCCACCCCGGCGCTGGTCGTGGTCGGCTTCCTGATGATGACGCAGGTGACGGACATCGACTGGAAGACCCCGGAGATCGCCCTGCCGGCCTTCATCACCATCATCATGATGCCGTTCTCCTACTCCATCACCAACGGCATCGGCGCGGGCTTCGTCTCCTACCTGGTCGTTCAGCTGGCCCGCGGCAGGGTCAAGCAGATCCACCCGCTGATGTGGGTGGCCTCGGTGCTGTTCGTCATCTACTTCACGCTCGAGCCCATTAAGGCGATCCTCGGCGTGGGCTGACGCCGGTTCGCCTCACAACCAGCCACCCGGAGGGGCGGCGACGCGGCCACGGCTGCGTCGCCGCCCCTCCGCGTCATGTGTCCTGTACAGGCGTACAATTAACCGTTTCCAAAAAACTGCGCCTCCCGACGAATGCGCCGGACGTCTGGTCCCGAGATTGGAGTCGACTCCCCACCGTGAGCAGCACCTTCGAGTCACTGAAGTTTCACAACTATCGGATCTGGTTCTTCGCCGCGCTCGTGGCCAACACCGGCACCTGGATGCAGCGCGTGGCCCAGGATTGGCTGGTGCTGCGGATCCTGACCGATGACTCCGCCTCCGCCACGGGCATCACGACGGCGCTCCAGTTCCTGCCCGCCATGCTGTTCAGCGCCCACGCCGGGCTGATCGCGGACCGCGTCGACCAGCGCAAGTTCCTGATCGTCACTCAATGCGCGATGGGTGTGGTCTCACTGGCGCTTGCCGTGGACGTGCTCGCGGGCCACGCGGCGCTGTGGCACGTGTACCTCGCCGCCTTCGCCACGGGACTGGCCTCCGCGTACGACGCCCCGGCGCGGCAGATCTTCGTGGCCCGCATGGTGCCAGCAGAGAACCTGGCCAACGCCGTCGGGCTGAACTCGGCCTCATTCAACGCCGCGCGACTCCTGGGCCCCGCGGCCAGTGGCCTGGTGATCGCCTGGATCGGCCCCGGCTGGGTGTTCCTGGTCAACGCCCTGACCTTCCTGTTCCCGGCGCTCGCCCTGGCCACCATGCGCCTGACCGAGCTGTACGACGTCCCGCGCGCGAAGCGCGCCAAGGGACAGCTGCGTGCGGGCCTGGCCTACATTCGCCATCGCACCGACATCATCGTCATCATCGCGGTGATCTCGGTGGTCTCAATGTTCACCCTCAACTTCCAGGTGACGATGGCGGCCATGGTGCGCTCCACCTTCGACATGGAGTCCGACGCCTACGGCACCGTCTCATCCGTCTTCGCCGTCGGTTCTCTCGCCGGCGCCCTGTGGGCGGCGCGCCGCAAGTCGCCGCGCGTGCGCACCCTGGTGGTGGCCTCCTTCTTCCTGGGAGTGTTCACGATCCTGATGGCGCTCACGCCCAACTACCAGCTCTTCGCGGTTTCGACGATCCCGGTGGGGCTGTGCGTGCTCACGGTGCTCACCAGCGCGAACCAGACGGTCCAGCTCAATACGGAGCCGGCCATGCGGGGACGCGTGATGAGCATCTACATGATGTTCTTCCTCGGCACCACACCGGTCGGCGCCCCGATCATGGGGTGGGTGTCGGACCAGTGGGGGCCGCGCGTCTCAATCCTGGCCGGCGGCATCGCCGCGGTTGCCGCAGCCGTCGTCGCCGGCATCTGGGCGCGGCGTCACTGGCACATCGACTTCGCCTACTCCTCCACCCGCCCGTTCCTGGCCACGATCGGCCCGCGCGAGCGAGCCGGCCTGGGTGAGGCGGAGGGGGCCGCGGGCACGGACGCCGACGCACCCGGCGCAGGCCAGGACCGCGACCCTGGCACCGGCTCCCACTGACGTCGGCGACCGGGGCTGGTGGCCTCGGACACGGACGCCGATATCCTGTACGCGCACGTGCGTACGCGTCGGCCGTCGGCCGCGGGCGACCGTGCCGCATTGGGTAGCGGCCACCGGAGGAGACACCAGATGAGTGGGCTAATCGACACTACCGAGATGTACCTCAAGTCCGTGTACGAACTTGAGGAAGATGGCGTGCTCCCACTGCGAGCACGGATCGTGGAGCGGCTGGGGCACTCCGGGCCGACGGTCTCCCAGACGGTTGCGCGCATGGAGCGAAGCGGGCTCATCTGGGTTGCCGACGACCGCTCCTTGCAGCTCACGGATGAGGGGCGGCGCCGGGCCACTGAGGTTATTCGCAAACACCGCCTTGCTGAAAGGCTGCTGCTGGACGTGATCGGAGTCGACCGCAGACTCGTTCACGAAGAGGCCTGCCGCTGGGAGCACGTGATGAGTGAACAGGTCGAGGACCGTCTGGCGGTGATTCTCGACGACGTCTCGGCCGATCCCTTCGGCAATCCGATTCCGGAGCGGGCATCGGCGCTCCCGGCCCCCGCGGCCGACGAGATCAGCGCCGAGCGGCTGGTCCGCGACGGCCGCTCGGAGGCCGTCATCTCACGCGTGGGCGAGCCCATTCAGGCCGAGGCCGACCTGATCGTCCGCTTCGAGGACGCCGGTATACGCGCGGGCGTGCCGGTCCGGCTGACCTCGACGGTCGGCGGCATCCGGGTCACCCGCCGGGACGACGACGCCGCCTCACTCCTGCTGCAGGGCTCCCTCACCCGGCACCTCTTCCTCAAGCGCTGACTGACGCCCCCGGCTCGGTGACGTCGTCGGCGCAACGCTCGACGGCGCCACCCATTCCTGTGCGCCTAAGGCCGATCGCCTGGGCGGTCCTGGCGTGGGAGATTCCACAGTGCATGAGGTAGGGGAGAAGTCCCCAGTGTCGCTAGATTGGGGGGCGCGGCCAGCACTCTGGTCGCAGAGCGACGCGCAGAGCCTAAGCCTGCCGGTGCGGGTCGCCTCCCCACAGACTGTTCTTCGGCAGGCCCGGGGGAACCACTTCTCCGGCCGTAACGTCCCACAGGGCGCGGCCTCGGGGTGAAGCCCGCGTGACGCGGGCCGGGCGTCTCCCGCCCGAACCCGACAGCTAACCTCGGAGGCTCCGCAGGAGAATCCATTGACTACAAATGTCAAGGCCCGTCACCGCAAGGCCGCCCGTCCGCTGACCCCGCTGTCGGAGGCGGCGCCCATCGCCCGCCGCGGACTCGCCGTCGCCGCCTCGTCCGGGCTCGCACTGACGATGATCGCCTCCGGTGCCAACGCGGCAGGTGAGGATGCCGAGGCCGGCGCTTCCGCCGGCGCGCTTGCTGACGCCGGCGTGGCGGCACTGGCCAATGACGCGCGCGAGGTGGTTACCACCAACGCGGCAATCGCGGCCGGCGCCACCTCGGAGTGGAGCTCGGACGTCGTCGAGGCCGCCGCCGTTACGGCCACCGCACCGGTGGTCGAGGAGGTCGCTGAGGAGGACGACGCCGATTCCGCCGCTGACGCGAACGCGGCCACCGAGGCGGATGAGAGCGCCGCGGAGGTCGTATCCGCCGGCGCCTCCTCCGGGCAGGGCATGGTCGCGCTGGCCATGCAGTACGTCGGAACCCCCTATGTGTGGGGCGCCTCCGGTCCCTCCGCCTTCGACTGCTCCGGGCTGGTGTCGTACGTCTACGGCCAGTACGGCATCAGCATCCCCCACCAGTCCGGTCAGATCCGGGCAATCGGCACGCCGATCTCCGCGGCCGAGGCACAGCCCGGTGACATCCTGTGGTGGTCGGGGCACGTGGCCCTCTACGCAGGTGATGGGATGATGGTGGACGCCTCGCCGTCAACGGGCGTGTCCTACCACGCCGTCTACTCCGGGGCGACCTACCTGCGCGTCGGCTGACCGCCGTCGGCCCGCTCGCGCCCCGCCCCCGGTCCTGGGAGCGGGGCGCTGTGCATGTCCGGCAAGGCGCTGACCTGGGGTTCTGTCCACCGCAGTCCCGTGTGCCACTTGTCACGGCGGTGTGTGTGATCTCCCCGTGACGGCTCCGGGGAACTTCGGGTAACGTGTTCACCGTTGCGGAGCTCAATGGCCGCGACGCTGAGAGCGAGGCTCAATCCTGCCGCTCGGTCTCGGTTGTCATATCCCACATACATGGCAGGAACGGGGGAACCAAACGCGGTCCCGGCGCAGCCGGGGCCTTGGGGTGAAGCCCGCGCGATGCGGGCCGGGCGTCTCCAGTCCGAACCCGACAGCTCACCTCGTAGGCATCTCAGAGGAGAACCACTACATGACAACACGCACCTCGGCTCGGCATCGTAAGGCTGCTCGTCCGCTGACTCCGATGACTTCTGTGGCCCCGGTTGCCCGTCGTGGCTTCGCGGTTGCTGCATCCTCCGGTCTCGCGCTCGGCATGATCGCCTCCGGCGCTTCGGCCGCTAACACGAATGAGGCGGCGCAGTCCGCCGGCTCCCTCGAGACTCAGGGCGTGGGTGTGCTCGCCGCCGAGGCGCGCACCGTCGTCTCCACGAATGAGGCAGTGCAGGTCGCACAGTCCGTCACCGTCCCCAGCGACGTTGAGACCGTGGACGCCCCGACCGCCGAGGCCCCCGTGGTAGAGGTCGAGGAGGAGACGGAGGCAGAGGCGGAGGTCACCGCGGAGGCGGAGGCCGTCGTCGAGACCGCCAATGCGGACAGCACCACGGATGCCGAGCAGTCCGTCGCCCCGGTGAGCACCGCGGCCGCGAACCCCTCCGGCTCCTCGGTCGTGTCCATCGCGATGCAGTACACGGGCATGGCCTACATCTGGGGCTCCAACTCCCCGGCCAACGGCGGCTTCGACTGCTCCGGGCTGGTCCAGTACGTCTACTCCCAGGTCGGCATCTCGCTGCCCCGCACCTCCTACGCCCAGGGCGCCTCCGGCACGATCGTGTCCGCTGCGGAGGCGCAGCCCGGCGACATCGTCTACTACGGCGGCCACGTCGGCATCTACGCCGGCGGCGGCATGATGATTGACGCGGGGACCCCCGCCACGGGCGTCTCCTACCGGGCCGTTTACGGCTCGCCGCAGTACGTGCGCGTCGGCTGAGTACACGACATCCCGCTCCACCGCGTGGGGGCGACCGGTCAGCAGGCCGGCAGCCCCCACGTGCTATTTTGAAAACGTGTTTTGGAACACGCCCGCACACGGGGCAGAATGAGTGTGGTCGAGTACTCGACGCTCGCAGAAAGGGGCACACCCATGGCCGAAGACAAGGTCGTCCTCGTCGGAGTTGACGGCTCACCCGAATCCCTGGAGGCGGTCGACTGGGCGGTCGACCGCGCCGCCTGCAACGGCTGGCGCGTTCACATCTTGTGCGCCTACTCCCTGCCCTCCTTCACTACAGCCTCGCTTGACGGCGGCTATGCCGCCCTGGACGACTCGGCGGTTCGCGCAGGTGCCGAGGCGGTTGTCAACGAGGCCGTTGCCCGCGCGCAGGGGCGCGGTGTGACGGTGACCAGTTCCCTGGAGACCGGTGACCCCGCCGGCGTGCTGGTGGACCTGTCGGCCGATGCCGCGCTCGCCGTCGTCGGCACCCGTGGCGGTGGCGGCTTCGCCGACCGTCTGCTCGGCACGGTCTCCTCGGCGCTGCCGGCGCACAGCCGCTGCCCCGCAGTCGTGGTTCCGCGCCACACGGAGGGCTCCGCCTTCACGCCGGTGCGCCGCATCGTGGTCGGCGTGGACGGCTCCGACTCCGCCCGCAAGGCGCTGAAGTGGGCGGTGCGTGAGGCCGAGGCCTGGGGCGCCGAGCTGACCGCCATTGCCGCCGTACCCATGGCGTCGGGCGCCGGCGCCCTCGCCTGGCTGCCGGCGGCGGTGGACCGCGAACAGGTCCTCACCGATGTCCGCTCCGGACTGGACCGGGCCATCGCCGAGGCCACCGAGGGTCACCCCGACGTGGTGGTGCGCCGTCACGCCCTCGACGGCAACGCCGCCGAGCTGATGTCCGAGTTCTCCACCGCCGTCGACCTGGTGGTGGTGGGATCCCGGGGCCGGGGCGGCTTCTCCGGGCTGCTGCTCGGATCCGTCAGCCAGGGGGTGCTGTCGCACGCGTCCTGCCCCGTCATGGTCGTGCCCGCACGCACCCGGGACGACGACATCCGCGTGGGCCGCACTCAGACCACTCCCTGGTCCCGCGCCTGACCGGTATCGGGGCGGCGGGCGGCGGCACTCGGCCGCCGCCCGGCGCCGTAGCCGGGCACGGTGCACGATCGGGTAGTATCGCAGCCGTCCTCAGCCGGCCCTCGTAGCTCAGGGGATAGAGCACCGCTCTCCTAAAGCGGGTGTCGCGCGTTCGAATCGCGCCGGGGGCACTGTAACCGTTGCACGGTCCAGGCGCAGATGCCCGACTTCTCGGTGCGTCGGCGCCGTCCCGGGCGGAGGGACGGATATCGTGAGGCGATATGACGCCTTCACTGTTCTCTTTGGGCCGCGGCCGGCGCGACGCCGGCCCTCAGCCGCGTGACCCCGAGGGTGCAGATCTGCCCGCCGAGCCCGCTCCCGCTCAGTCCGCGGAGGCGGACCCCGTTCCCTCGATGGATGCCGAGCGGCGGGACCGTATCGAGGCCGCGCTCGACTGCTGGCGTCAGGAGCTCGCCGACCTGGGCGGCACCTCCAGTCTTGACGCGTTCTCCGATCGCGACGGCATCGTCGACCTCACTGCGGCGCATCCCTCGGGGCTGGCTCAGTTGTACGCGGGTCGGCCCACGCACCTGGGAAGCCTGGTGAGGGAGCGGGTCGCCCTGGGCATCGCCAGGCAGTCCCTGCGCGAGTTGGCGGGGCGCACCGACCAGCTGTCCCGGAGCTTCGGCGTCGCCCCGGTCTACCTGGCCATCGGCGTGGCCGGCTGGACGGAGCCGGTCACCGACCCGAAGGATGCCGAGGTGCCCGCAGGGGAGGGCTCGGCCGCTCCCGGCGGCGCCGTCGCGGAGACCGCGCCGACGGCCGTGCGTACCGTCAGCGCCCCCGTGCTGCTGCGACCGGTACGCCTGTCCAGCGCCGGTGCGGACGCCTCCCTCACCCTCGACCGCTCGATCGAGGTCAACCCCGTCCTGACTCGGGCGTTGCGTAGGCACGGCTGCGCCGCTGATGTGAACGTAGTCGCGCGGACCACCCTGGCCGACGAGGGCTTCACCCCGCGCGATGCCCTCAGCACCATCGGCTCCCTCGGGCGCGAGTACCTGCCCGGATTCGAGATCCACGAGCGACTGGTGGTCGGCGCCTTCGTGCACCCCGGCCAGGCCCTGGTGGAGGACTTCGACGCCACCATTGAGCGGGCACGCGCCTCCGCCCTCGTGGCGGCCCTGGCCGGCGACGGCGAGGCCCGTGCCGCCCTCGACGTCCCCCTGCCCCAACCCGATCGGACCGATAGGGCGCCCGAGCGTGAGCGCGGTGTGGGAGACCTGGACCCCGCTCAGCTGGACGCCGTTGAAGCGGTCGGCTCAGGTGCCTCCCTGCTCCTGGACGCCCCTCCGGGATCCGATGTCGCCGCCACGCTCGCGGCGATCATGGCGGATGCCGCCGCCCTGGGACGCACTGTCCTGCACGTCCCGGCGACCAGCGCCGACGGGCATGCGGTTGCGGACGCCCTGCGCGAGCTCGGGCTGGGCTCCATCGTGCTGGACCTGACCGAGGACCCGGCGTGGCGTCGCCACGCCGCCGAGGACATCAAGGCGTCCATGGGGGTGACCGTCCCCGATCTGGACGTCACCGCCGTCGTCGGCATGCGCAGCCGACTGACCTCCGTACGTGAGAAGCTCTCCCGCTACGTGACCGCACTGCACCGGCAGCGCGCCCCCTGGGACGTCTCCGCCTACAACGCCCTCCAGCGGCTCGCCGAGCTCACCTCCGGCAGGGTGCGCGCCCGCACCAGTGCGCGCGTGGCCCCCGGACGCCTGGAGCACCTGGATGCCGCCGGCCGTGAGCGCGGCGCGGAGCTGCTTCGCAGGGCACACGCGCTGGGACTGTTCACGAGCGCGCTGGCGGACTCCGCCTGGAACGGGATGGCGGTTGCCGACGTCGACGAGGCGACCGATGCACTGGCGCGCCTGACCCGGCTGGCCGATGAGCTTCTGCCCGCGGTCCGGGAGCAGGCGGGTGCGGCGGCCGATTCCACCGGCATCACCCGGGCGGACACGCTCGCCCAGTGGTGCGAGCAGCTGGAGATGCTCGATGGCGTGCGCGATTCCTTGGACGTCTTCCTCCCGGAGGTATTTGAGCGCTCCGCCGCAGACATGGTCATCGCGACCGCCTCCAAGCAGTGGCGGCAGGACCACAGTGTGGAGATGGGGCGTTCCACCCGGCGCCGCTTCATCAAGCAGGCCAAGGATCTCGTGCGTCCCGGTCGGGAGGTCGCCGACCTGCACGGGGAGCTGGTCAAGGTGCAGCAGCGCCGTGACGTGTGGCGCCGCTACGACCCCGATGGCGGCTGGCCACGACTGCCGCAGGGACTGGACGAGATGCAGCGCGTGGCCGCGCGCGCGCGCGATGCCGTCACCGCGCTGCAACCCGTCATTGGTGCGGGTGCCTCGCTGATGGAGCTGCCGCTGACCGAGCTGGAGGAGCGCTCCCGCGTCCTGGCGGCCGACGATGTCACGGTCCACAAGCTCCCGGAGATCAACCGGGTGGCCACCGCCCTGGATGACTTGGGGCTCACCCCGCTGCTGGATGACCTGGCGGCCCGGAACGTCGAGCCCGAGCAGATCGAGGATGAGCTCACCTACTGCTGGTGGTCCTCGCTGCTGGCGCAGATCATGCGGGAGGACCCCGACCTGGGCGGGCTCGACGCGGGTGCCCTGAGCGACCTGGCGGTATCGCTGCGCGAGCTTGACGCCGCGCAGTCCGACTCGCTGTCCGGCCCGGTGGCGCAGGCCTGTGCCCGGCGCGTCCGGGCGGCCGTGGACGCCGACAAGGATGCCGCCCGCAGCCTGTACCGGGCGCTGTCCCTTCAGGAGGGGACGTCGCTGCGCGATGTCATCGCCGCCCATCCCATCGCCATGGTCGCCAAACCGGTGTGGATCATTCCGCCCACCCTGGTGCCGCAGGTGTTCCCCGCCGACGCCGTCGTCGACCTGGCGATCCTGGACGCCTCGACGAATGTCCCGGTATCGCGGGTCATCCCCGCATTCGTGCGTGCCGAGCAGGTACTCGTCGTCGGGGACCCGCGGCGCTCGTCGTCCGGGCTGGCGGCCGAACTCGGTCCGCTGCTGCCGCAGGTGACGCTGCCCACGGGCCGCAACACGTTGGACGCGGAGATCGCCGCGTTCCTCGCCGCGAACGGCTACGGCGACGTCGTGGAGGCGGTCCCGGCCCCGCCCGGGCGCTCCCGCCTGTCACTGGAGCTGGTCGATGGGCGCGGCATGCCCGCCCCGGGCCGCACGGCCGTGGAGTCGGTTCCCGCCGAGGTCGGGCGGGTGGTGGACCTGATCATCGACCACGCCCTGACGCGTCCCGAGCAGTCACTCGGCGTCATCGCCTTGAACCCGCGCCACGCAGAGGAGATCCGGCGCGCGACGGCGGCCGCCGTCTCCGGTTCCCCCGCCTTGGCGGACTTCTTTGAGATGGGTGTGTCCGAGCCCTTCGTCGTCGTCGACCTGGGGGAGGCCCGTTCGCTGCGCCGCGACCAGATCATCGTCTCCGTCGGCTATGCCAAGACCCCGCACGGGCGCACGATTCACAGCTTCGGCGAGGTGAGCGACGTCGGTGGCATGGTCAGCCTGGTTGAGGCGCTGTGCGCCTCCCGGGGTGCGACTCAGATCGTGTCGTGCTTGGGGCCGGATGACATCGACGCCGGGCGGCTGCACGCCCCCGGGGCGCGCCTGCTGCGTGAGGTCCTGGTCCACGCCGCTGACTCCGGGCGGCAGTATCCCCAGCAGGAGGAGACCGCGCCGGAGCGCCTGCTCGTGGAGCTCGCGGAGCACCTGTGGCGCAGGGGCCTGGTGGTTGTGCCCCGCTACGGGATCGAGGGCGGTGCCCGCATCCCGTTGGCGATCGGCCACCCCGACCTGCCGGGGGAGCTGCTCGTCGCCGTGCTCACCGACGATGTCGACTATGTCGCGCAGCCGAGTCTGCGGCGGCGCGACCGGCACTGGGTCGAGCGCCTGCAGCGGCGCGGTTGGCGGGTACACATGGCCTACTCCGTGGGCGTGTTCGTCGACGTCGAGGCTGAGGCCAAGAAGATCGAGGCGCAGGTGCTGGCGGCGGTCTCCGCCCGTACCGAGCCCGTTCCCGCTCCCGTGCCCCTGCCCGAGCCCCCGGAGGGGGACGAGTCCGCGGGGGAGACGGCGTCCGCCGTGCCGGGGGAGGACCCTGCCCCGGCCCCTCGCGCCGACCTGGAAGAGGCGCCCGCGCGAGCCGAGCGTCCGCCGATCGCGCGTGGCCTACCCCTGCAGGCCTACTCCGATGACCAGCTCGATGAACTGGTCGCCTGGATCCGCTCCGACGGCGTGGAGCGCAGCGAGGCCGATGAGGTCGAGGAACTCCGCCGTGCGCTGGTGCTGAGCCGACGGGGCGCGGGGATCGACGCGGTGCTGGCGAACGCGGTTCGGCGGACGCGATGAGTGAGCCCGCACCGTCCCGCCGGAGACGTCGTGCCGTGGCGCTGTCGCCGCAGGACGCCGCTCGCGTCGCCCGCGGGGAGGCCCCGCAGGCGCAGGCGGAGGCGGAGCGCCGCCGGAGCTTGGATGCGCTGAGCGATGCCCGTTCCCGTGATGGCGGTGTGCTCGGACGCGAGTCCACTGACCACGTCAATGACGCCCGCCTGCTGCGCGAGGTCCCGCCGCACTGGGGGTGATGGCGCGAATGACGGGTTCACCGGTGCACACCGCCACCGCTGAAGTCGCGACGCATCGGCGCGAACGTGCTGCTTTGGACCGCCAAGGCCGGTTTGGACTGCCTGGCAGGCGCTCTCAAACGATCCAGACTGAGAGGACGCGGTCCAGACTGCCGAGGCAGTCAACGGCCGCCTGGAACACCTGCCCGCCAGCGCCCTAGGGTTCCGAAAGCTGGCCACGTACACCGCCACCTACACCACATGCGGCGCCTCCGGTTTGTGGGTTGGTGCCCGCGGGCCGGTCGGGACTCCTGGCTCGGGCGGGTGCTGTTGGGCCTGAGTTCCTGGGCCAGGTCAGGGAGCGTGAGCGGTTGTCTCCTACCTCTTTCGCGTCTGGCGCTGCGATTCCGCACACGATTGAGATGACTGCTGCGCGTACTGCGATTGCGGTGTGCCTGGCTGATCGGCCGATCGACTGGGACGGCATGCCGGTCAGGCTCGTCGCCATGCTGTGCCTGTCGGCGGACAGCCGTGACTCCTTCGGGGATGTGTTCGACGCCGTGATCAGGGCGTTAGTGGATCCGGCCAAGGTAACCCGTCTCGCTGCGGTCGACTCCTACGACGCCTTCGTCGCCGCCATGCTGGATGTGCTGTAGCGCCGCTCACGCTACGGGGCGCGGTGGCTGTCGCCCAGGTGTCACTGGTTGCACCACTTTACCTGCCCGCACGCGAGCCGCCTTGGGCAAATCGTTGAAACTATGCGGTTGTGTCGGCCAAGTTCCCGGCGTGTCCCGGCGAAAGTGGTGCAATCTGTGACAGCTGGGGCCACCATCGGATGCTCACGGGCTCTGCGCGTTTGCGGGTGTGGTGGTGCGGGCCCGCGGGTGGGGTCGTGCCCGGGCGTGCTGTTCGGTGTGCACCGGGCCGGCTAGGTGGACGTGCTCGGCGCGGACGGGTCCGACTTGGTGGTCGTGCTCGGGACGAGGTGGTCGTGCTCGGGCGTCCGGGCGGGGGTCGGCGTGGGTGCCTGCGCGGACGTTCTGGGACCGACGAGGACTTGTGGCCGGCGGGGGGGTGTCCTCGGGGCGGCGCCGCGGGCGTAGAGCGAGCTGGGGTCAGGGCGCAGTCGTCGGGTACGCCCCTTCGGCCTCTACTAAGCTCCTTCGGCGTCTGCTACGCCAGTTTGGCCTTAGCTGAAGGGCCCAGAACCCTTCAGCAGACACCGAACCGGGGTAGTAAACACTGACCCGGCGTACTAGACCCCGAACCGGCGTAGCAGACGACTTCAGCGCAAGGCACGCCGGTGAACTGGCTCCCGGCTCCACCCACTCCCACAAACACGAAGAGCCCGAATGGCGGGAGAAGGAAGTCGGACGCGTCCTGCGCAGCGCGCCAATGACCGTGAGCTCGATCCTCGCCTCAGCGCGCGCCGCTACGGACGACCCGCACGCCACCGGGAAAAAGCATGCGTTCACGCCGCCCCGTGGCCCAAAGCACCACGTTCTCTCCGATGACCCGGGCGTGCAGCGTCCTGGTAGTAGAACAGTGGCGCCCGCCGGCAAAGGCGGACGCCACTTGTTGGAGGCGCGGTCGCGGCTGCCGCGAGGCGGCCGCGAGCACGGCTCAGGACTGCTGCTGCTTGATCAGGTCGCGGATCTCGGTCAGGACCTCGACGTCGGTGGGCTCGGCGGCCTCCTCTTCTTCCTTCTTCAGGCGCGCGGTGAGCTTGTTCATCGGGGCGACGACGCAGAAGTAGACGGCCGCGGCGACGAGCAGGAAGTTGACGACGGCGGTGATGATCGTGCCCGGCTGGATCGGGTCGGAGCCGTTGATGGAGAACTGCAGCACGGAGTTGAAGTTCGGCTGCTTCACCACGGCGCCGATGATGCCCATGATGACGTCGGTGATGGCCTGGACAATCGGGGCGAAGGCGCCGCCGATGATGACGGCGACGGCCAGCTCCAGGACGTTGCCCTGGGCGATGAAATCCTTGAATCCCTTGAGCATGTGGTGCCTTTCGGTGTGGGGCGAGGGCGCACGTATGCCGCTCGCGAAGGTCTGGGCGAGGTCGAGCCGGCGTTCCGGGGTAATGGTCCGCGGCGGCTGACCGGGCGCGGACCGGGATCACGGGCTCAGCACGATGCCGAGTGCACCATTAGTGGCCGCGCCGACAATTAGACTAGCGTCCACGGCGGGAACGGCAAGGGTGACGAGTGTGACCTTCGTCTGTGTGGTCCACTGGTTTTCCCCTCCCTCTACCTGGGACAGCACGACCCGCGCGCCGGAGCAGATGACGGCAGAGGTGTTGCCCGGTTCCTCTCTGCCGGCCGCAGCGGCGCTCCGTTCCGCGACTATGTCGACTCGTGCTCCCGGTTCGGCCAACTGGGCGCCGACGTCGATCGGCACTTGCACGAGCCGCTCCGATGGCGTCAGCGCGACAGCCAGGGATGCGCTCGTCATCGAGGTTGTCAGCACCGTCCCCTCCTCGAGAGCGATCGCGGCGCGCGTGCCCACGACCTCCGGTCCCGCCAGTCCGGCCTCCGGCAGGGCGGACTGCGCCACCGCACGGACCTCGATATCCGCATCGGTCAGCACGGCGCCGGCGCTGACCGGTCGGGCGGCCACGATCACTTCCTGCTGACCCTCCGGCGCGGGCCGCAGCACCCCCAGCACGGCCATGACCGCCGCTCCCAGGCAGACGGCGACCACCAGGTGCCGCTGCCGCCACAGCAGCAGGGAGGGACGCGGCGGACGCCGTCGGCCCGGTCGGCGGGGGCGTTCATGTTCGGGTTCGGTGCGGCGGTGACGGCGTGTGAGCTGAGGCATGGGGACAGACTGGCACCCGGAGCCAGCACGCGCAGCGGCCCTGTGGATGGGGGCGCTGATGGGTGTCGCCGAGTGGACCTGTGGAGGACGGCGGGGCTGAGCGGGGCGCCCGCGCCCGCACTCGGCTCTGGCCGCGGCGCTCAGCCGCGGCTGTGCGTACTGCCGTTTCCGCCGGCGAAGGCGGATCCCTCCAGGAGGAACCACTCGTCGGGGGTGATGACGGCGTCGACCGGCGCGTCGTGCGCCTGAGTCGGCAGCGGCCCCGCCACCAGCTCGTCGTCGTGCACCACCGCGAAGACGGGTGCGCCCCGCCTCCGCAGGGGCAGTACCCGGTCGTACCAGCCGCCGCCCTGGCCTAGGCGGCGTCCCGAACGGTCGACCGCCAGCGCGGGAATGATCACGGCCTCGGCGTCGGCGATCGCCGTGGCGGGCAGTACCTCGCCGCTCGGCTCCGGGGGCCGTCCCGGGGAGCGCTCGGCCAGGTCGGCGAGTCCCCGGAAGTACCCCCAGGAGCGGGACAGATGCGGGCCGAGCACGGGCAGCAGCACGCCGGTGCCCGACTCCTCCAGCTGCTCCAGCAGCAACCGCGTGCAGGGCTCGTGCCCAACCGACACGTAGGCGGCAACCGTATTCATGTCCGCGATGGCCTGGAGGATATGGGCGGTCAGCCGTCGGCACGTGGCGTTGTGACCGTGCTCGGGATGACGGTGGTGGGCGGCTCGATGCTGACGCAGCACCTGGCGCAGCTGCTCCTTTGCGTCGCCCGCCGCCAGGGAACTGGTGTCTGGCAGGACACGTGCCTGAGTGCTCATGACCGCATTGTCTCAGGCGGAGCGCCGGGCGCGGGGCTGTGAGCATGGGGTGTTGTCCCCCGACGGCGGGCCGCGCCTTGTGCCGGTTTGTCCCCGGGCCTGCGGGCGCGGCCGGGTAGCCTGGTGCGGTAGCCCCGGGAGCACTGCCCGGGCGGGAGGAGGACAAGAGCCCATGCGCACCGTTGCCGAGCACCTGGCGGCCTGCCTGGAGATCGCCCGGGCCGCGGCCCCGCTGGACGTGGTCCTCCTGGACGCGGTCGGCTGTGTCCTGGCTGAGGACGTCGTCGCCGACATTGACCTTCCCGCCGTCGACCTGGCGGGGCTGGACGGTTATGCGGTCGCCGCCACCGATGTTGCCGACGCCGCCCCGGACGAACCCGTCACCCTGGAGGTGATGGACGCCGTCCGTGCCGGTGACATGCGTCCCACGCGCCTGGTCCCGGGTGCGGCCGTTCTCATCGACTCCGGCGCGCCCCTGCCGCTGGGCGCCGACGCGGTCGTGTCTTGGACCGACACCGACCGCGGCGAGTCGCGGGTGCAGGTGCGAGCGGCGGCCGCTGCCGGGGACAATGTGCGACGCCGTGCCGAGGATGTTCAGGCAGGCACCACGGTGCTGCCGCAGGGCTCGCGCATCTCTGCCCGTCAGATCGCGCTGTTGGCGGGGATCGGTCGGCACCGGGTCAAGGTGCACCCGGCGCCCCGCGTGGTGATTGTGTCCATCGGTGACGAGCTCGTCGAACCCGACCACGCCCGGGAGGCGGGGGACGTGTTCGACGCCAACGGCCACGCACTGGCGTGCGCAGTGACCGATGCCGGAGGCCAGGCCTTCAGGGTGGCCGCGGTGCCGGACGACCTGGGTGCGTTGGCGGAGGCCATTGAGGATCAGCTCGTGCGCGCCGATGTGCTCATCACCACCGGTGGGCTGAGTGTCGGCCAGGGGGACACCGTCAAGGACGTGCTGGCGCCCCTGGGCACGGTGCGTTTCGACGCCGTGGCCATGGCCCCGGGCAGGCAGCTGGGCGTGGGTACGGTTGAGGGCACTCCGATCTTCTGTCTTCCCGGTGATCCGGTGAGCGCACAGGTCGCCTTTGAGACCTTCATCCGCCCGGTGCTGCGGCAGATTGCCGGCTGGCAGGACCTGCACCGTGCATCCGTGCCCGCGACCGTGTCGGCCGGCTGGCACTCCCCGGCTCGTAAGCGGCAGTTCGTGCCCGTGCACCTGAGCGGCTCGCCGTCGCGCGGGTACACGGCACAGCCGACGGCGCAGCCCGGAACCACCCGGCTGCTTGCCCTCGCGCGCGCCAATGCGATCGCCGTCGTCCCGGAGGATACCCAGACGGTTGTCTCCGGTGACACGCTGCACTGCCTGCTGCTTGATGCCTGAGCGCCGGACTGCAACGGTGGTTGACCGACTCGCCGACGTGTTCACGCCCCGGCCGCGCAGACGCTGTTTTCCGTGGCCCGTGACGTTGACCGAGTCTGCGGTCAGCGCCCGAGGCCTGGCGCGTGGCGTGCGTACCGTGGTGCTGCGTCCCATTCGGGCCGGTGATGAGTCGGCCTGGCAGCGGCTGCGCCTCGCCGACGACGCCCGCCTGACTCCTTGGGAGGCAACGCTCCCGCCCGGTAGCCCCGACACGCTCGGATCCTTCAGGGAGTATGTGCGCTCACAGAGCCGGTTGGCGCGCCGCGGCGAGGCGATGCCCTTCGTGCTGGAGGTTGACGGGGCGCTCGCGGGCCAGGTGCCGGTCTCATCCGTTCGCTGGGGCGCGCTTGAGTGCGGCACGGTCGGATACTGGATCGGTGCCTCGTGGGAGGGGCGCGGGTTGATGACGCTGGCGGTGGCGATGGTGCTGGATCACTTGTTCGGCGAGCAGGTGGGGTTGCACCGGGTGGAGATAGATGTCAGGCCGGAGAACACTCGTAGCCTCGCGGTCTGCCGACGGCTCGGCCTGCGCCGGGAGGGGCTGCGGCGAGGTCTGATGCACATCAATGGTGCCTGGGCGGACCACATCGCCTTCGCCGCTGTTGCGGAGGACGCGGTGGTCCAAGGAGGATTCGTGAGTCGCCTGGGGCGAATGTGAAAGCTGAGGTCTGCGGGGGAGCCTGCGGCGCGTACCGCATGGAATAACCGTTGCGGAAATGCGGGCGCAATACCCGCCAACACGCCGAGTTGGTGTGCGAATTACGGTGTCCCGTGAGCTTACGGTTGAGCCGTGGGAATCGAAACGTGGGCGCTGCTCGCACTCGTCGCGGTTCTCGCCGTGTACCTACTGCCGTTCCTGGTCAGGCGCCGTGAGGCGATGGGCATGGCCAACGCGGAGGACCGCTACTCGGCGGGGCTTCGGCTCCTGGCCACCGGGGATGCGGCTGCTCCGGAGGGCGGCTGCGGCGGTGGGCACGCCATGATTTTCCGACGCCGACCGGAGGTGAGGGCGATGAACAGGCCCGAAGTCAGGAATGTGCGTGCGCTGCGCAAGGAACGCGAGCTCGTTCGCGTTCGCGCTGCGCATGAGCGCAACCGGGAACGGCGTCGTGTGGCCGCATCCCACCGCGCAACCGTCGCACTGGTGCTTGCGGGTGTGACCCTCGGCACGCTGGTGATCGCCGGGGTTACCGTCATGCCGTGGTGGCCCGTGGTTATCCCAGCCGCGCTGCTGTGCCTGTCGGCGACGGCCGGCCACCGTGCGGCGCGGGCCTCAGCGGCGACCGATCTGCGTGAGCGTCGTCGCATCGCGGCGCTCGAGCGCGAGCTGACGGCACTGACCGGCGGCTCCGGTGGGCGTCGTCTGGTTGAGAACGCCTCCGCGCCGGCTGCGGGGGCAGCACAGGTGAAGGCCGAGGAGCCCACGGACGTAAGCCGGGGCGGACACACGCAGTTCACGCACGAAGGCGGGGCTGAGGCGGATGCCGCTGCCGCCGTCGTGACCCCCGTGGCGGCAGAGCCGACGGAGGCGGCGGAGCGCGGCGATCTTGTCGAGGCCGGGGACGACGGCGAGGTTGGCGCGCCCGCGAGCGCAGCGGCGGCAGTTGTGGAATCCGCCGTCGTCGAGTCCGCCGCTGGCGAGGTGGACCGCAGTGAGGAGTCGAGCACGGATGCGGGAGCCGCGCCGGTCGGGTCCGGCGGGGGCACTTCCGAGGCGGACGTGGCGATGACCGCGGTGGAGGCTGTAACCGGGGCTGAGGTCCGGGGGCGGGCAGCGGCCGATGCGGCGCGTACTGTCAAGCCTGGCGTCAAGGCGGATGTAAAGGCTCCCGCGACCCCGCCCCAGGGCTGGCATCCGGTGAGCGTGCCGGCTCCCACCTATACCCTGGCCGCCCGCGCGCCGCGCCGCAGCTACGAGCCGCCCGCGGAGCAGGCATTCGACTCCGCACCGGTTCCGGAGCGGCCCCGCAACCTGCGCACCTATCCGACCGCGGACCTCGGCGTAGAGGCGGATGAGCCCGTGTTCCACCCGATCGACCTGGAGGCCGTGCTCGAACGGCGCCGAGCCGGCGCTTGAGCGCGGCGCGGCGGTGCACTCGCGCCGGGGCGGAGACGGTCGGCGGCGCCCGGGAGGGCATGTCGTAGCGGTGGTCGGATGCACGGCGAACTGCTGCCCGGGTACCCGACCGCTTCGACAATGTGCGCGGTGGCATGAGTCACTGCTGCACGACTTGCGGGCCGCCATGGCTGGGGTGCTACGATCAGCTTCGCCCAGGGGCTATGGCGCAGTTGGTAGCGCGTCTCGTTCGCAATGAGAAGGTCGGGGGTTCGAATCCCCCTAGCTCCACCACGTGCTCGAGTCGCCCCACCCGTATTACGGGCGGGGCGTTCTTCGTACTCATATGTGCTTACGGCTGCCTGGCGCCGGGCGATACTCAGGAATCGTCGGAGATGGACCGGGGCCGGGAATCGCGGCGCAAACGAAGGAGCCAGTAGATGTCGATGAGGGCTATGGCCGTGTTCATGCCGACCGCCGGCCAGACTCCGAGGATCGCGTTGTAGGCCGTGGCGATGAGTGATCCGGCGAGGTTGAGCCCACGGAAAGCGCGCTGACTGGCGACCACCAGGGAGATGACAACGAGGCCGGAACCGGCCCAACCGACGATCTCGAGGATTGTGCGAGTGTCCATGTTTGCTCCTGGACCTGCCCGGCGGGTCAATGCAACTCAAGGCAGGGCACTGCCGTCGCACTGGTCGAGTCTGAACGCCTCGCTGCCGGTGTGCTAGAGAATAACTGGCCGCTGTGCCACGGACAAGGCGAGCGGTCGCGCTTGCTCACCGGATCACATGCGGGCGCCTTTGGGACTGCTGTGCGAGCACCCAGTCAGCAAGAGCCGGGCCTTCGGATTGCGAGTGTCCTCCCCGCGTGGCTCCTTGCGGCGGGCCTCGCCGAGCTCACAACCTCCACCGGCAGCAGTCCTCCCCACGCGCCTCCTTGCGGCGGAGAACCTGGGGAATCCGCACAATTGCATGAGTGCGCCGCGTCCCGGCGCCGCGGGCAGATGGGGTTGGGCCAAGGGGGTTTCAAAGGGACCTGCCCGCTGGGCGTGGCTGCCGACGAGTGCGGGCCTGCCCGCAGGGGGCGCGGGAACCGCGGAGAGATACGGGAGCGCATGCGGGGCTCACTCGGGTCGGCACGTATCGGGGGAAGTGAGTTGGTGCCAGGTGATAGACACGCCGTCGACCTGTGTCAGGGCATCGAACACGGCATCGGCGCCTGATTGGATGCCGTCCGCCACGTCCTCGCCTCCGGAGACGATGTCGACCGCGGCGGCGCCGCAATCGGTGTCGACCGGGAACACCGCCCATCCTGCGCGCCCGCGTACACCCCGGGAGTCGGCCGGGAGTGAGGCGATGAACCGGTCCAGCGTGCTATGTGCAACGTCCGGCGAAACGTGGGACACAACCGCCCGTAGAGCTGCCCTTGCGGTTGGGTCGTGCCGTTGCCACAGCCAGTCATAGTCGACGACGTAGCGCCGACGGCGGGCCTTGCGCAGTCGGGCAGCCATGGGCACAGGCTACTCCGGCACGCCGGACTGTGGCCCGCCGACCCCAAACGGGGAACGCGGGAAGAGCCGTAAACGCGGCGCAGCCGTGAGTGCCGGAGGTCACGGCAATGCCATTTGACGCCTCCGGTGGCGCTGTGCCTAAAGTACTCCCCGCCGCCGCAAGCGCCTGCGGGTGCGAGCAGCGGAACGGAGTTGATTCCAGGACTCAGATGTAACACGTCTGGGCACGGAGCGCCGAAGAGACCAGGGTCACTGATCCTGAGCTTGACGGGCCTCGGATCTCCTGGCTAATCTACTCCGGTGCCTTGAGAGAGGGGCCCGCCCGGAAGGGCTGGCGGCGATCTTATGGGTGTGTTGTTTGGGATCTCGATAGTGTGTCGTGTTTGTTTGTTTGGTTGGTGTTTTTTTGTTGGTTTCTTTGTTTGGTTTTTGTTTTGTTTGGAGAGTTTGATCCTGGCTCAGGACGAACGCTGGCGGCGTGCTTAACACATGCAAGTCGAACGGGCTGGCCTGCTTTTTTGGTGGGTTGGTTAGTGGCGAACGGGTGAGTAACACGTGAGTGACCTGCCCTCTTCTCCTGGATAACTGCTTGAAAGGGCGGCTAATACGGGGTGGTCTGGCCTGCCTGCATGGGTGGGTTGGTATAGGTTCAGCTTTTTGTTGTTCCGGTGGGGGATGGGCTCGCGGCCTATCAGCTTGTTGGTGGGGTGATGGCTTACCAAGGCTTTGACGGGTAGCCGGCCTGAGAGGGTGGACGGCCACACTGGGACTGAGATACGGCCCAGACTCCTGCGGGAGGCAGCAGTGGGGAATATTGCACAATGGGCGGAAGCCTGATGCAGCGACGTCGCGTGAGGGATGGAGGCCTTCGGGTTGTGAACCTCTTTTTCCGGTGGTGAAGGCCTGCCTCGTTTGTGGGTGGGTTGACGGTAGCCGGGTTAGGAAGCGCCGGCTAACTACGTGCCAGCAGCCGCGGTAATACGTAGGGCGCGAGCGTTGTCCGGAATTACTGGGCGTAAAGGGCTTGTAGGCGGCTGGTCGCGTCTGCCGTGAAATTCCCTGGCTTAACTGGGGGCTTGCGGTGGGTACGGGCTGGCTTGAGCGCGGTAGGGGAGACTGGAACTCCTGGTGTAGCGGTGGAATGCGCAGATATCAGGAGGAACACCGGTGGCGAAGGCGGGTCTCTGGGCCGTTGCTGACGCTGAGGAGCGAAAGCGTGGGGAGCGAACAGGATTAGATACCCTGGTAGTCCACGCCGTAAACGTTGGGCACTGGGTGTGGGGCCCTTTCCGGGGCTTCCGCGCCGTAGCTAACGCGTTAAGTGCCCCGCCTGGGGAGTACGGCCGCAAGGCTAAAACTCAAAGGAATTGACGGGGGCCCGCACAAGCGGCGGAGCATGCGGATTAATTCGATGCAACGCGAAGAACCTTACCAAGGCTTGACATGGGTCGGCTGCTGCCGGAGACGGTGGTTCCCGTGCTGCTTTTGTGGTGCGGGCCGGCCTGCAGGTGGTGCATGGTTGTCGTCAGCTCGTGTCGTGAGATGTTGGGTTAAGTCCCGCAACGAGCGCAACCCCTGTCCCGTGTTGCCAGCGCGTTGTGGCGGGGACTCGCGGGAGACTGCCGGGGTGAACTCGGAGGAGGGTGGGGATGACGTCAAATCATCATGCCCCTTATGTCTTGGGCTTCACGCATGCTACAATGGCCGGTACAGTGGGTTGCGATGCCGTGAGGCGGGGCGAATCCCTTAAAGCCGGTCTCAGTTCGGATCGGTGCCTGCAACTCGGCACCGTGAAGTTGGAGTCGCTAGTAATCGCGGATCAGCAACGCCGCGGTGAATACGTTCTCGGGCCTTGTACACACCGCCCGTCACGTCATGAAAGCCGGTGACGCCCGAAGCCCGTGGCCCTATGGGGAGCGGTCGAAGGCGGGGCTGGTGATTGGGACGAAGTCGTAACAAGGTAGCCGTACCGGAAGGTGCGGCTGGATCACCTCCTTTCTAGGGAGACTGTTTGGCGCTGGCCGGGCAGGCAGGCACTCCGTGTGGTTTTTCTCGGGCCTGTTGTGGGCCTGGCCGTGCGGGGCCCCGTGGTTCTCCTCCTGCTGTGTTGGTGGGTGGGGGTGGGGTGGCATGCTGTCGGGTTCCGGGGCTGCGCGCCCTGGGTGGGTCCTGCTGGCGCGGCTGGTTGCCTGGTGGTGGCTGGTTGTGGTGGTGTGGGCTGGTTGGTTGTGAACTGTATAGCGGACGCGAGTGTTTTTGTTGTTTTGTTTGTCGCGTGTTTGTGGTTGCTGTTCTGCGTTTTTTGCTTGTGTTCTTGTTTGTGTTGTTTTTTTGGGCGCTCGGTGGATGCCTTGGCACAGGGGCCGATGAAGGACGTGCGGCCTGCGATATGCCTCGGGGAGCCGGCTTGCGGGCTGTGATCCGAGGGTTTCCGAATGGGGGTACCCGGCGCGGGTTGTGCCGCGCCACCTGTCCCTGAATTCATAGGGGGTGGGGGGTTACGCGGGGAAGTGAAACATCTCAGTACCCGTAGGAGAGGATATTCCGTGAGTAGTGGCGAGCGAAAGCGGAGGAGGCTAAACCGTGGTCGTGTGATTACCCGGCAGGGGTTGCGGCTGCGGGGTTGTGGGGCGCGTCTGGGGCCTGCTGCCGTGGGCCCGCGCTGTTGCTGGTGGCTAGCCGGATCCTCTGGGAAGGGGGGCCGTAGAGGGTGATAGCCCCGTAGGCTGAAGCTGCTGGTGTGGTGTGGGGCGTGTTTTTCCCCTTTTTGTAGCGTGGGGTTCGTGGAGTCCTGCGTGAGTCTGCCAGGACCACCTGGCTGCCTAAATACTTCCTGGTGACCGATAGCGGATTAGTACCGTGAGGGAATGGTGAAAAGTACCCCGGGAGGGGAGTGAAAGAGTACCTGAAACCGGGCGCCTGCAAGCCGTCAGGGCCTGGTGGGCTCCTGCCTTTGGGTGGGGGTGTGCCTGGGTGGTGGCGTGCCTTTTGAAGAATGAGCCTGCGAGTCAGGGCGTGTCGCGAGGTTAACCTGTTGTGGGGTAGTCGTAGCGAGAGCGAGTCCGAAGTGGGCGTTTTAGTGGCACGTTCTGGACCCGAAGCGGGGTGATCTACCCATGGCCAGGTTGAGGCACGTGTAAGAGCGTGTGGAGGACCGAACCCACCTCGGTTGAAAACGGGGGGGATGAGCTGTGGGTAGGGGTGAAAGGCCAATCAAACTCCGTGATAGCTGGTTCTCCCCGAAATGCATTTGGGTGCAGCGTCGCGTGTTGCCGGGCGGAGGTAGAGCACTGGTTGGCTGAGGGGCCTTACTGGGTTACTGATGCCAGTCAAACTCCGAATGCCGTCGTGGTTGTAGCGCGGCAGTGAGACTGCGGGGGATAAGCTTCGTGGTCGAGAGGGAAACAGCCCGGACCGCCGGCTAAGGCCCCTAAGAGTACGCTAAGTAAAAGGATGTGCGGTCGCGGTGACAGCCAGGAGGTTGGCTCAGAAGCAGCCATCCTTGAAAGAGTGCGTAATAGCTCACTGGTCGAGTGGTCGTGCGCCGACAATGTAGCGGGGCTCAAGCGTACCGCCGAAGCCGCGGATCCCGTGCCCTTGTGTGGTGCGGGGTGGTAGGGGAGCGTCCTGCGCTGGGTGAAGCCCGGGGGTGACCGTGGGTGGACGGCGTGGGAGTGAGAATGCAGGCATGAGTAGCGAGACCGGGGTGGGATTCCCCGGCGCCGTATGACCAAGGGTTCCAGGGGCAGGTTCGTCCTCCCTGGGTGAGTCGGGGCCTAAGGCGAGGCCGACAGGCGTAGTCGATGGATGACGGGTTGATATTCCCGTACCGGTGGTGCACCGTCCATGCTGACGTGCGGGTGCTAACCCACGCCGGCGCCCTCTTGCTTGGGTGCTGTGCCGGTCTTCGGGCCGGGCGGTGCCTGTGGGGGTGTTGGTCTGGGGGTCCTCCGTGCTGGTAGGCAAGCGTGTTAACAGGGGTGACGCACAGAGGTAGCCCGGCGGGGCTTATGGCTTGTCCCGTCCAAGCGTGTGGCCCGGCGCCCAGGTAAATCCGGGTGCCATGCCCCCCGTGTTGGGGGGTGGGGTGAGGCGTGATGGTGACCCCGCCCGTTGGGGTGGGGGATAGCAGGGTGATCCTGGGGTGCCTAGAAAAGCCTCGGCGCGAGGTGCGCTACCGCCCGTACCCAATAACCGACACAGGTGGTCGGGCAGAGTATGCCCAGGCGGGCGAGTGAATCATGGTTAAGGAACTCGGCAAAATGCCCCCGTAACTTCGGGAGAAGGGGGGCCCGAGCCCTGAGGCCCCGTGCGGGCTGGGGGTGAGGGTCGCAGTGACCAGGGAGGAGCGACTGTTTACTAAAAACACAGGTCCGTGCGAAGCCGTAAGGCGATGTATACGGACTGACGCCTGCCCGGTGCTGGAAGGTTAAGAGGATCCGTCAGCCCCACGTGCTGTGGGGTGAAGCGGTGAGCCTAAGCCCCAGTAAACGGCGGTGGTAACTATAACCATCCTAAGGTAGCGAAATTCCTTGTCGGGTAAGTTCCGACCTGCACGAATGGCGTAACGACTCCTCTACTGTCTCAACCATGAGCTCGGCGAAATTGCATTACGAGTAAAGATGCTCGTTACGCGCAGAAGGACGGAAAGACCCCGGGACCTTTACTATAGCTTGGTATTGACGTCCGCCATGGCTTGTGCAGGATAGGTGGGAGACTGTGAGGCCGGCACGCTAGTGCTGGTGGAGTCGTCGTTGGGATACCACTCTGGCTGTGGCGTGCGTCTGAACCTCGGCCCGTGATCCGGGTCAGGGACAGTGCCTGGTGGGTAGTTTAACTGGGGCGGTTGCCTCCTAAAGAGTAACGGAGGCGCTCAAAGGTTCTCTCAGCCTGGTCGGCAACCAGGTGTTGAGTGCAAGCGCACAAGAGGGCCTGACTGCGAGACTGACGGGTCGAGCAGGCACGAAAGTGGGAGCTAGTGATCCGGCGATCCCGTGTGGGTGGGTCGTCGCTCAACGGATAAAAGGTACCCCGGGGATAACAGGCTGATCCTGCCCAAGAGTCCATATCGACGGCATGGTTTGGCACCTCGATGTCGGCTCGTCGCATCCTGGGGCTGGAGCAGGTCCCAAGGGTTGGGCTGTTCGCCCATTAAAGCGGTACGCGAGCTGGGTTTAGAACGTCGTGAGACAGTTCGGTCCCTATCCTCTGCGCGCGCAGGAGACTTGAGGAGGCCTGTCCCTAGTACGAGAGGACCGGGACGGACGAACCTCTGGTGCGCCAGTTGTCCCGCCAGGGGCACGGCTGGTTGGCTACGTTCGGGCCGGGTAACCGCTGAAAGCATCTAAGCGGGAAACCGACTCCAAGATAAGGTCTCCGCACGCTCCCCGGCTATTGGGGGGCGTGGAAGGCTCCCAGTAGACTACTGGGTTGATAGGCCAGATGTGGAAGCAGGCAGCCCCGGGAGGGGTCAACCTGCTGCTTGAGCTGACTGGTACTAACAACAGCCGAACACAACACGAACCCACCCCCGCACGGCCAGGCCGTAAGTGGGGGCGGGCACAAGCCAAAAAAAGGGGGCAGGGCAGCAGCCGCCCGCAAGGGGCGGGCGGCAGCGAGCACGCCGGCATCCAGGCAACAACACACACGCACACTCCTTTGTTGTTGGGGGGGGCGCCGTTCGGGCGTGACAACCCCCAACGGGTGGGTGCGGGCGTCCGCTGTACGGTCCACGACCAACCACAACCCGCCCGCAGAACCGCCCCCCCCAGGGGCCCGGGCCGGGTGCGCGACCCGCCCCCCGCAGGCCACCAGCCGGCCCGCCACCAACCAGTGGTGGTTGTGGCGGGGTGGGGGGTTATAACAGCACAGTGCTTCAGCAGGCACAGGCAGCCACTGCCGTGCGACCACGCCACCCCAAGCGGCACACACGCCCCCGGGGGGGCGCGCAACCCCCCGGGACGAACAGTGGGGGTGTGGTCGTGGGTGGGTGGGTCGTGCCGGTGGTCATAGCGGGGGAGACAACGCCCGGCACCCATTCCGAACCCGGAAGCTAAGCCCCCCAGCGCCAATGGTACTGCCCCCGACAGGCGGGCGGGAGAGTAGGACACCGCCGGCACACCCACCCACCCACAACCACACCCAAAACAAAACAGCCGGACCGGACCTGAGTGCTCGCCCGGCCACCGCGTCCTCCTTATGCGAGGTGCGTCTTCCGGGCTAGTCGGTCTGTTCGGCTGTTGGATAGCGTCCGTTGGTGATGGTGCCGACGACGCGCCCGTGATTTCCTGCGCTTCGTATTCTGCGTGGCTTGCTCCTGGCTGGTTGCACGGCTCGTTGCCTTGAACAGGCGATGATGGAGATCCTTTATCCTCTGAGCGTTGCGGTGATACCCGGGTCTGAGTCGCCATCATCGGCCAGGGCTCTACTGGTTGCGTATCGGGGCGGCGGGGTGACTGTCGGCCATGCGACGGCACCGGTCCCCAGGCCGACCGGTTGTAACCGGAGAAGCCATGCGGACGCGGCTCTGACGGCGGCGATCTTTTGCGCGCGCTTGGTGTTTGTGGGTGTGGGTGGAGCCTGGAGTCGGCTTGCCCGCGTGCTTTGTGCTGACGTCGTCTGCTACGCCGGTTCGGGGTTTACTACGCCAGTTCGGGGTCTACTACGCCAGTTAGGTGTCTGCTGAACGGTTCTGGGCCCTTCAGCGAAGGTCAAACTTGCGTAGCAGACGCCGAAGGGGCGTACCCAACGACCTGCCCCTGGCCTCGATCCCAACTCGTTCTACGCCCCGTGCCGCCGCCCTGCCTCGGTGCTCGCGCCGCTGGCCTCCATGCCCCTGCGAAGAAGCGGTTCGTCATCGGGCCTACAGGCTCCTCGCACTCGGGAGCGTGGCTGTCACTCGCCAATCGGTCTCAAAATCCCTAGAACAGGCTCCTTGCACTCGGGGGCGGGGCGAGCCAGGGGGCTGCGGCTGGCCGGGGGTCATGGGCGCACGCCCCGGCGGCGCGCTACACGGCGCGACGGACGGGAGCCGGGCCAGAGCATGCGCGCCAGGTCCTGTTGTGTGAGCGCTCGGGTGGCGCTGCGCGTTCGGGTGTCTGTGTGCGCGGCCGTTGAGCCTGCCAGTTGGACCGCTTGTGCCCCCGTTGGACCCCTGTGCCCCCGTTGGACCGCCCTAGCCACCGGTTACAGCGGTCCAACCGCGCGTGGGCGGTCCAACCGCGCGTGAGCGGTCCAACCAGGGCAGCACAAGACCCCGCCCGCCCCCTCGACTGCCGACAACCAGGCCCCCAACGGGTGGGTCTCGTAGTGTGGTGGCAATTCCCGCGAGGGGTCCCTCTAGCGGCGGCGTAGGCGCTGTGGGTGGGGCATCGTGGGAGCCCGTTTGTTCATCTGTCCAAGGAATCACGAAGGAGACCCACGATGCCCGAGAACAAGTCTGCCGTGTCCACGCTGATTCAGGAAGTCCTTGCGGACCCCGACCTGGCTCATGATGATGTCTTCCGCCGGCTGCTTCAGGCTGGCCTGCAAGACCTCGTGGACGCCGAAGCCACCGCGGTGATCGGTGCCGACAGGTA
Source organism: Actinomyces procaprae (assembly GCF_004798665.1). NCBI lineage: Bacteria > Bacillati > Actinomycetota > Actinomycetes > Actinomycetales > Actinomycetaceae > Actinomyces > Actinomyces procaprae. Next base: position 726,112 of record NZ_CP039292.1, read on the forward strand.
TGAGCGCACCGAGAAGCGCACCAACCGGCGTAACGGTACGAGGGCTAAGAGGCTGGCTACCACCGCCGGGGAGGTGGACCTGGCCATCCCCAAGCTACGCACCGGATCGTTCTTCCCGTCTCTGCTGTCCCCGCGTAAGCGGGTGGACAAGGCCCTGTACGCAGTGATCTGCACCGCCTGGATAGAGGGTGTGTCCACCCGCAAGGTCGATGACCTGGTTAAGGCCCTGGGCAACGAGTCCGGGATCTCTAAGGCGACCGTCTCCAGGGTCTGCAAGGACATCGACGAGGGCGTGCACGAGTTCCTGTCCCGACCCCTGGACCACACCTGGTTCCCCTACCTGTTCGTGGACGCCACCTACGTGGACGTAAGGCTGGGCCACCGGGTCGTCTCCCAGGCCCTAGTAGTGGCCACCGGGGTCTCAGCCCAGGGCAGGAGGGAGATCCTGGGCATGAGCGTCGGCGACGCCGAGACCACGGACTTCTGGACCGCTTTCCTGCGGTCCTTGCGCGAGCGCGGCCTGAAAGTGCCTACCGACCAGGACCCGGAGGGCGTCGTACTAGTGACCAGTGACGCCCACTGGGGCATCAAGAACGCGGTCAAGGCCATCCTGCCGGGCGCCTCCTGGCAGAGGTGCCGGGTTCACTTCGCCCGCAACGTTACCTCCAAGCTCGGCTCGGCCCGCTCCAAGCCCGTGAACGCCCTGATCTCCACGATCTTCGCCCAAACCACCCGCGAGGCCGTGATCGACACCTACAAGCAGGTCACAGCCTCCCTGCGTTCCTCGTTCCCTGAGATAGCCGAGATGCTGGTCGAGGCTGAGCCGGACCTGACCGCGTTCGCCGCCTTCCCCCGCGAGCACTGGCAGAAGATCTGGTCCAACAACCCCATTGAGCGCCTCAACCGTGAGATCAAGCGCCGCACGGACGTGGTCCAGGTCTTCCCCGACCGGGACTCCGTCACCAGGCTGGTCGGTGCGGTCCTACAGGAGCAGCACGAGGAATGGCAGTACGGGGAGCGCCGCTACCTATCCGAAACCTCCCTACGCCGCCTGACCCACATCCTCCACGAACAAGCCGAAACCACCCACCCCATCATGGCCATCACCGCCTAGAACATTTACACCACACCAAGAGACTTGACCCCCCCAACACCGCGGAAGCCGCCCTGGACGCTCGACTGCGCACAACAATCCTCACCGAGCACACAGACCCGCCCGCCCGGAGGCACCCACACCGCCAGCACCGCCCCACCAGCACAAACGACTCACACAACACGACCCAGCCACGACGCGCCAGACACCACGGCCCGCGCGTTCAGGTCAACGTCCACGTATCCAGCCCGACCTCGGCCCAAGGAAGTCCCCGCCAGCCCGGCGACAGCCCTCTGACCGGCCAAAACTTCCTCAACAGCCCGAACACGAACCTGCACAGGCGAACACGACCTCCTCGCCCCGAACACAACCACCTAGCCGGACCAGTGCGCCCCGAACACAACCACCCACGGCACCCAACCACCACACCCACAAACACGAAGAGCCAAGAAACCGCCGCAGGCGCCAGGTGCCGACTGCGCCTCGGCTCCGGGCGCGTTCCGTTGAGTGGTGATGCGGCGGGCCCGTCCGCTTTTCAGACCCAGGACTTGAGCCACATGTGCCAGTGCCAGAACGTATACGGCACGGTTTGACCAGTCCAGATCGGCCACCACAGGAAAGCGAACGTTATCGCAACCACCACCAGGCTGCCGATCAGAGCCAGCCCTTCGGCACGTACCCGCCACCCGGGCACGCCCGTCCAGGTCTCGGGTAGACGTGTTCTTCCGGGATTCAGACCGAAGCCGAAGTACGTGGCGACCCGCCCGCGCGGATAGGGCAGTCCCGGTCCGATACTTCCGGCGGCGAGGAGCTCGGCCTCGCGTTGAGCCTGCGCGGAGCCGGGCACGGGCGGGAGCAGGCCGGCGATCGAGCCGAGAACAAGCACGAGTAGCAGCACCACGCACGGCACGAACGAGACGGTGTAGAAGGTGAATATGGTCCGGCGGAAGTAGATGAACCACGGCAGGTACAGGCCTACATACCCGATCAGCGGCACCCAGACCCGCCAGTCGCGGTTACGGATCGCGAGCACGGCGATCGCGAACGCTAGTGCAAGTACGGCCGCCCACCAGATCGGGATGTTCCCGATGGAAGTTATGGCCTGAATACAGCGGTCGGATCCACAGTCGACGGCAGCCATATCCTGCTCGCTCTGCCAGTACAGCGACGTGGGACGCCACTGCACCAGCCAGCCGATCGGCTTGGACATGTAGGCATGTTCGGGATCAAGAGCGACGTGGAAGTCGTACATCGAACGGTGATACTCGAACAGGTCATTAAGTGAGTCAGGCAGCCAGGACCGCGGAACGGAGCCGTTCTCGGCCCGCTGCCCCGCAGCCCAGCCCCGATAGTAGGCGTCGTCGTGTGCGAGCCAGTAACCCCAGCCGGCCGTCAGGTACACCACGAAGGCCACCGGCACCAGGCGCATGAAGTCACCCACGCCGCGGGCGATGATCCCCTCCAGGAACCAGGCACGCGCCTTCACCCGGTGCAGCGCCTGTGTGTCCCAGACAACGACCAGGATCCCGATCGCAGCCAACAGGTATGCTCCCGACCACTTGATCGAGCAGGCCAGCCCCAGCATGACGCCGGTCGCCAGCAGCCACGGCCGCAGGTGCGCGCCCGGCGCCCTGGCATTGGGCGGCTCGCCGGCGAAATCCTTGGCCAGACGCGCTCGCGACCACTCCCGGTCACGGACCAGGCAGTACAGTGCGATGGTTGCGAACAGGGCAATGAATCCGTCAAGCAGGCCGATACGTGACTCGGTGATGCCGACGCCGTCGATAGCCAGTAGCTGGCCGGCCAGGCCGGCCAGCAGCGGCGAGCGGGTCACACGAAGGGTCAGACGGGCCAGCACGATCACTGTCAGGATGCCCGCCAGCGCCGGTATGAAGCGCCAGCCGAAGGAGGAATCCGCACCGAAAAGCTGCATCCCCAGGCCGATCAACCACTTCCCGAGCTGCGGATGCACCACATAGCTGGGGTCTGTCGTGAGCGCCGAGAAGTCCCCCTTGGCGAAGAGCTCATTGGCGTCGTCGGACCACGTCGACTCGTACCCGTTGCGCCACAGCGCATAGGCGTCCTTGACGTAGTAGATCTCGTCGAACATGAGCTGGTGCGGGTGCGCCAGGCCGAGCAGGCGCGTCAGCGCGGCCACCACTCCGGCGACGGCAGTCGCGATCCAACCGTTCACACGCGTCGCCCGCGGCAGCGTGCTGCCGAGCGGCTCCAGCCCGAGCAGAGAACGCAGCTGGTCCTCGCTGTGCTCCCCGGCGCCATCCTCGGTGCCGGCGTCGCCTTCGGCGATCGCTGACGGACTGGTCGCAGAGACGTCAGGAGCCTGCCACGGATCGTTCCCCTCGGGAACCGAGGGAACACTGCCAGGGGTGGAGGGCGAGTCGGAACCATCCGGCGAAGCAGCACAGGGTGAAGTCACGTCTTCGAGTCTATGGCGGGCCGTCATACTGGGGCCATGAATGAGGCCATGAGCGATACCACCCCGCCGCGTGGTGCCGGACCCGAGGCGTCGCCCTCGGATACGGGCGCCGAGCCGTCGCCGCCGGAGGTCATCGCTCCGCCGTCGGGCACAATCACCCTGGCTGCAACCCCGATCGGGAACGTCGCCGATGCATCGCCACGCTTGCGGGCCGCCCTGGAACAGGCCGACGTCGTCGCTGCCGAGGACACCCGGCGCCTGTTCGCCCTGGCACGGCGAATGGGGGTGCACGTGGGTGGACGTGTGCTGGCCCTCCACGAGCACAACGAGAGTGCCAGGACCCCGGAGCTGCTTGAGGCGGCGCGAGCGGGCGCCGCGGTACTAGTCGTATCAGACGCCGGTATGCCCGGCGTCTCCGACCCCGGCTTCCGGCTGGTCGGGGCCGCCGCCGCCGCAGGTGTTCCCGTCACGGTGGCACCCGGGCCCTCAGCAGTGCTCACCGCCCTGGTGCTGTCCGGGCTGGCCAGTGATCGCTTCACCTTCGAGGGCTTCCTCCCGCGCAAGGTGGGTGAGCGGCAGCGTGCCCTGGCCGAGCTGGCGGAGGAGCCGCGCACCATGGTGTTCCTGGAATCGCCGAGGCGCACCCATGAGACGCTGCGTGCCATGGCTGAGTGCTTCGGCTCGGGCAGGCGTGCCGCACTGTGCCGTGAGCTGACCAAGACGCATGAGGAGGTGCGGCGGGCGACCCTGGGCGAATTGGCGCAGTCGACCGCCGACGGGGTGCTGGGCGAGGTGGTTCTGGTCGTCGCCGGGGCGCCGCCGCGGACGGTGGACCTGGAAACGGCCGCCGCCGAGGCGTTGAGCCTCGCTGCCGGCGGTATGCGGCTGAAGGAGGCCGCTGCCGAGGTCGCCCCGCGTGCGGGTGCGCGCCCGAACGAGGTTTACCGTGCGGCCCTCGCCGCGCGCGGCTGAGTGAGTCGCACATTCACGCCGACGGCGGGGTGGGTGCGACTGCGGGCGGAACGCCGGACCTGCCCGGGGCGTGCCGAGGCGGGCCCTGCTGAGGCGGCCGTGCCGCCCCTGGCCTAGCAAACGGCGAGCTCAACTAGCGGCAAACCGCCGGCCAGGGGACGGTCAGGGCTCCTGCTGGCCCTCGGGTGGGGGCAGTGGACGGTAGACCACCTGCTGAGGGGCGAATCCGTAGCTGTTCTGCGGTGGTGCGGACGTCGGCGGCGTCACCGGCGGAGGGCTCGGCGGCAACGGCGTAGCCGGTGCCGCAGTCGGCTGAGTGGGCCCATAGGCGCCTGGAGCGGCGCCCGCGGCGGGCGGAAAGGCCGACTGGTCGACGGCGGGGAAGGGCTGGAATCCGGGAGCGCCCGCCGGGCCTGCCGTGAACAGCCGGGAGACGACCGCGCGTGAGCGTGCCCGCCTGCGCACCACCAGCCAGGTCGCGCCGCCCGCAGCGACGGCGGCACCCAAGACGCTGAAGGGCAGGGCGACCAGTGCGAGCCTGGAGACCCGGTCCCACTCGGGGGAGATGCTGGCCACGTTGATGGTGATGGCGCTGTCCCCGGTGCAGGCGACCTCGTAGGTGCCGGCGTCGGTCGAGCGGAATCCCAGTGCCTGTGGCGGCTCTCCGCTCTTGTAGCCCGGCGGGTAGACATCCAGGGCGGTGCCCGTGGGATCGCTCACCGTGCAGGCGATATCGGGATCGTCGGAGTACAGGCCGTACTCGGTGTCCTCAAGCAGGATCAGCGGCGCCACCGTGCCGTCCCTGTCCACTTCCACCGCGTTCTTGTCGAGCACGCTCGGCGCCGTCTGCACCGCGATCAATAGCAACGCGATTCCCAGGAGCAGCATTGCCACGCCCACGATCGTGACAATACGTGGTGCCTTCAGGGACGGCAGGCCGTCGCCGTGTGCGCCCTGAGCGGGTTGCGGCGCGCCGACCGTGACTGGGCCGGGCTGATTCCACACCGTCACTGCTCTCACCTCTCCTGCTACCGGAGTCGCTGTCGCCTTGCGTGCCGACTCTACGGCGAAACCTGAGAGGTGTGCCAGGCGCCTCAGATTCCGGGATACGCGCCGGCGCCGGCGGCGGGCGGGGCCTGGTGCAGGCGTCGGTTGTGCGAATGACGAACAGCGAGCCAGATGGCTCCGCCCACCGCCAGGGGCAGGCCCACTATGAACATGCCGACCACAACGAACACGCCGGCCACCATGCGCCCGATGTCACCGCCGTCGACCAGCGGTCCGAACCACACGTCATAGCCCGGGAACGAGGTTGAGCAGGTGATCGTGTAGTCACCGGAAGCGGCCGGCGCGACCATCCCGAACAGGCGACGCTCATTGACCTCCACATACGACGTCGGGGAGATGACCTCAACCTCGGTGCCGTCGGCAGCGGTAACCGTGCACTGAGAGCCGCCGTTGCCGTACAAGCCGTATACGACGCTCGAGTCCAGCTGCGCAGTGTCCGCGCCGTCGGCCTCAATCGGTTGCAGGTCGTTGATGGCCCGCGCGCTCGAGGCGATGAACACCATGGTCAGCACGACCGCGACCACGCACAGGGCCAATCCCGACAGCAGCAGGATGAGCGGCCCCTTGCGTCCCTTCGGGGCCGGCGTGGGGCCGGCACCGAAGGATGCTGCCCCATAGGGGTAGCCGGAGTGCGGGGGGAGTGACATGAAGGGCTCCTTCGACGAGATGCGGTGCGGGGGAGGGGCCGCCCGCCCGAACGCGGGTGGTCGGGTCCGGGGCGGCGCTGCTGCACCGGTTGCGGTGGCGGGATCCTGCGGTCCCGACGGCGGCGTCCGGCGGGCGCACTGGCCGTCACCCTAGAGCGGCAGCAGGCCGCGGTACATGGGTACAACAACCCAGAGGCGGCCCCCGGGCGCCGGAGCGGATAGGCTGCCCCCATGAGCCGTATCCTCTCCGCCGTCGCCTGGCCCTACGCCAACGGTCCCCGCCACATCGGACATGTCGCCGGCTTCGGCGTCCCCTCGGACGTCTTCTCCCGCTACATGCGCATGGCCGGGCACGACGTCCTCATGGTTTCCGGAACCGACGAGCACGGCACCCCGATCCTGGTGGCCGCCGACGAGGAGGGCGTCAGCCCGCGCGAGCTCGCCGACCGCAACAACCGGCTCATCGTCGAGGACCTGGTGGCGCTCGGCCTGTCCTACGACCTGTTCACCCGCACCACCGCCGGCAACCACTACCGGGTGGTGCAGGAAATGTTCCGCACCGTGCGCGACAACGGCTACATGGTCGAGCAGGTCACCCGCTCCGCCATTTCCCCGTCCACCGGGCGCACCCTGCCCGACCGCTACATCGAGGGCACCTGCCCGATCTGCGGCGCCGCCGGCGCCCGCGGCGACCAGTGCGACACCTGCGGCAACCAGCTCGACCCCACCGACCTGATCGACCCCCGCTCCCGCATCAACGGGGAGACCCCCGAGTTCGTGGAGTCCACCCACTGGTTCCTGGACCTGCCCGCACTGGCGCAGGCGCTCGGCGCCTGGCTGGACGAGCGGGAGGCCTCCGGCGCCTGGCGGCCCAATGTCATTCGCTTCTCCAAGAACATCCTGGCGGAGATCCGCCCGCGCGCCATGACCCGCGACATCGACTGGGGCATCCCCGTTCCCGGTTGGGAGGACCAGCCGAACAAACGCCTGTACGTGTGGTTCGACGCCGTCATCGGCTACCTGTCCGCATCCATCGAGTGGGCGCGGCGCACCGGGGACCCCGAGGCCTGGCGCCAGTGGTGGAATGATCCGCAGGCCCTGTCCTACTACTTCATGGGCAAGGACAACATCGTCTTCCACTCCCAGATCTGGCCTGCCGAGCTGCTCGGCTACAACGGCCAGGGCGAGCGCGGCGGTGAGAGCGGCGACATGGGCGTGCTGAACCTGCCCACCGAGGTCGTCTCCAGTGAGTTCCTGACCATGGAGGGACGCAAGTTCTCCTCCTCCCACGGCATTGTGATCTACGTGCGCGACTTCCTGGCACGCTACCAGGCCGACGCCCTGCGCTACTTCATCTGCGCCGCCGGCCCCGAGACCGCCGACGCCGACTTCACCTGGGCGGAGTTCGTGCGCCGCACCAACGGTGAGCTGGTGGCCGGCTGGGGCAACCTGGTCAACCGCACCGCCGCCATGATTCACAAGCGCTTCGGCGCCATCCCCGCCCCGGACGAGCTGGAGGACGTGGACCGGGCCCTGCTGGACGCCGTCGCCGCCGGCTTCGCCACCGTCGGCGACCTGATCCGCCACCACCGGCAGAAGGCCGCGCTCGCGGAGGCAATGCGGCTGGTCGGCGAGGCCAACAAGTACATCGCCGAGACTGAACCCTTCAAGCTCAAGGGGGAGCCGGGCACCCCCGCCCACCGGCGCCTGGCCACGGTGCTGCACACCCTCGCCCAGGTGGTGGCCGACCTGAACCTCATGCTCTCCCCATTCCTGCCGCACGCCGCCAACGACGTCGATCGCGTCATGGGCGGCGAGGGCGACATCGCCCCCATGCCCCGCATCGAGGAGGTGGACGAGCTCGACCCGCAGGTGCTGCCCGAGGCCTTCGCCGGCCGCACCGGCTACCCGATCATCACCGGCGACTACACCGCTGTGCCGGCCTGGGAGCGCCACGACGTCGTGATCGGCACGCCCATCGCCAAGCCGAAGCCCGTCTTCACCAAGCTCGACGAGGCCATCGTGGAGGAGGAGCTGGCCCGCTACGCCGACTCCCTGCCCGACGACGTCACCGGCGCATGAGCCGCAAGCACCGCGACCGCTCCTGGCCGCCCGCCGACGCCGCCGCCCCCCTGGTGGCGCCAGTCACCGACAACCACACCCACCTGCCGGTTCCCGGTGAGGCTGCCGCCGGGCCCGGCTCGGATGCGCCGCTTGACGCCGCTGAACTGGTTGCCCGGGCGGGCGCCGTAGGTGTCCCTGCGATCATCACCTCCGCCTGTGAGACGACCACCTGGGCGCCGAGCCTCGCCCTGGCGCGCGAGCTTCCCGGAGTGCGGGTGGCCCTGGCCATCCACCCCAACGAGGCCGTCGCCCACGCCGGGGTGCGGGAGATCGGACCGGACGGTCTGGAGCCCCTGCGCCTGCCCCACCACGACGAGCCCCTGGACGAGGCCCTGAGCCGGCTGGAGGAGCAGGTGCGCGGCAACCGGGACGTCGTCGTCGCCGTCGGGGAGACCGGCCTGGACTACTTCCGCACCGGTCCTCGTGGCGCCGCCGTCCAGCGCCAGGCATTCCGCGACCACATCGCCCTGGCCAAGCAGCTGGATCTGCCCCTGCAGATCCACGACCGCGACGCCCACGCCGAGTGCGTCGCCGTCCTGGAGGCTGACGGCGCCCCGGAGCGGACCGTCTTCCACTGCTTCAGCGGGGGAGCGGATCTGGCCCGTGCCTGCGCCGAGCACGGCTGGTACGCCTCCGTTGCCGGCCCCATCACCTATCCCGCGAACGATGACCTGCGCGCCGCGGTCGCGTCCCTCCCCGAGGACCTGCTGCTGGTAGAGACCGACGCGCCGTACCTGCCCCCCAAGCGTTGGCGCGGCCGCCCCAACGGCACCTACCTGATGCCTGACACGGTGCGCTTCCTCGCGCAACTGCGCGGCGTGGAGGAGGCGGAGATGTGCGCGGTGCTGGAGCGCAATACGCGACAGGTCTACGGCACATGGCTGTGAAATGTGTCAGGTTGTGTTGCTGAGGTGACGGCAAGTCGGTAGCGTGACCGGCAGTTGTCAACCGTTAGGAAGATTCCCAGTGGGCCGTCACTCCCAGAGCAGTTCCTTGAGCACAACGCTGGTTGAGCTCGGAGCACTCGCCTCGAAGAGCCTCACCAACACCACCGCCGAGCACGGGCGCCGCCGCGCCGCCGGCCCGGCGAAGACCTCGATCTCTCCGGCCATGTACCGGGCGGGCGGGGTCGCCGCAGCGCTGTCACTGGCGGTGTCTGGCGGCGCCTATGCCGCAACCCAGTTCGGCGAGTCCGACATCGCCCCCCTCACCGAGTCCCAGGCACGCATGCAGGCCATCGCCGCATCCGGCGAGGACACGGCCGATGGCCTGGTAGTCGGTGGTGACGTGGCGGAGGTCTCCTCGGTGACCGAGGAGGTTACGGACAAGTTCGAGCGGGTTGAGCAGGAGTCGGACTCGCTGGCTGAGGGTGAGGAGAAGGTTCAGACCGAGGGTGTCAATGGGGTCACCCGGGTGGTTTACCGGGTGACGAGCGTGGACGGCAAGGAGATCGCCCGTGAGGTGGTCTCCCGTGCGGTGGTCACCGAGCGCGTCGACGAGGTGGTGCTGGTCGGCACCGGCAGCACCTCCGACGCGACCGCCGACACCGGCAGCGGCAGTGCGACGACGACCGCCACAGCCTCGGGCGACGGCACCACTGCCGCCTCCGCTCAGTCCATCGCCAAGTCGATGATGTCGTCCTACGGTTGGGACGACTCGCAGTTCAGCTGCCTGGTGAACCTGTGGAACCGTGAGTCCGGCTGGAACTACCAGGCTCAGAACCCCTCCTCCGGCGCCTACGGCATCCCGCAGTCCCTGCCGGGATCCAAGATGAGCTCGGTGGCCTCCGACTGGGCCACCAACCCCACCACCCAGATCACCTGGGGCCTGGGCTACATCTCCGAGCGCTACGGCAGTCCCTGCTCCGCCTGGGCCCACTCCGAGTCCACTGGCTGGTACTGATCCCCGCCGCGGTCGTCCTCGCGGCCTGCGCTGGGGGTGCCTGACCGGGCGGCCCTGCCCGGGGGCCGCCGCAGGAACGGTGCAGGGCACACCCGATTCGTGATCCAAGCCATTGTCCGTCCCCTCCGCCTTCGTTAGCGTGGTCGGCAGTTGGCGCCGTGGTAGCCGATCCGGTGGTTCCCGGCGCTGAGGAAAGGACGCTATGACCCGCATCAACGAACTCCTCAAGCCCAACATCATCCGTGCCGGGGGCATCGCCGCGGTGCTGGCCCTGTCGGTCTCCGGCGGCGCTTACGCCGCCGTCGAGGCGACAGCGCCGGGTGTCGACGCCGAGGTACTCCCCGAGACCGTGGTGGTGGCCTCCGCCGCGGACATCTCCGCCGACGGCGCCGCCGCCGAGGAGGCTGCCGAGCTGGTGGCCGGTGGTGACGTGGCGGAGGTCTCCTCGGTGACCGAGGAGGTTACGGACAAGTTTGAGCGGGTTGAGCAGGAGTCGGACTCGCTGGCTGAGGGTGAGGAGAAGGTTCAGACCGAGGGTGTTAATGGGGTCACCCGGGTGGTTTATCGGGTGACGAGTGTGGACGGCAAGGAGATCGCCCGTGAGGTGGTCTCCCGTGCGGTGGTCACCGAGCGCGTCGACGAGGTGGTGCTGGTCGGCACCGGCAGCACCTCCGACGACACCGCATCCGACGGTGCAACCGGCAGCACCGGTTCCTCCAGCAGCTCGTCCGCAGGAGCCTCGGCGGGCAGCTCCTCCTCCGGCGGCGCCTCCGCCGGCGACGACTCGGTATGGGCGGCCCTGGCCCAGTGCGAATCCGGCGGCAACCCCACCACCAACACTGGGAACGGCTTCTACGGCCTGTACCAGTTCTCCCTGTCCACCTGGCAGGCCATGGGCGGCACCGGCTACCCGCACGAGGCGGATGTGGCCACCCAGACCGCCATGGCCAAGAAGCTCCAGGCCCAGTCCGGCTGGGGCCAGTGGCCCCACTGCGCCGCTCAGCTCGGCCTGCTCTGACCCGACCATCCGGGCGGCGCGGCCCCGGCGAGGCGTTGGCCCGCCAGCTCCCGCCGCCCCGCCGCTCGTGGTGGTCTGGTCGCGGCGTCCCCGCCGCCGCTTGTGGTGGTCTGGTCGCGGCGTCCCCGCCGCCGCTCCTGACATAGGCTGAGCCCCGTGCCCATGCCCGACGCCAATCAGACCGCTCCCGGCCTGCTCGGCCCCGCCGACATTCGTCGCCTCGCCGCCGCGCTCGACCTGCGCCCGTCGAAGGCCCGCGGGCAGAACTTCGTCCACGACGCCGGCACGGTCCGCCGCATCGTGCGTCTAGCGGGCGTGCAGCCCGACGAGACCGTACTTGAGATCGGACCCGGCCTCGGTTCCCTGACACTGGCGCTGCTCGAGGCCGGCGCCCGGGTGATCGCCGTCGAGGTCGAGCCCGTGCTCGCCCGCGCCCTGCCCACAACCATCGCGAACCGCCTGCCCGCCGTCGCCGACCACCTGACCGTACTCAACGCCGACGCCCTGACCATCACCGGGCCGCAGACGCTGCCGGCACCGGACGGCGCCGCCCCGCCCACCCGGTTGGTCGCCAACCTGCCCTACAACGTTGCCGTACCCGTGCTGCTCACCGCACTTGCAGCACTACCGGGCCTACACACCGCCACAGTCATGGTCCAGGCCGAGGTCGCCGACCGGCTCGCCGCAGCCCCGGGCTCACGCACCTACGGAGTTCCCAGCGTCAAGGCCGCCTGGTACGGCACCGTACGCCGCGACGCCCGCATCGGACGCAGCGTCTTCTGGCCCGTACCCAACGTCGACTCCGCCGTCGTCACCCTCACCCGCCGCGAGCCCCCGGCCACCACCGCCACCCGCGAACAGGTATTCGCCGTCATCGACGCCGCCTTCGCCCAGCGCCGCAAGACCCTGCGCAAGGCCCTGGCACCGCTCGCGGGCGGCCCCGACCAGGTGGAGGCCGCCGCCCGCGCCGTCGGCATCGACCCGACCGCCCGCGGCGAGAAGCTCGACGTCCTCGCCTTCGCCGCGCTGGCACAGGCGCTCGCCCAGGCCGGGGCCTTCGCCCCAGCCCCAACCGCAGACGCCGTCGGCCCGAGCGCCGACCCGCGTCCCCGTAACACCGGGAGGCAGTCATGAACCCCCTGCACGCCGTCCCCGGGAGCGGCGGCACACCGCGCCCGTCCCGCTCCGGCTCCTCCACCCAGGTACGCGTGGAAGCGCCCGGCAAGGTGAACCTATTCCTGTCCGCCGGTGCCCCGGCCGCAGACGGCTACCACCCCCTGACCACCGTCTTCCAAGCCGTACGGTTGATCGAGACCGTCACCGCACGCCGCCAGGCCGCCGACCTGCACGGCACCATCACCGTCACCCTGGAGGAACCCGACCCCTCCGTTCCCACCGACGCCACCAACCTGGCCGTACGCGCCGCCGCCCTGCTGGCCGAGACCGCCGGGGTGAGCGACGGCGTCGACCTGCTGTTGCGCAAGCGCGTGCCGGTCGCCGGCGGCATGGCGGGCGGATCCGCCGACGCGGCCGCCGCACTGGTCGCCTGCAACGCCCTGTGGGGCACCGGACTCAGCCAGGCCGAACTCTCCGGACTCGCCGCCGAGCTCGGCGCGGACGTGCCCTTCCCCCTGGTCGGTGCCACCGCCGTCGGCCACGGCCGCGGCGACCGGCTCACCCCGCTCATGGCACGCGGCACCTACCACTGGGTGTTCGCCACCTCCACTCAGGGACTGTCCACGCCCGCCGTGTTCCGCCGCTTCGACGAGCTGGCGGGCACCGGGGCCGCCGCCCCCGAGGACGTACCCGCAGCCCTCACCGCCGCACTGCGCGACGGCGACGCCGCAGCCCTGGCCGCATCCCTCTGCAACGACCTGCAGCCGGCCGCCCTGGACCTGCGCCCCCAGCTCGCGGACGTGATCGCACTCGCTGAATCCGCCGGGGCCCTGCGCGCCATCGTCTCCGGCTCCGGCCCCACCATCGCCGCACTGGCGCCAGACCCCGCCGCCGCCGTGCGCGTCGCAAACGCCCTGACCGCCTCCGGGCTGGTGGCCGGCGCCCTGCGCGCCGACGCCCCCGTGGCCGGTGCCCGGATGGTGGGCTGATGGCACACCTGCTGGGAGTCGAGGCCGTACGTGTCACCGTCGGCCCGCGCATTCTGCTCGACCAGGTCGACCTCGGCGTCGAGGACGGGGAACGCATTGGCGTGCTCGGCCCCAATGGCGCCGGCAAGTCCACGCTACTGGGGCTGCTGGCCGGCACCCGCACACCCGACGGCGGCCGCGTCACCCGCGCCGGAGGCACACGGGCCGCCATGCTCACACAGGCCGACCAGTTCACGCCGGGCGCCACCGTGCGCACCGCCATCCACGGCGGCGCCCCCGAGCACCAGTGGGCCTCCGACCCCAAGGTCCGAGACATTCACGCCGGGCTCCTTCCCGACCTGGACCTGGACGCCGACGTCGCCACCCTGTCCGGCGGGCAGCGCCGACGCGTGGCCCTGGCCGCCACCCTCACCGCCGACGCCGACCTCGTCATCCTCGACGAGCCCACCAACCACCTGGATGTTGAGGGAGTGGACTGGCTCGCCCGACACCTGGCCGCCCGCTTCTCCCGCCGCCGCGGCGCCGGCGCCCTGGTCACCGTCACTCACGACCGCTGGTTCCTGGACGCCGTGTGCACGCACGTGTGGGAGGTCGTACCCGGCGTCGACCCCGGCGGGTCCCGCCCCCAGATCCCCGGGCGGATAGAGACCTATGACGGCGGCTACGCGGCCTACGTACTGGCCCGTGCCGAACGCGCCCGCCAGGCCGCGGCCGCCGCCACCAAGCGGGAGAACCTGCTGCGCAAGGAACTCGCCTGGCTGCGTCGCGGCGCGCCCGCACGCACCTCCAAGCCCCGATTCCGCATCGACGCCGCCGAGGCCCTGATCGCCGACGTGCCACCGCCGCGCGACACCGTGGAGCTGACCGCCATGGCCACCGCCCGGCTGGGCAAGAAGGTCATCGACCTCGAGGACGTGACCGTCGACTACCCGGACCCCGGCTCCAGCGACGGCCGGCGCCGGGTACTGCACGGGGTCACGTGGCGCCTCGCACCCGGAGAACGCGTGGGCATTGTCGGCGTCAACGGCGCCGGTAAGACCACCTTGCTGCGGCTGCTGGAAGGCAGCCAGAACCCCACCAGGGGGCGGGTCGTTCGCGGCAAGACCGTGGCTGTTGCGACCCTGTCGCAGACCACCCACGAGCTGGAGCCCTTCACCGACATGCGAGTGGTGGACGCCGTCGCCGCGGCGGGGGAGCGCGTCGTCGTGGGCGGACGTGAGCTCACCGCCGCCCAACTGGTGGAGCGCCTCGGCTTCACCCGCTCGCGGGCATGGACCCGGGTGGGGGAGATATCCGGTGGGGAACGCCGCCGCCTCCAACTACTGCGCCTGCTGATGGGGGAGCCCAACGTCCTGCTGATGGACGAGCCCACCAACGACCTGGACACCGACACGCTCGCCGCCGTAGAGGACCTGCTGGACTCCTTCCCCGGAACGCTCGTGGTCGTCTCCCACGACCGCTACCTGCTTGAGCGCGTCACCGACCGCCAGGTCGCCCTGCTGGGCGACGGCAGCCTCCGGGACCTGCCCGGAGGAGTCGAGCAGTACCTGCAGCTGCGGCGGGATGCGGCCGCCACCACAGAGGCGGAGCCCCGCAGCGTCCCCGCCCGGGAGAGCAGCGGCGCCGCCCTGCACGCCGCCCGAAAACAGCTGGCCGGCATCGAACGCCGCCTGGACAAGGCCACGGCCCGCGTCAAGGACCTGCACCAGCGCATGGAGCAGGCCTCGGCGCAGCTGCGCGTGGAGGAACTGACCGAACTGGGCAGGCAGTTGGCGCAGGCCGAGTCCGAGCAGGCCGACCTGGAGGCCCAATGGCTGCAGGCGGCCGAGGTCGCCGAGTACTAGGCCGTGTTGTGCGAGTTGTTTGTGGCGGTGGGCCGGTGCTGGCGCCATGGGTGGTGGCCTGGTAGCCGGTGGTGAGCTCGTCGCATCTGGTGGCTACGGGGGCCCAGTCTGAGTGGGCTGCGCGTGCCCGTGGAGGACGCAGAAGTCGCCTTCGTGAGCACGCCTGCGCCCCGGTTGGACCGCTCACGCGCCGTTGGACCGCTCACGCCCCGTTGGACCGCTGTAACCGGCGGCTACGGCGGTCCAACGGGGGAACAGGGGTCCAAGCGGGGCACAGGGGTCCAACGGGGGAACAGCGGTCCAACTGGCAGGCTCGACGGCCGCGCACGCAGGCACCCGACCGCGCACAGACACCTAGGCACTCACGCAACCGGACCCAGCCGCTTGAGCCCGGGACGGTTTCGACCGCCCGGCTCAGTTATCGGGCGTCTGCGGCAGCGCATCCACCGGTGCGACCGCCTGGCCCAGGGCGACGACGTCGTCCAGTGCGGAGGCGACCACCTCCGGCGCCGCCTTCCACGCGCGCATGACCAGGTCTACCGGGACGGTGGGCAGCCCCGCCATGCGCAGGACCACGACGGCACTGGGGCGACTCGTAGTACCCGCATCGGTGCTCTTCGACACCGCCTGGAAGCCGGCCATCCGCGGGTCCGGACGTAGCCGTTGCAGCTCCTCGGCCTGCGGGAGCAGATCGGCTATGAGCGCGCGCTGGGTGGCGTGCCGTCCTTCCTTCGTGCCGTCATCCCGGGCAATCACGAGGGTGAGGTCAACGGCGAAGATCTGGTGGCCGCCCTCACCCACGTGCAGCAGTCGGGCCATGGAGGTTCCCCGCGCGGTGCGGCGCAGCTCCTCCAGCAGGTTCGCGAAAGCGGCCCGCCATTGCGGGCCCGTCATATCCAAGAGGAGGCTGCGGGTCTGCGCCTCCGTGCGGGCCCAACCCGGTGGGGGGAACTCGGGGATGACGACCCAACTCCCCGGATCCGGAGTGACGGCTATCTGCATTGTGGTACTCCTTTGACAGACTCGTGCAATATAGCCGATCTATGCTGTGCCGGTGGCAGCCTCCGCACCCTCACCGCTTCCCGCGTCCCGGTTACGGCGCGTGCTCTCAGGCGTGGTCGACGTTGTGACCACCGTCGGCGTCGGAATCCTGCTGCCCGCGCCCGCAGCGGCCCGCCTGGCCGTGGGAATCGCCGTGGCAGGGGTAATGACACTGGTTCAAGCGAGGACAGGGGCCAGCCTGGGACAGGCCCTCACCTCCGTACGGTTGCGGCGGGCGGTAAGTCCCACCCAGCCGCCGGGGATGGCCGCCATTGAGCGGGCCTGGCTGTTCCTGCTGGCGGCCCTGCCGACGTTCGGGTTCCTCCCCATCGTGATGGTCATGAGCACCGACGACGGCGGCTGGCGCCGAACCTGGTACGACCGCATGGCGGGGACGGTCGTCATCGCCAAGGAGCACGGCCCGAAGCCGGTGCAGCTGGTCGCCGCTAACGGTCGCCTGCTCACCATCTCACAGCCAACGGTGCTGGGGCGCGCACCGGATCCGCTCCCCGGCGGGGCGGGCCGGGTCGTGGCGGCCTTCCAGGACGACCCCTCCGTCTCGAAGACCCACGCGTTGATCGAGCCGGCACGCGGTGGTGTGCTGGTCACCGACCTGAACTCGACCAACGGCACCCACGCGGAGGACGCCGAGGGTGTTCACCGCCTGATCCCCGGGCAGGCGCGGGCCGTGGAGCGCGGACGGCGGGTGTACTTCGGCGATAGCGAATGCACGATTCGCTAACGGCTCGACGGCGGTTCGCCGCAACGTCCGCACCACCCCCGCATGAGATCCCGGCCCTGGACGTAGGGTCCGGAACCGGCGCATATCCTGGTTGCGGCGGGGGAAGGATGTGCACGCCGGATGCCGGGGAGCTGGGGGACTGGTGATGGATCACGCGGTACCAGGCGATTGGCGGCTGCCTGTGTCTGTGAGACACTGCCTGAATGAATGGCGGTGGCTCGGCGCCGTCTAGCGAGCTGTTGAAGGAGAAAACGTGACCGACACTAGCGCCGAACGCGGAACTCTGTGGGCTGAGGGCACCTGGAGCGCGGCGGTTACCCCCCGGGGCGTGCTGTTGCTGCCACCGGAGGTACCTGAGGAGCTGGTGACAGGACTGTGGAGGCTGCTACGGGACCCTGAGGGGACGCTAACCGCCATCCTTGATCGCCTTGTGATGGGAGCGGGTGGGCATCTCTCCCGCATTCCCGACTTCGCCCTGGTACTTCTTGAGCAGTCCGGCACTCACCTGGCCCTGCGCGGAGCGCCGTCCTTGCAGATCGACGGCCAGGCCTTCGACGCCGCCGGCGTGGCAACCTGGATGGAGTCCTTCCTGCCTGGAGAGTCCTCTGTAGTGTTGACTGCGCCCGAGCAGCCGGGGACGGTGCTGCGCCCCGCTGTGGACGCCGTGGTGCGCACTGCGCGCCTGCAGCTGGGGAGCCTTGACGCCGAGGCCGAGGACACCACTGAGATGGAGGCGGACGCCGCAGCGGAGCCCGACGCTGCGGCAGCCGCCACTGAGACCGAGGCTGCTACCACTAAGGCGGAGGCGGATACCGTGGCGGAGGCACGCCCGGATGCACAGGCCGACGCGGCACCGGCAGGGGAGGCCGATGCCCCCGCCGTCGTGGACTCGTCGGCACCGGCGGAGCCGGAGACGGCCGAGCTGGAGCCGGTCCAGGCGCCCGAACGCCCCGCAGCCCCCGGTGACCACGACGGGTGGACGGTGGCGGACCTGCCCGACGACCTCGTCGATGAGCTGAGCGGCATGCTCCCGGAGCAGGACCGTCACGAGGAGGCACCGGTGCAGGGAGCCGATACGGAGGTGCCCGACACCGAGGTCACTCGCATGGCCCTGTCTGTCGTCTGCCCCTCCGGGCACGCCAACCCCACGAACTATGTCAGCTGCCGTGAATGCGGCGTCGAACTCACACAGCCCGCGCGAATTATCGCCTGCCCGCCGCTGGGCCGGGTACGTGTCTCCTCCGGTGGTGAGGTCGTGCTCGACCGGCCGGTGCTAGTCGGGCGCGAACCCTCCGCGGAGCGCGTCAACGAGCTCAACGGCACCGCGCCCGCCCTGATTACAGTGCCCAGCCCGGAGCAGGTCATCTCTCGCAACCACCTGCTCATCCGGCTCGACGAGTGGTCGGTGCTGGCACGCAGCCTGTCGACCGGCAACGGCACCGTGCTGCGACGTGACGGCGTATCCCCGATGCGAATGTCCTCTACCGAGCCCGTGCTGCTGCGCAGTGGCGACATCCTGGACCTGGGTGACGGACAGTCGCTCCTGCTGGAGGATCTTCCGTGACCGCGGACCGCGAGGGATCCCCGCCATCCATACCCGGATTCACCTACCTGCGGGACCTGGGGGCGGGGGGCTACTCGCGGGTCTACCTGTACGAGCAGCACATGCCGCAGCGTGAAGTGGCTGTCAAGGTCATGGACTGCGGTGTCAGCGGCGGCCCCTACTCTAGCTTCGAGTCCGAGGCCAACCTGATGGCGCGGGTCTCCTCCCATCCGGCGATCCTGTCCATATACGGCGCGGGCGCGGCGGCCGATGGCCGCCTGTTCCTGGTGATGGAGTACTGTCCGCCGCCGCAGCTGAGCATGGTGCTGCGCCGTGGCCCACTGAGCGTCGCCGACGCCCTGAGCACCACCATCCAGATCGCCGGGGCCGTCGAGTCAGCGCACCGGGTCGGCATCGTGCACCGGGACATCAAGCCCGCGAACATCCTGTTCACCGCCTACCGTCGCCCGGTGCTGTCGGACTTCGGTATTTCCGCCATGAGCGGTCCCCGCGGTGATAGTGATGAGAATGACGCGCTGCGGGGTATGAGCGTCCCGTGGGCGCCCCCCGAGCAGCTGGTCGGCTCGCACATGGCCGATCCTGCCTCGGACATCTACTCCCTGGCCGCAACCGCGTACGCCATGCTCACCGGCCGCAGTCCGTTCGAGATCCCCGACGCCTCCGACTCCGTCTACGAGCTGTCCCGGCGCATCATCAAGAACCCGTTGCCGCCCCTGGGACGGCAGGACCTCCCTCCGTCGTTGTACCGCGTGCTCAGTGTGGCCATGGCCAAGGACCCCGCCCGCCGCTACCCGACGGCCCTGGCCTTCGCCCGTGCCCTGCAACAGGTGGAGGCCGAGCTGGGCCTGCCGATGACAGCGGTCGACCTGTTTCACACCGCTGCTGACACGGAGGTCGTCCCCGACGCCGACGACCTGATTGAGGACACCAATGCCACTCGCCTGGGGGTGTTCGAACCGGTCGCGGAGGCCGCGATGCACCCACCCGCCGTCGATATCCACGCGGAGGCAGACGGTGAGCAGGAGAACGGGACGCGGCGCTCGCGGCTGCTGATCGGGGCGCTGGCCGCGGTCGTCACCGTGGTCGCGGTCACGGCCGCACTCGTTTCCTCACGCATGTCTGAGCAGAACCGACCGGCGGCCACATTCGCGACACTCGCCCCCGCGCCCAGCGCGGACCCACTCGGAGTGTCCGTGACCCCACCCCGCGGCCTGTCCGGTGCCCTGTCGGAGGACGGGAGCACGGTGACTTTCACCTGGGAGGCGCCGACGGATGACTGGGAGGGAAGCTACCTGTTCCGTGAGGATGTCCCCGGTGACAGCGACGCCGCCATGCAATCGACGCAGCAGACCTCGGTCCAACTGCCGGCCCGCCCTGACAACACCTGCATAGAGGTCTACTCGGTGCGCTCCGACGGCAGGACCTCCGGCGCAGCGGCGGCGTGTGTACGCACCCCTGCGCAGGATGGCGCCGCTGTCGGATAGCGCCGCGTATCAGCCCTCGATTTGGTAGGCGGCGCGCCCCAGGAGCAGCATCGAGCCGATCGGCGCAGGAGCCGGCACCTCCGGCTGCGCCTCCTTAATTACGCCCTGCTGCTCGATGCGCGTGCCGTTGGTGGAGTGCAGGTCCGTCACCCACAGGCCTCCGGGAACGGGGGCGATGGCGGCATGGGTCTTGGAGATCGACCGGCTGACATCGGTCAGCGGCACGCGCGCCGCATCGGGGTACTCGGAGATGTTCTCCGGATCTCGCCCCACGACCGTAGGGGTCGTCAGCAGGATCGGTGCACCGCCATCGGTCGGCACCAGCCGGATGCCGACCGTGTCCGGCTCGGACTTGCGATGCTGTGCACGGGTACGGCGGCGCGGTTCTGCAGCGGTGGCAGACGCGTCCTGCGACTGCGCGGGCGGCTGCGGGTCGCGACGGGAGGGAACGGCGGTTCGCGTGCTGCGGACGACGCCGGAATCCACGGCCTCCCCGAGGGGGGCGGCAGGCGCGTCATTGGTCGTGGAGTCGAGCGGCGTCGGCACCGCGGACCAGGGAACGGAGTCAATGATCACGGACCGGGTGTTCGGATTGGAGAATGCCGCCCTGGAGCTGTCGACGGTGTCATCCGCCTCCGCGATCGGGCTGCCGGAGGGAGCGAACGAGAAGCGTCCGTCTGAGAACGGGCCCCGCCTGCCCGCCGCGGTGGAGCGGGCCGCGGCGGCGGACGCCGGGGAGTCGGCCCCTTGTCGGGTGTGCAGCTGCACCAGCTTCACGCCGGTCAGCCGGTCGTGCCAGCCTCTGCCCTGCGGGTCGGTGGCGGCGGTGCGCATGAGGACGATGGCGCCGAGACCGAGCGTGGGGACCACGCAGATGAAGGTGAGGTCTGCGTGCAGGAGCAGCGCGGGCCCCGGGGGCAGCCCGGTCCGCTCACTGATCAGCTGTACGCCCATTAGTCGGCCCCCCGGGCTCCAACCGGTCCGCCCCAGGACGACTTCACGCACTGCCAGCACGATCAGGATCGCCAAGGCCAGGGCCCCGATCCAGTTCAGGCCGCTGAGCCGGTTCAACAGTGCGCCGAGCATCCCGCATACCACGGCGCCTCCGGCCAGGTCGATCAGGCCCGCAATGACGCGCGCGCGCACCGGCGCGGGGGAGACCATCCCCGCGCCGGGGGCGGACGGAACCGTGCCTACAGAGCCGTACGTGGCCTTGGCGGCAGCCCCGTCAGTCGGGGTCGGCAGAGACGTAGGGCCGCCGCTGGTGCAACGAGATGCTGAAGTGGCCGTCACGAGCCTGTCCTCCTAGAAATGCGTGTCTGAATCCGTGTCCTGCGTCCAGCGGGTCGAAGCAGCGAGCTCGGCGAGAGCTGGGCCAGCAGACGGCGCCAGCGGGGACGGTCGGATGCCATTACCGGAACAATGGCGTCGGCCGAATCCCAGATCTGGTTCAAATCGTACGATGACGGGTCGCCTGCGGCGAAAACCTGAGCGTCAATCGCTCGGGCGAAGCGGGGCAGATCCGCCTGGGGGAACGCTTTCGACAGATCCGCCGCAGCCTCCCGGCGGGTCAGCCCCATCGGCGCGCGCCCGCCGAGATCACGGGCGCGGTCCACGATCTCGTCCCAGGCGCCCAGGGCGCGGTCCACGCCATCGCGGCGTCGTCGTCGAGCCCGGCGCACAGCCTTGGCGGCGATCATGGCCGCCAGCAGTGCCGCAATCCCCAGCGCGATCGCCACGGAGATGATCACGGCGGCGGGCACAGCCGCGGGCCGATCCTCATCGGAGCTGTCCCGATCATCATCCTCATAGACGGGTGGCAGCTCCGCTGGGTCCTGCTGGGGCAGCGGTGGCTGCAGCACCTGCGGCTCGGGATTGGACACCTTGCGCGCGTTCTGCTGCTGGGGCACCTGGTCGCGTTCGGGGGTGACGTCGAAAGCGACCCAGCCGACCTGCTCGAAGGCGACCTCCACCCAGGCGGCGATGTCCTCTCCGGTGACATTGGTGGAGTCGCCGTCAGTAGCCGGCTGGAAGCCCATCACCACCCGCGCAGGGATGCCGAGCGAGCGGCACATGAGCATCATGAGGACCGCGTACTGCTCATCATCGCCGACCAGAGAGTCGGCGGCGACCATCGAGGCCAGGCGGGCGGCACCGTGACCGGGCTCGGAGGGGCTCTTGGTGCCGTCGGAGTAGTAGCCGGTGCGCAGCGCCTGCTGCAGGGCGTGGATCTGGTTGAGCGGTTCGGACTCGGAGCCGACCAGCGAGTGCGCCAATGCTTGCACCGACGGCGGCACATCCTCCACCGCACCGAGGGTGACGTCGGCGAGCGGCAGCTGCCTCAGGTCGGCGTCAGCGGGCGTGGAGGGAATCCTGACGTTCTCGGTAAGGATGTCCCCGGGGGCGAGCCTGGCGGTGACCAGGCCAGTTGAGGAGAAGGTGTCGTAGAACAGGGAGTCGCTGATCGCCTTGGCCCGTGCGCCGGAGGGGGTGATGCTCAGCGTGTCCGTAACGGTGGGAACCCACGGGTAGGTGTAGCCGTCGAGGGTGAAGGTGACAGTTGCGTCGGCCTCCGCAGAACCCGCATCCGCACCGCCTGCGGAGGAGTCCCCGGGCTCCACGTCGGCGGTGAAGGCGTCGGACAGCAGCGGAGTGCCCTCACCGACATGCTGGAAGTGCGCACCTCCTCCGGAGTCCTGGCTGATGCGGGCGGACAGGCCGTCGTAGGAGTCGAGCGCGGCGATGCGGACGCGGGCATTCGCGGGTAGGCCGGAGACCTCCATGAGCCTTGTGGAGGACAGCTGCGTCTCCAGTGTGCGGATCAGCGCCAACGGGGTGGCGTACTCGGTCAGGTCCAACGGCGGGTTGAATGCGTCGCGCAGCACCGTGCGGGCGTTAGGCGCGGCAGGCGCAGCAATGGCGACGATGAGCGTGATCGCGGTGAGAAGGACTCCCGCACGGGCGATGCCGCGTCGTGCTCCCGCGGTCACACCCGAGTCGGACTCCTCCAGCGCCTCGGCCACCCGGTCGCGTCGGCCCCACTGGGCCGATATAGCCCACAGCCCCAGCACGCCGGCGGTGAGCACCGCGCCGACGACTGCCCCCAGGGGCGTGACGGTGTCACCCCAGGCGATGCCGACCGCGGCCTCCCCCAGGACCACGAAGCCGACCGGGTGGAGCCTGTCGGCGCTGACGGCGCGGATTGCCATAACCCCACAGGCCAGTCCCGTCAGCCAGGGCAGGACCGTCATCGCGGAGAAGGCGGTCAGCGGCAGAGGCAGGGTGAGGGCGTCGCGCCACACCGTGATCGTGGACGCCAGGACCGTGTACACACCCTCCGGGCCGTGCTCTACGTCCGGTAGCAGCCAGGGGGCGAGCAGCACGTGGGCGGCGGCGGTAACGGCGAGTGTCGGCAGCGCCGACAGTCCCACACGGGCCGTCCCCAGCCCGATACCGACGCCGAGCGCCACCCCGCAGGCGCCGACCACGACTCCGATCACAGAGCCGAAGGGGACGATGAAGGGGACGGTGCCGATCAGCAGCAGGACGGTGACCAGTGCCTGGTAGAGACGACGCTTGCCCACTGAGGTCTTCATGCGACCTCCCGCATGACCAGGGGCAGTGCCTCGAGGCGGTCGATGTCGAAGGCGGTCAGCGCACCCACGGCGTGGCGGCCGAGCGGGCTGGAGCCGCACCGCAGCGCTATCACGAGAGTGTCGATCGGGGTGACGGTACGCACGCGGCCCAGTACGGCGTCGTCACAGCTCTGCCCGGTGACCAGCACCATCACGGAGGTCTCGGGGTAGCGGGCGGTGGCATGGCGGGCCAACTCGTCGCAGCCGTATGCGTCCGGCGTCTCCTCCAGCAGACAGGAGGCGTCCAGCATCCGCAGGGCGGTGACGGTGGGCAGGTCGCCGGCCTGGGTGAGCACGAACACCTCTCGGCCATCGGTGATGGCATTGAGCGCCAGCGAGCAGGCCACGGACACGGCCGTCTCGAAGTCCTCGTCGGTCTCGTAGTCGCCCGGCAGTGTGTCCAGGAGCACCAGCAGGCTGGCTCGGTGAGTCTCCTCGAACTGCCGGACCATGAGCCGCCCGGTGCGTGCGGTGGTGCGCCAGTGCACGTTGCGGCGGTCGTCCCCGGGTACATAGTCGCGCAGGGCGTGGAATGACACGTCCGAGCTGGACAGCTCCTGGGTGACGGCGCCTTCGACGTCGCGCATGACGCCGCGCAGGGTAACGCCCAGTCGAACCGTCCGCGGGTGGATGTGCACCAGCTGCGCCTGGGTGTGGCTGCGCTCGCGGCGCAGCAGGCCGACCGGGTCTGAGGCCACGGAGACGACCGGCCCGACGGTCACGACGCTGCGACGGGCGGTGGGCAGGATGAAGCCGCGCTCATGGTCGGCCCCCGAGCGCAGGGTGGGTACCGCGAAGACGGCGTTGGCGGGGCCCACCGGCATTTCCATGCGGGCAGGCAGCAGCAGATGCCCGGTCGGGTTGTGGACACGCAGGTGAATGATGGCGTTATCACCGACCGTCACGCGTCGTTCCAGCAGCTCGTGGGAAACGGTATGGCCGCCCCGTGGGAGCAGCCAGAGCCAGGCGGTTGCCACGACCGTGCCCAGTACCGCTGCGGCGGCCCAGGCCTCCTGCCAGCCCAGTCTGCGACCGGCAATGACGCACAGTGCCAGCAGTGCCGCACAGGCCCAGCCGGTATGGGTCACCACGTCGATGCCACGGCGCACAGCCGCAGCCGGCTGCGACCCGAACCAGCCGAGGCCCTGGAATCGGAGCCGGGTGGTGGCGAGGGCGGCTTGCAGTGTCTGCCTCACGGAGGAGGCAGACGCATCCTGGGGCGGGGACGAGTCGCTCATGCGTTGGCTCGCTAGCAGGTTCACCGGGTGGTGGGGGCAGGAACGTCGGCCAGGGCGCGAGTGATGACGCCGGCGGCGGTGGCGCCGGAGAACTCCGCATCCGGGTCCATCACCAGCCGGTGCGCCCACACGACCTCCGCCAGGTCCTTGACGTCGTCGGGCAGCACGTAGTGGCGGCCCTGGGCGGCGGCCCACACGCGTGTTACTCGGGCCATGGCGATGGCGCCACGTGTGGACACGCCCAGCAGGGTGTCCGGCGACTCACGGGTGGCCTCCACCAGGGCGCCGATATAGTCCAGGATCGAGTCCTCAATGTGGTTCTGCGCGGCGATGTCGGACATGGAGGCGATCGCACCGGAGGTGATCACTGTTTCCAGTCCGCGGGAGCGATCGGGGCTGTCCGAGCCGGCCAGGATGCGGGTGAGCGCCTCACGGCCGGGGTAGCCGATGGAGGTCTTCATCAGGAAGCGGTCCAGCTGAGCCTCGGGGAGCCGGTAGGTGCCCGCCTGCTCCACCGGGTTCTGGGTGGCGATCACCATGAAGGGGCGTCCCGTCTCATGCCGGACGCCGTCGACTGTGACCGTGGACTCCTCCATGACCTCCAGCAGGGCGGACTGGGTCTTGGGCGAGGCGCGGTTGATCTCGTCGGCGAGTACCACGGAGGCGAAGATCGGGCCGGGGTGGAACTCCCAGGTGGCGGTCTTCTGGTTGTAGATCGTCACACCGGTGATGTCCGAGGGCAGCAGGTCCGGGGTGAACTGGATGCGCGAGTGGCTGCCCTGCACGCTGGCCGCCAGGGCGCGGGCAAGGGCAGTCTTGCCGGTGCCGGGGGCGTCCTCCAGCAGCAGATGCCCCTCGGCGAGCATGGCGGTCAGTGCCAGGCGGATGACATCGCGCTTGCCGAGCAGGGCCTCACCGACGTTGTCCACCACCTTGTTGAAGGTCTCGGCGAACCACGTCGCGTTCTCCTGGGTCATGGGCATGTGGCGGGCTGCTCCTTGGGTTGTAGGCGTGCGTAAAGTGGACTGGAATTACTCAGCAGCAGGCTAGCTTCAGATTTGCGGTTGTGGTGGGCCTGGGGGATCACGAATCACTGAGGGGTGCAGGTGAACCATGTACCGCGATCAAGCGTGTCGTGGAGTGGTCCTCGATACGGATGGTCAAGGTCCTTCCAGGAGGGGTAGCCCGAGTAGCTGCCAGTGCTATCCGTGGTGATGGTAGTGGTGTAACGGTGGCCACTGGGCGGGTAGGTGCCATTGCAGGTCACGCTACTGTTCGGCGTATAACCTGTGAGTTTCACAGTGACGGTCCCGTTGAAAAGTCCACCACTGTAACTGCCGGGTGCCGAAGGAGGAGGTGCGGACAGGGAGACCTCGACCGGACCGGCATTGGCGGACTGGTAGTTGGAATCGTCCCTGTTGGACTTGACTACCACGCGTGCCCAGACCTGATAGGTGCCCGGCGAGAGACTCTCGGCTTCGTCGTCAGTGGTCCAGCCATGCACAACGGCACCGGAAGCCTTGTTGAGCACCAGGTACTGAATCTCCAGCTGCCCGTCGGTCCAACCATTGCGATCGCCCAGTGACGCGGTCATCTCGATCTCGTCATCGTCGTCCTTCCACGCCCGAAGACCGGTGGGAGCTCCCGGTTTACGGTTGATGGTGAAGCTGCCGGAGCCGCTGGACTTGGCGGAACCCTCCGAGTTCTTGGCAGTGACAGTCACATTCACGGTGTGGGTGCCCGGGCCGAGTGACGAGGTCGACACACTCGTTGAGGTGGCTGAGCCGACGCTCTTAGAGGCGGTGAGCGAGCCGGACACACTCACGCTGTAGCTGACCGCGGATCCATTGGGCTCTGCGGCGGACCAACTGATGTTCACATTGGAGCCGTCCCAGTTGACATTCGGCGTGCCGGGGGCGCCCGGGGCGCGGACAATGGTGAAACTGCCGGTTCCGCTGGAGCTGGCGGACCCGGCCGCGTTCGTGGCAGTGACCGTGACACTCACGGTGTAGGAGCGCGGATCGAGTTCTGAGGTCGGTACAGTCCATGAAAGGGCCGAGCCGATGTTCCCCGAGGACTTGGGGAGTGAGTCGGGGGCGCCGGAGACTTCGACGCTGTAGCTGACGGGGGAGCCGTTGTCGGCCGCGGCGTTCCAACTGATTCTTAAGTTCTTGCTGCCGTCCAAGCCGACGCTCGGCGTGCCGGGGGCGCCTGGAGCGGCTGTAAGGGTCTTCGGGGCGGAGGGGGCGGAGGAAGCGGAGTCGCCCACCGCATTGGTGGCCACCACCTGGAAGGAGTAGGTGCCGCCCAGAGTCAGGCCCGTCGCCCGGCACGGTGAACTCGGGCAGTTCCAGGAGCCGGCCCCGTTCACCTCGGTGACGATGTAGCCGGTGATCGGGGAGCCGTTGTCCGCGCCGGCGGTCCAGGACACGTTCATGGCGGTGGTGCCGGACGGGATGGCCGAGACCCCGGTGGGTGCGTCCGGCACGGCGGTCACCGTGACGGTGATGGTGCCGGTGACGGCGCGGGTGGCGGACCCGGTGGCGTCCAGCACCTCGTAGCCCACTACCAGGCGGCCGGTGAAACCGGCCCCGGGAGTGATCGTCAGGGTGGTGCCGGAGGCGCTCACCTCACCGGTGCCGGAGGTGACCTGCGGGGAGCCGGACAGGCTGATCGGCTCGTCCGGGAAGGGGTTGGTGACCAGCGTGGCGACGTCGATGCTCACGGGGGAGCCGTCGGATGAAAGCGTCGCCGGCGCGGTGGTCATCAGCGGCCGGTTGGACTCGGTCACTCGCAGCGGCAGCTGGCCGGTGACCGGATCGTTCTGCCCGTCCTCCACGGTCACCGACAGCGTGCCGGTGGTACCGACCGCCGTGCCGGCCTCGGCCGAGACCGAGAGCGTGCTGCCGGACAGCGACGTCGTGAAGCCGGCAGGAGCGGAGCCGATCGTGAAGGACAGCGCGTCGCCGTCTCCGTCCACGGTCATGGCCGCCAGGTCAGCGGTGGCCGCATCCTCCCCGGCCGCCACGGAGACCTCGGTCGGGGTGAAGACGGGCGGGGTGTTGTCGGTGGCCTCCACCACCACCGGCAGGGTGAGGGTGGAGGACAGCGCGTCCGCCCCCGCCGAGTCGGTGACCGTGAGCGTCACGGAGGCCTGCCCGGTGAATCCCGCGGCGGGCGTAAGGTCCAGGCCGCTTCCGCCGCCGGTGACCGCGGCCTCGTCCAGGCCAGTGCCGGTGCGCACCGTCGAGGCGTCGGTGATGAGCGGCGTGGTGTCGGCGTGGGTGAGGATGTAGTCGGCCAGGTCCACTGCGGTGGTCGTATCCGCGGGGATGCGCACCGGGATCGCGGTCGAGTCCAGCCGCGGCCGCAGGTCCTCGCGTGAGGGCACCACGATCACGGCGTTTCCGGTGAGCCCGTCCTGATCGGTGATCGTGTACAGCACCAGGTGCTGCTCATTGGAGACCCGGACCCGGATGGAGGAGTCGATCACCTCGGCGGTCGTGTCAGTGGTGGTGACCGTCAAGTCCCACGGGGAGCCGTCCGCGTCCTGGTCATTGTCCAGAACCGAGACGACCGCCTGGCCGTTGGCGTCCACCTGGTCCACCGTGACGTAGTCGTCCACGCCTAGCGGGCTGAGCAGGGGTGCGTCGCGGAGCACCTGGTAGGTGATGGTGCCGACGTCGATTCCGCCCTGCCCGTCGGACACCCGGTAATGCGCGGTGTAGACGCCCTCCTCGCCGGGCAGGTCTGCAACCGCTCTCCCCGAGCGCACCGAGATCGTCAGTGCCGGGTCGTCGCTTACAGGAGTGTCGTCCAGAGTGAGGGTGTCGCCGTCGGCGTCGAAGTCGTTGGAAATGAGATCGGTGACCACGGTGCGGCCCGGCTGCGCCACCACCAGGTCGTCGGTGGCCACGGGCGCGGTGTTCGTGGCCGGGGCGGAGGCGACACCCACGCGCACGGTCCCGGTGGCCTGCGCCCCGAAGCGGTCCTTGACGGTGTAGGTGAAGGTGTCGGTGCCGCTGGCGCCCTCGTCGGGGGTATAGGTCAGGTAGGTGGAGGACGCCTCCACGGTTCCCGAAGTGGGCGCCTGATCCAGCCCCACCAGGCTCACCGAGTCGCCGTCGGGGTCGATGCCGTCCAGTGGCACGGTGATTGCCACCGGCGAGCCGGAGACGGTGCTCGCCTCCAGGCTCTGCGGGCTGGGCGCGGCGTTGGCGTCGTCGCGCGCGCGCACCTCGATGTCGATGCGGCCGGAGGCGGTCTGCCCCTCCGTGTCCGCGACCGTGTAGGACAGGGCGGTGCGGCCGGGGGCGTCATCGGCCTTGAAGCGCACCACGTCGCCGCTGGTCCAGGCGGTGCCCAGCTCCGTGCCCGCCACGCCGAGATCGTCGGCGACGCTCAGCGCCAGGCCCGAGGGGGAGGTGTCGTTGTCCAGCACCGAGATGGTCACCACGTCCCCGACCCTCACGACGGCGGAGTCGGCGCTGGCTATCGGCATCTGCAGCTCGGCGGTGGTGACGGGCACGACGGTCATGTGGCCGGTGGCGGAGGCGGTCCCGTTGGAGACGGTGTACTCAACCTCCACGCTCTGGCCGATCGTTCCGGCGGCGGACACCTGCAGCAGCGAGTGGTCCACCACCGTGACGGTGACGCCCGAGTCGTAGGGCGCGCTCGCCGACTGGAGCACCAGGATGCCGCCGGCCGGGTCGAAGTCATTGCTCAGCGGAGCCACCGTGGTGGAACCGCCCTCCCGCAGCAGGGCCGTGTCATTCTCCGTGACCGGAGGGACGTCGGGGTCCGACGGCTCGATCACGTCGATGCGGACGATCCCCTGGGAGATGGCGGAGCCGGAGGCGACGTCGTAGGTGATGTAGTGGGTGCCCGCCTGATCGGCGGAGAAGGTGAAGGTGCCGGCCTGCTGGTTGACCTCCACGCTGGTACCGGCGGGGGGCTCCTCCACGCCCGCCAGGCTCAGCGGGTCACCGGTGGGGGAGACGTCGTTGTCCAGCGGGGCGACCACGACGGATGCGCCGGCGACGACGCGCACATGGTCCGCATTCGCGACGGGGGCGACGGATCCCGAGGCCTGAACGTCCACGGTGACATCGCCGGACGCGGCCTGCTGCCCATCGGACACCACGACCGTGAGGGTGCGCGTGCCCGCGGTGCCGGCGGTGTCCCGCACGTTAATGGTGCCCTCGTTGGTGGTGCGCACGTCGAAGCCCTCACCCCGCGCGGACACCAGGTAGAGGGTGTCGCCGTCGGGGTCGAGCCAGTTGCCCAGCACGTCCAGCGAGCCGGATGCGTCCGCGGCGATGACCAGCGTCGGGGTGGAGGTCTGCTCCGGGGCGGCGTTGACGCTCCAGTCGTGCACCTCGACCGTGGCAACGGCGGAGTCCGCACCGCCGCGCCCGTCGGATGCGGTGTAGGGGATCGTGTAGGAGCCGGTGGCGTCCGCGGGAACGTCGATGCGCAGCGCCAACCCGGCCTGGGCGGTGGCCACCTGCGCCGTGCCCGTGTCACCGGCCTCGGCCGTGAGCACGTCGCCGTCCGGATCGGAGTCGTTGGCGAGCACCGGCAGCACCGTGGAGCGGCCCGGGCGCACACCGAAGGTGTCGTCATTGGCCTGCGGCGGGTGATTCTCCTCGGTGCGCTCGGGCTGCGACTGGGAGTCGGAGGTCTCCGCCGAGTCGTCCTTGTCCTCGGCCTGGTCGTCCGTCTGGGAGGTGATATCGGTCCAGTCCTCGACCAGCACGAGGTTCTCGTCGGGAAGCCACACCGTCCCGTGGGTGATGTCGTTGAGGACGATCGCGTCCCGGTTGACGCGGAAGACGGGCTGGGAGGATGCGGCCAGGGCGTCGTCGCTCACGGACTCGACGTCGTCGCCGCACTGGCGCAGGAAGTGCCCCGAGCCGGACCAGGCTGCATAGATGCAGCCGCCCAGGCGCACCGGCTGGGCGGCGACGCCGACGGCGGCCTCGCCGTCGCCGGACGCGGGAATGGTTGTGATCGGTGAGCCGTCCAGCGGAACCGACATCAGGGCGCTGCGGGAGGCGACCAGGACGGCATCGGCGTCCGGGCCGGGCTGCTGGAGCACTAGCCCCGACGCCCCCAGGTCGGTGGTGGCGCCGCCGGGCAGGTGCAGAATCCCGGTGCCGCGCTCCAGAACCACCGCGCGGTTCCCGACGGCGGTGATCGCCAGGTCCGTGGCGTCGGTGAACGACAGTGCCTGCGGGGAGGCCTTGCCCCAGCCTGACGACTCGGCGGGAACCGTCGTCACGGTGCCGGCCTTGGCGGAGACGGCATGCAGTGAGCCGTCGGTCCCGGCCACCGCCACGACCCCGGGCATGCCCTCGATCAGCGTAGGCGCGGCGGCCAGTAGGTCCACGGCGCCGACTGTGGTACCGGCGACGCTGCCGGCCGAGGAGTCGACGGCGAAGACCCGATCGGCCCCCTGCAGCACGTTCACCCCGCTGGGCAGCTGTGTGCTCGCCGACAGCGCCACCGCGGTCGGATCCACGGAGGCGACCGCGGCGGACGCCAGGTCGGGGACGAGTACGTTCTCCCCGCTCTGCGTCACGTCGAAATCGGCCGACGCGGTGCGAATGGACCCATCAACCTGCTTGGACGGGTAGTTCAGGCGGGCGACCAGGTGCTCGGCGGTGCTGGTCACCCACACGCCGCCGTCGTTGAGCGAGACGTCTGCCTGGGGGACGCCGTCGTGCAACCAGGCGGCGGCACCCAGCGTCAACGCGGCCAGTCCCGCCAAGACGGCGGACAGGCGTCTACGCCGTCGGCGGGACAGGCCGGGGCGTCCCGTGCGCAGGCTTCGCAGTCTCATCAGTGTGGGCACGCGCTTCACCTGCTGGCGGCACCGGAGCGCGAGGCGACCTCCTGGGCGAGCATGCGCCGCAGCATGCTGGAGGACGTCGTGGGCGTGTACGGCAGGTATACGACGGTGGCGCCGACCTCGGCCATCTGCTGCTCCAGCAGGTTGCCCTTCTCGGTGCCCTGCCAGTCGGTGCCCTTGAACAGGATGTCGAAGGGCTCGCGCTGCCAGGCCAGGCGCTTGTCCTGGTCGAAATCGGGTACGACGGCGTCGACGACGCGCAGTGCCGCAACGAGCGCCATGCGCTCGTCCTGGGGGACGATGGGTGCGCGCCCCTTCATGCGTTCCAGGGACTCGTCGGTCGCCACGCCGGCGATGAGGCGGTCGCAACGGGTGGCGGCGGCGGTGAGGATGTTCAGGTGCCCGATGTGCAGCATGTCGAATCCGCCGGGCACATATCCGGTGATCATCAGTACGCTCCCTTGCCGCCGACGACGGCCTTGAAGGTGGACAAGAAGATACTGGCGTCCAGGCGGGCGCCCCGGTTCTCGACGTAGTGGCGGTCCAGCGCGACCGTCGAGTCCCAGGAGAGGTCCGAGCGTCCGGACACCTGCCACAGCCCCGTCAGGCCGGGCTTGACCAGGAGCCGGCGGCGGGCCTCGTCGTCGTACTCGGCCACCTCGCTGGGAAGCGCCGGCCGCGGGCCCACCAGGCTCATCTCTCCCCGGACCACATTGATCAGTTGCGGCAGCTCATCAATGGAGGTGCGGCGGATGAAACGGCCCACCCGGGTGATGCGGGGGTCGGTCCGGTTCTTGAACAGGACCTCGTTTCCGGCGTCTCCGCCGGCATCCACAACGGTGGCTCGGCGCGCGTCGGAGTCGGCGCTCATGGAGCGCAGCTTCCACAGCGTGAAGTGCTTGCCGCCCTGCCCCACCCTGGTTTGGCGGTAGAAGGCGGGGCCGGGGGAGTCCAAGCGGACGGCGGCTGCGGCCACCCCCAGGACCGGGCATGCCAGTATGAGCAGCACTGCGCCGGCGACGCGGTCGAAGACCGTCTTGGCGAGCATGCGCGTGCGGCGCAGGCGCACGTCGATCAGGCCGGTCCAGCCGTGTGTTACCGGCAGGCCCCGCATGCGCCCCGGAACCACGTCCTGCAGGCCGGGGGCCACTACGAGTCGCGCGCCGGTGGAGGTCAGGCCACGCATCAGGGTCACGAGGTCCTCCGGGCTGACGCCCCCGAGCGTCATGACGACGTCGATGCGCTCGGTGGAGACCATTGCACGGATCTCCTCTTCGCTGCCGAGGCGCGCGGCGGCGTGCGAACGGTTGTTCCGGGAGGAGACGTAGCCGACGATCAGGAATCCGTCCCCGGGGTGTGAGCGCAGATCGCGCAGGATCGGCTCCGCGCCGGGGCCCATCACGATGAGGGTGCGGCGCAGACCGCGTCCCTCCATGCGGCGCGCACGCAGCCAGCGGCTCTCGGTGGAGCGTCCAAGGAGTGACAGCACGAGTTGTGCGGCCAGCGGTGCGAGCACCGATGGCGCTGGGAGGCCGGGCGTGAACGCATGACCGAGAAGCAGGGCCACCGGAGCGGTGGCTGCGGCCGACAGGGCGACCCGCCCGGCGCCCGAGCGGGCCTGGTCCACAACGTCGACGCCCAGCGCTCCCGCCATCCAGGCGATCAGGACCATCAGTGTTCCGGTGACAACGGTCAGCAGCAGCCTGATCGGTTCCCAGGCCAGGCAGATGGCCGCCACCCAGGCGGGCAGGACGACGGCGGTGAGGTCGCCGAGGAAGACCCAGGACAGCAGGTCCTGGTGCATCGTCGGCCAGGCGGTGAACAGCGGGGACTCCAACGGCGGCAGGAACCGTGCCTCGCCCGCGGTCCGCCCGGGCCGCTTGGCGGGCTGCGCTGCGGGTGTTGTGCTGAGCGGGCTGGTCAAGACGACTCCAATAGCTTTACTGGCGTTGCTGGAAGTAACTTGTGGGGAAGCGC
This sequence comes from Actinomyces procaprae, assembly GCF_004798665.1. Classification (NCBI taxonomy): domain Bacteria; kingdom Bacillati; phylum Actinomycetota; class Actinomycetes; order Actinomycetales; family Actinomycetaceae; genus Actinomyces; species Actinomyces procaprae. Next base: position 759,856 of record NZ_CP039292.1, read on the forward strand.
CGAGCGCTGCTAAAAGTCCTGACGTAGTCGGCCAACGTGCTGCGTGTGGCTCCCGGTGTGGACTTTTTCGTCGGGTTCGTGACCGAATCTACTACCTATTCCGGCCGCGTGGGGACGAACGTGAACAGGTGCACATATATTCACCAGGATATGTCCGTGAGCCGCGTGCGCTTGGGCGTGACCGGGCCGCGACGTCGGGACTCCGGGGGTGGCTCGATCGGCGTCCTGCGGCGGATGTTCGGGTGTGTGGCGGTGACGGCGTGTGCAGTGGAAGAATGTAAAGAAATGGGCATGGGGGTGCAGGTCTGCGTGACATATTCGAGATGTTGTTTGTCTGGAAGGCGTGCCCCGCGAGCGGATATGGGCGTCGTGCGTCACATAAGGCAACGTAGCCGTAACATTCGACGGGAAATCGTGACCATTCGGTGGCCTGAAGGGCTGAGGGTGGTGTGTGGTGCGCAGTCAGATTGCGGTCGCGGACGGTCGGCGGTAGCGGCCGCCTGTGCCGGATTGAGACCATGGTTGCCGGTGGGGCATGTACGTGGGGCGGGCTGACCGGTGCGCCGGAACCCACCTGGCACGCGCTCGACGGCTCAGCCGGCCCCGTCTGCTGTCGTGGGCGCGCTCCCGAGGGCGGGCTCGGTGTTGTGACCGGCCCCTGGGGCTGATTGCGCCCGCCTCCAACCGGCTGTGCTTGGCGAGGGGGCGTCGTGTCGTTGTCCGGCTGATCGTGCTTGCGGGTGTGGCGATGGGTGCTTATGCGTCCGCCGGTGTGCGGGCGTGTGCTGGGTCCGGGTGCGGGTCGGCACTCGGGGCGGCGCTGCAGGGGCGTGCTGCGGGGGCGGGTGCTCCAGGGGATGCCGGGCTGCCGAGGGAGGGGGGCCGGTCGCGGCAGCCCGGAGCCTTCTTGGTGGTTCCGGGCGGGTGTGGTGATTGCTGCCGGCGGCGTGGCGGGCGTGGCGGTGGCTGGGCGTTTACTACTCCGGTTCGGGCTCTACTGCGCCGGTTATGTGTCTGCTGAAGGGCTGCGAACCCTTCAGCGCGTGCCGAAGTGGCGTTGGAGAGGTTGAAGGGGGGGGTAGTCAACGCCGTCGCCGCCACAACGACCGACCTCGGTGCGTAAGATCTACCGACCTCGGTGCGTAAGATCTACCGACCTCGCGGAGGGGTGGGCGGGCGGGATGGGGTGGAGCGGGGGCGGGGCGCCGCCTATGAGTTCGTGTCCGCGGTGTCTCGCAGCGCGGGCCTGGGAGTCATGGCCCGCAGGCCGTTCCATGCCAGGTTGACCATGTGGGCTGCGACCTCCTCCTTGCTCATGGCCGGGTTCTCGAGCCACCACTGCGAGGGCATTGCCACTATGCCCACGAGCATCTGCGCGTACAGCGGCGCGGTGCGTGGATCGAGTCCATGCGCGGAGAACTGGGTGGCCAGCAGTCCGGACACCTGGATCGCGACGTCGGCCAGCAGTGTGGAGTAGGTGTCCGAGCCGTGGTTGTCCGTGGCGGCGGGCGCGCGGAAGTTGTTGGAGGACAGGATGCGGAAGCCGTCGGACGACTCCTCGATGTAGGTCAGCAGTGCGAGCGCGGCTCGTTCGACGATCACCGAGGCGGAGGTGGAGGACTCCAGCGCCTGGGTGATCGTGGTGTAGATGGCCGTCAGCTCGCGGTCCACGATGACGGCGTACAGGCCCTCCTTGCCCCCGAAGTGCTCGTAAACCACCGGCTTGGACACCTTCGCCCGGTTGGCGATCTCCTCAATGCTGGTGGCCTCGAAGCCCTTCTTGGCGAACAGGGCGCGCGCCACGGCGATCAGCTGCTCGCGGCGCTCGGACGCGCTCATCCGCGTGCGCTTGCCGGCCTTGCCGCTCATGGGGTGCCTGCCGTTAGCGGATGGGGTGTGACCAGGGTGAGAGCTACGCCTGCGGCGCTACGGTAACAACCGGTAAACAACCGCATTAGGCCTCCTTTTGCTTCGGCAGCAGCCTAGCATGCGGCGCGAGGCTAGTGGCTAGGCGTCCGGCGGTTGCAGGCACTGCGCCTGCGGCGCGGTACGGCCCGCGCTGTTGATGCCGACGCAGCGGTCGGAGTGGGCGCTGGTTGGTGTGGCGCGGGGCGGGTCGCCGGTGGTGCCGCCAGGGCGTGGGGCCGGCGCTCCGCTGTCCGGGAGCCACGGGTGGACGTGTCGATGTGAGTGCGGGCGACAATCCTGCTATTGTGACAACCGAATAACGCATTGGCAGTGCTGGCGTAACGTTCTTCTCTGTCTGGAGGGGTGGCGGCGTCGCCATGGGCTTGTGAGAGGAGACGGTGTGCACGCACTCGGTCGACGGCGCCTCGTCGCGCGTGTTATCGCAGATCGCCTGAACCGAGGGCTGGGCTCGTTCTGCATGGTTGCGGCGCCGTCGCTCCCGGGGGTCTGGACGCTCGGTCCCGCGCTGGCGGCCGACGTGGCAGCCCTGCAACGAGACGTGCGGATCATCGAGGTGGATATCGCGGCAGGCCGGTCGCTCCGGCTGACCCGCCCCGAGCTCAGCGCCGACAGCGCCCTGCTGATCGCTTCCGTCGACCAGATATTCGATGACCTCTGCGCCGGTCCCGAGCAGGCTCATCTGCACCGAAAGCTCGAGTCGTTGCGCACGGCGGTCCAGGACGCGGCCACCGTCCCCGAGCGCGTCGAGGCGGCGGGCGCCTTCATCGCCGCGGCCTGTAGGCATCCGATCCTGGTCACGATCTGCGCCGGTCGAACGAGCAACGAGTTCTCCGTGGAGCAGATGCAGCGCGCCGCCGCGTTCATCGCCGCCACCCCGGTGGCCGTCGTCGTCCTGGTGCCTGAGGACGCCGCCGCCGAGGCGGACAACCCGCCCTTCTTCGCCACCGCCATCCGGCGCCTCGGCGCAGATGATGTCCGGGACCTCCTCGCCGCGGCGACCTCCGCCTACGTCGACCCCATGGTGGCGGGGCTGGTCTGCCGCAGCGCGGCGGGGCGGTTCGCGGATGTGCTCGCAGCCGGCACCAACCTGACCGCGGCGGAGCTGTCCGGCCGCGAGCTGCCCCAACGCGACCTTGCGGTGTCGGCGCAGACCCGCCGCGAGCTCGGTGAGCGCATCCAGGCCCTGGCCCCGGAGCACCGCGATGCACTGGTGGCCGTGCACCTGCAACTCACCGCGGATACCGACGTCGTCCAGGGCGTCTTCGGCGTGACGCCGCCGCCCGAGGTGGAGGACCTGCTGCCCGCGCCCGACCCGAACCCCGCGCCGGCCTGTGCGACGGCGACCGCCGTCGTCGCGACGACGGCGTCGGCAGCGGTTCGCAAACTGCATGCCGCCCTCGCCCAGGCCTACGAGGTCGGCACTCCGGAGCGCGCATGGCACCTGCTGGGCGCGCATGCCGCCTCAGCGGAGGACCTCGACCGCCTGCTTGCGGCTGCCGACGCCGAACTGCGGCTGGGTGACATCAATGTCGCCTGGCGGATCAGCGACGCCCTGGAGCAGGGCCCGACGATGCGGGGGGCCACGGCCTCACAGGTGGGACGCGCGCGCGAACTGCGGGGGCAGCTCGCGCTGCAGCTGGGCTGCACGCTGACCGCAGCATCCCAGCTGCTCGAGGCGGCCAGGACGCCCACGGCAAGCCCGGAGGAGGAACTGGCGGCGACCGCCGGCTACATCGTCGCGCGCGGCTGCGAGGGGCTCAGCCTCAGCGAGGACGCGCGGCTGGCCGCCCGCCTCACGGAGCTGGGGGCGCACACCCCTGCGACCGCGGCGCGCTGCCTGGTTCTGCTCGCCGCCCAAGAACGCATCGCGGGGGAGGCGGACGGAGCAGGCGAGTATCTGCGTGCGGCTATAAGGCTGCTGGAGGCCTACGCCGCCCGTACCCACCTGACCCCGCTGGATACTGACACGCTCATCCTGGCGCGGGCCCTGCTGGCCCGCACCCAGGGGCGCCAGGCCGATGCTGCAGCGCTGCTCGAGGGCGGCCCACTGCTCACGACTGTCCCCGCAGGCACTGCGCGCAGCGACGTAACCGCCTGGGGGCAGGTGGTGACCCGTGCCCTCCTGGCCGCCGAGGGGGAGCCGGGCCAGCCGCCGGTGATCCTGGAGCCCAGCCTGTCCGCGCTGGCGGGCGTCAGCCCCCTCTACGACGCCCAGGCGGCGTCACTGCGGGCCTTCCTGGCCGACCGACTCGGATGGACCCGCCAGGTGCAGGAGGAGCTGAGGAGCGAGTGCTTCCGCGTACCGCTGCGGGTCGGGCTGGCCGGTCTGGGAATGACCATGGTCGCGCAGGGCGCCATGCTGTTCGACGACGCGGCCTCTGTGGCCGCGTGGCGCTCGGCCGTGGCAGTAGCACCTCCCGGCTCGAGCGCCGCACCGCAACAGCTGTGGCTGAGCGTGCTCGAGGCGGCATCCCGCCTCGCCGACGGTGACGATTCGCTGGCCGGCCTGCTGCTCGGTCCCGCCGTAGCAGCAGGCATGCAGCGCGAACGGCTGCGCCCCGTGTGGTCGAGCATCATCGACATGGTGATCAGCGAGCCCATGCTGCTTGAACGCGTTCCCGGGTTGAAGCGCTGGCTGGAGTCCAGGCGCGGCCAAGGGCACGGCGAGCCGAATGACCGCCTGCTCGCCGTGCTGCTGGCCGACGACGCCGAGGCGGCCTCCCTGATGTCCGGGCTCCTCCTGGAGACCGTCTCCTCCGGCAGCGCGGTCCGGCAGGTGCGTGCCGACATGGCCTGCGCCGCCCGCCTGCGGCGCTCCCCGGGACTGGACGTCACCGAGCTGGGGATCGGCCCGGATGCGCCCTCCTGCGTGCGGATGCTGGAACGGCGCGCCGCAGAGCTGGCCGCCGCCAACGGCATGTCCTTCTGGCGGCGCGTGACCGAGCGACAGGCGCGCTGCGACGAGACGCCTGCGGCGGCCTCGTCGGGTGCGGCGCGCGCCACGCCGGAGCTGACCGACACCGAGCTGCGGGTAGCGCGATTGGCGGCCCAAGGACGGCGCAACAAGGAGATCGCGGCCGAGCTGTACATGGCGGTGCGCACCGTGGAGCTGCGGCTCACGGGCGTGTATCGCGCCCTGGGCATCGCCAGCCGCAAGGACCTGCCCAAGGCGCTCGCCGCGCACGGCCTGGCGGGGGACTGAGAGGACTCCGCCGTGAGTGTGTGCCGAACGCGGCGGGCCTGCGCGTTGACTGCGACGAAGCCCGGGCCCGGCGGGCCCCGTGTTAGCTTGTGCATTGTCACCCTACCGATTGGAGCTCCTAAATGAGCGCATCCGCGCCCCAGGTGAGTACCCGCCCCACGATCCGGGAGAACATCCGCTCCCTGGCCTCGGCGCAGAAGGCGAAGGCGGGGGCCCCGCTGTACTCGCGGCTGGTCAACCGGCCGGTGGGGCGGGTGCTGGCGGCAGTCGCACATCGGCTGGGCATGACGCCGGACCAGGTCACGGCGGTCTCCGCCTGCTGCACCTACGCGGGCATCGTGCTGCTGGCCGTGCTGCGCCCGTCGGTGCCGGCATGCGTGGCCACCTCGCTGCTGCTGATGCTCGGATACGCTCTCGACTCCGCCGACGGGCAGCTGGCGCGGCTGCGCCACGGCGGCTCGAAGGCAGGGGAGTGGCTGGACCACGTGGCCGACGTGATCAAGCTGTCCACGATCCACGGCGCCATCGCCGTCGACCTGTTCCGCTTCGCCGACCTGCCGACGCCGACGCTGCTGCTGGTGCCGCTGGCCTTCGGCGCGGTGCAGAACATCCACTTCTTCAGCTACATCCTCACCTACCAGCTGCGCTACGCCGGCGGCACTCCGCTGGCCCAGGACGAGGGCCGCGCGGGCGTGCTGAAGTCGCTGCTGTCGGTCCCGACCGATTACGGGCTGATGTGCCTGGTGCTGGTGCTGCGCTTCACGCCCGTGGTGTTCCTGTGGGTGTACGGGCTCATGCTCATCGGCTATGCGGGCTACGTGGTGCTGGCGCTGCCCAAGTGGTACCTGGAACTCAAGGGGCGGCGCTGATGCCATCATCGAGTCCGCTTGACCTGCTCGCCGGTGCGCCGGCACTGCTCATCTACACCGGCCGTAAGGACGGCCTCGGCAACCGGGTGCGGGCGTTGCTGTCCGCCAAGGCGCTGGCCGAGCGCGAGGGGCGAGAGCTGTTCTACGTGTGGGGGACGGACCGCTACTTCGGTCCGGCCATGGATGAGCTGTGGCACTTCGACGCCGGGCGCCGCATGCCGCGCTGGGCCTCTCGGGTCGTCTCGCCGAGGTACCGCTTCTACGGTCCCGGACCGACGGCGATCACCGAGTCCATGCGGCGCAAGCACCTTTGGCAGATCCGCTCCGGCGGGCAGCCGGTGACCTGGGACGACGACATACGCCCCTGGGCGGAGGACTTCCGCGCCCTGACCCCGGTCGGGGAGATCGCCGAACGGGTCAATCGGGTCTTCGACGACTCCCTGCGTGGACAGCGCTATGTGGGGGTGCAGGTGCGCTCCCACACCGTTTCGCACGCCAAGACCCTCCAGTCCTCACCGGTGGAGTGGTTCGAGCAGCGTATGCGCGCGGTGCGTGAGCGCTTCCCCGACGTGCGCTTCTACCTGTCGTGCGACACCGTCGCGGCGCAGGAACGGCTCATGAGCCGCTTCGAGGGCTGTGTGGCCCTGCACGACAAGGGCGGCTACAACACCATCGAGGGCGTGCGCTCGGCGATCGTCGACCTGTACCTGCTGGCCTCCTCCCAGCACTTCATCGCCCCGGCGTACTCCAGCTTCCCGGAGATGGCGATTCACCTTGCCGGTCGCGCCATGTCCTTCGAGCGCCCCGGCCAGCCGTTCGTGGGGGAGCTGAGGCTCAATGCCGGGCTGGTGGACGATCCCCTCAGGCCCGCAATCCGCAATTGAGGGCGGCGGTGCGGGCTCGCCCTCCAGTGCAGCTCGCGCGCCGGAGAACCAGCTGAAAGCACGCTGCTCCGGCGGCAAGTCGTCTCACGCCGTGATGAGGTCGCGGATGACGGCGTTCATGGCAGCCCGGTAGCCCGCGACGCTGAAGCGGCTCTGCGCCTCATGCGCCGCCTGCCCGGCCAGGCGGGCGGCGAGGCCGGGGTCGGCGGCGAGCCTGCCCAGTGAGGCCGCGAGTGCCGCGGGGTCATCCGGGGGCACGAGCAGGCCGGTGACGCCGTCGTCGACCACTTCCTTCAGCCCCTGCACGCCCGAGGCGATCAGCGGTCGGGCTGCGTGCATGGCCTCCACGGCCGTGTTGCCGAAGGGCTCCTGCCGTGAGGGCACGACGACGACATCCGCCCGTTCCAGCACCGGCCAGGTCGGGTGGACGTAGCCGAGGAAGTCGACGCGCCCGGCCAGGTCCGGCGCGGCGGCCCGCTCGCGCAGCTCGGACTCGTACCACTCGTATCCGGGGAAGATCGAGCCGGCCACCTCCAGGGAGGCATCCACGCCGCGTCCGCGCAGGAGCGCGACCGCCTCAAGCAGTACGTCCACACCCTTGCGGGGGGACAGCCTGCCCACCATGGCGATCCGCAGCGGTGTGTGGGGGCCGCGCTCGCGCAGCGGGGCGAGCGGCTGCGGCGGGTCCGCGACGCCGTTGTGCACCACCCGGGTGCGCCCCGCCAGCAGCGGCTGTGCGGACAGCAGTGCGCGCCGGGCGGCCTCGGAGTTGGCCACAATCCGCGTGGCGGCGAGCAGCGGCGCATTCAGGCCCGCGCGGATGAGCAGGTGCTGGGTGTCCTCGGCCTCGTGCACGTGTGACAGCACCGGGATGCCGGCCGCGCGTCCCGCCAGCGGCCACCAGGGGATCGTCACGGTGTTGGCCAGCAGCGCGTCGGCGTCGCATGCCTTGATCAGGCCGCGCAGCCGGGTGAGCTCGCCCGGCGCCCGCGCCGCCAGGCCCGCCAGGCCGCGGGGGCTCAGCAGGGCCTTGCGCAGCACGGTGAAGGGGACGACGGCGACGCGCGCGCCCACCTCCCTCAGCACGGCCACCAGCGGGCCGTCCGACGGCAGGGCGACGTTGACGCGGTACCCGGACTCGATCAGTCCGGTGATGGTCTCCACCAGCTGCCAGTCGGAGCCATACAGGTCCGGGGAGGGGTGGGCGACCAGCACCAGGGGGGAGTCGGATCGTGATGAGGTGGGAGTGCTCATGCGGGGAATGCCCCCGTTCGCCGTCCGGAGGGGCGTCGGCGTCGCGGGCCCTGCTCGGCCAGGCGGCGGCACAGCGCCTCGTAGCGGTCGGTGACTTGATCCCAGTCGTACAGGGCGGCGCGCTCGCGGGACAGGTTCCCGCGGAGCACCTGCGCGTCCGGATCCGCCTCCGCGGAGTCGACCAGGGCGGCGACGTCAGCGGCCGTGGCCCAGTAGCGGCCGGCGTCGTCGAGCACCTCCCGGTTGAAGGAGACGTCGAAGGCGTCCACTGCGGCCCCGGCGCCGATGGCCCGCAGCAGGGAGGGGTTGGTGCCGCCCACGGAGTGGCCGTGGTAGTAGACGAGCGCGCCGGCGTACAGCTGGTCGAGCAGCTCCTGGTCCCAGACCCCGCCGAGCAGGCGGACGCGGGAGTCGGCCAGCTGCTCGATCCGGGCCGTGTACTCATTCGCATAGGGGGCGGAGCCGACGACGACGAGCGGCAGTCGCGCCCCCGAGCGGACGTAGCCGTCGACGATCACGTCCACGTGGTTCTCGATCTCGAAGCGGGCCACCACCAGGTGGAAGCCGCCGGACTGAAGCCCGAGCTCGGCCAGCCGGTCGGTGCCGACGTCGACCCGCGGGGCCCCGTAGGCGATCAGGTCCGTGTCCGCCTCGAACTCCTCGGCGTAGTAGTCGGCGATGCCCTGGGCGTCGGCGATGAGCGCGTCCGAGTAGCGCACCGCCAGCGCCTCGGCCGCCCGGTAGTAGCGCCTGCCCGTGGGGCCCCACTTGCCGCGCCGCCACTCCAGGCCGTCCACGTGGGTGGCCACGGGGATGCGGGCGGCGCGCAGTGCGGGCAGGAAGGGGGAGTTCGCGGAATTGAAGACGATGGCGACGTCCGGGTGCACGCGCGGCAGCAGGTGCCGCACCGACAGCGCGGTGTGGGAGAGCGTCTCCAGAGAACGCTTCTTCAAGGCCGGCAGCTCCACCACCCGCATGCCGCGGTACGTGCGGGGCAGGGGCGTGCCCGGTTCGGGGTTGCGGGAGTAGACGAGTACCCGGTGGCCCCGGTCGGCCAGGCGGCGGCCTACTTCCTCGATGGCGGTTTCGAAGCCCCCATAGCGTGCGGGCACGCCGCGCGTGCCGAGCATGGCGATGCGCAGCCGGCCTGGCTGTGAGGCGGAGGCGGTGGAGCTAGCGGTCATTGGGCCTCTCTCGTTGGGTGAAGCGTTCCCGGTGGACGAGCCGCAGCCCGTCGATCGCCCCGCGCAAGGCGGGCACCAGGGTGCTGGTGGGGTGGGTGAGCAGCTGGCGGCGGCCACCGCGCAGGAGGATCCGCCAGGACTCCTGGGGCGTGAGTCGCACCCAGCGGGCGAGCTCCTCGCGGCGTGCCCAGCGGGTGCCCAGTAGCAGGCGGTTGCGCACGTTCCAGTAGTAGTAGGTGGCCGAGTGACGCGGCTCGCCCGGCCACCTGCCCGCCGTGGTGCCCGCTGCGGAGGCGGGGCGCGCAGGTGCGCCGTCGGACGCGGCCCGTCCGGGGCGCTGCGTGCCGCCCTCCACATGGCGGGCGACGATGTCGGTGTCGTTGAGCAGACGGCCGCCGGCCTGAAGCACGCGCAGGGAGAAGTCGACGTCCTCCCAGTACAGGAAGTAGTCCTCCGCCAGGCCGCCGGTCGCCTCCCACAGGCTGCGGGACAGTGCGAAGCAGGCACCGGTCAGCCACTCCGCGTGACGGTGCCCCGCGATCAGGGACGCGCGCGGGGAGCGGGTGGCGCCATCGGTGAGGTCCACGCGGTAGCCGTAGAAGACGGGGCGATCATCGGCGTCGACGATCATGGGGGCGACGAGCGCCATCGGGTCCGCGTCCACATGCGCCACCAGGGCGGCAAGCTGATCGGGGGCGATGGTCGCGTCCGGGTTGAGGACTACCAGCGTGCGGGCGCCTGCGTCGAGCGCCGCCCCGACTCCCCGGTTCACACCGGCCCCGAAGCCGAGGTTGGCGTCGGGCAGAACCGTGCTCCAGCCGTTGGAGCGGGCCTGGGCTTCGACGGCGGCTCGCTCCGCCGGCGTCGTCAGGTTGTCCACGATCACGATCCGAGGCGCTCCGGCACCCGTGGGCAGGCCATGGGACAGCGGAGCAAGATTCGTCTCCAGCAGCTCGTGCGAGCCGTAGTTGACAACTATGACTGCCGTGGAGGAGAGGTCTGCCATACCAGCCCCATCTTCTTAACCGGGGTCCAATCGGGTTTCGAGTGGTCGGATCCAAGGGCACGCCTCAACGGGCTCGTGCACTTGGGCGATGATACTATGCCGCGACTATTCATGAGCGGTCTCATCAGTGCGGGCTGCTCCTGTGAATCGTTGGGAGTACCCCATGTCCGCAGACCCGCTCACCATTGACGTGGCGGTGTGTACTTACAGGCGCCCCGAGCGCGTGGTCGGACTGTTGCCGCGGCTGCTTGCGCAACTCCAGGAGCTGCCGGGGGCCGATGCCCGGGTGGTGGTCGTGGACAATGACGCGGCAGGCTCCGCCCGTGCGCGCATCCTGGCCGACGGCGGATTATGCGCGGACGGGCCCGTGCACGTGGTGGTGGAGTCGACGCCGGGCCTGGCGGCGGCGCGTAATCGTGCGCTGAGCGAGGCCGTTGAGCGCGACCTGCTGGTCTTCATCGACGACGACGAGCTGCCGGGCGACGGATGGCTCACCTCCCTCGTGGAAACCTACCGGCAAACCGGCGCGGCCGGGGTGACGGGACCGGTGGAGTCGGTCTTCGAGCGGCGGCCCGATCCGTGGGTGGCCGCTGCCCCCGTGTTCCGCAGGACGCGGCGTCCTACAGGAACGCCCGTTCGCAGTGCGGCCACCAATAACCTGCTGCTGGACATGGCGGCCGTGCGCCGCCTGGGTCTCGAGTTCGATCAGCGCTTCGCCTTCACCGGCGGGGAGGACACCTTCTTCACCCGCGCATTGACCGCCCACTCCGGCACGCTCGCATGGTGCGATGAGGCGGTGGTGACGGAGGCGGTGCCTCCCGAGCGGGCCACCCGCGAGTGGGTACTCACTCGCGCCCGGCGTAACGCCGAGACCTGGGCCTGGGTGCGGCTGCTGGATACGAGCGGCTGGCGGCGCGTGGCGCGGCGCCTGGAGTACACGGCGCGTGGGGCGGTGCTGTGGCTGGTCGGCTCGGCCCGCGCCCTGGCCTTCCGAGGAGGGGACGGCGACCGCCAGGCGCAGCGGGCGCAGCATGAGTACCGCGCCGCGGGCGGCCGCGGCATCCTACGGGCTGCGTTGCGCGGGCCGGCCACGGCGCCTTACGCGCGTACTCGCTGATTCGCCGCTACGCGCGCTTACCGGGGTCGACCATGCCCGGGAGGGCGGACTTGCGGGATGTGGTCGGCGCTCTCCGGCCGTCGTCCTCCTCGGTCTGGCGTCGCGAGTAATTGATTGAGAGGGCGACGATGAGTCCGGCCGCCCCGCCAAGGATGGCGCCGTAGAGCGAGTTGCGCTTACGTGAGGGTGCGGAGGGGGATGCGGGGAGTGAGGCCGTGTCGATATCCGTGAGGGTCAACGATGCCTCCTCCTGGGCGCGCACCGACAGGGTGCCGATGATGTTGCGTATCGCTTCAATCTCGGCTGCCGCTATCTTCTGGGCTCGTTCGGGGGATGATGACTGTGCTGTTACCTCAATGATCAGGCTGTTCTCCGTGTTGGACACGGAAATCGAGTGCTCGATCTCCCCCTTGTCGATGCCGGTCGAGTTGGCGACCTCGGTGAGCACCGAGTTCGAGGTCCCGATCTTCGCCAGCGTGGGCATGACGGCGGTGATAATCGTGTTGGCGGACGTGACGCTCCGTGCGCCGGCGTTTCCCTCCGCCGCGACGAGACCGGAGGCGGTCGACGTGTAGACGGGTGATCCCAGTACAGCCGTGCCCAGGCCGAGCAGTGCCCCGATGGTTATGTGGATGACGATGAGGGGGGCGTGTTTCCACAGCAAAGTCAGAATATCGTCTGTGTACATGGTGCCCCTTAGAATCTGATGGTCGGATCTGGCTCTCGGCGGGTACTCAATCATCCGGTCGGACGGTGGTACGGCGCGGCGAGGCGGGTGTGGTCCCGACGAGCCGACGCTTGCTTGCGGAGGAACCAGCCGTTGCGAGAGACCGGTGCCTGGACCGATGCTACAACGGTCACCGTGCCGATCAGGTTGAATCTGGGAAATCTCACTTCCGCGACCTCGGTGTCGCCGATGCCGACGGCGCTTGGTGGAATGGCGGCAGGCAGTTTGCCAGTTCGTAACTGCCTTGAGGGGTGTGCATCGTGGCCGTGTGCTCACGGGGTTCCCAACGATTTCGGTTCGAGGGTGCGGGTGCGTGTCGGCGCGGCGCCCTTGGTGTAGGCAACATTGTCACGACATTCACGCTCTGCGGGCTGGGGTTGACGCGGCGCCTGGGGTGTCGGCAGCAAAGTCATGACCTCCACGCACTGTGGGGCGGGGCCCGCCTCTCATACCCAGAACGTCCCCGGCGCAATGACCTCCACGCACTGTGGGGCGGGGTCGACGCGGCGCCTGGGGTGCGGCTGTCGGTGGTTCGTTCGAGCGGCCGTGCGTTTGGGCTGCCAGGCTCTGCTGGCTCCTTGTGTCTGGGGTGTGGCTGTCGGGGTGTTGTGGCGGGCCGGAGGGTGACCTCGTGGCTCCTACGCCGGCCTTCTGTAGTCGAGTTCGGCCTCCTGTGCCCGAGCTCGGCCTCCTGTGTCCGGGGTCCGCCTCCGCATCGTTGTTCTGTGCGGCCGCGCCCGCAAGCGCGAGGCAGAGGTTTCCGGCATTGGGGGCGAGCACGGGGCCGACCGCGAGGACGTCCCCATCACCGGCCCCGGGGCGTTGCGGACGACTCTGCCGATCGGTGCAGAAGTTGTGTTCAGGTGGGTGATGTGGGGGAGAGGCTCTGGGGCAAGGGCTGTCCTGTTGCGGTGCTTCCGGCGTGGGGTGTGGTGGCTGTGGGGGTGTGGTGGGCGTCTGCGGCGCCGGTTGGGGGTTAACAACGCTACTTAACGTTCTGCTGTATACCTCTGGGGCCTTCAGCAGACGGTTAACTGGCGTTGTTAACCCCGAAGTGGCGTTGCAGACGGTGAAGTGGCGTCGCAGATGATCCCCGTCCACAACCTCCCCGCCGTCCCGAGGACGACCTCGCCGACGAGGTGGCGGTGTTGGGGGCCTGGTTGTCGGCAGTCGGAGGGGGCGAGTGGGTCTTGTGCTGCCCCTGCTTGGACCGCTCACGCGCGGTTGGACCGCTCACGCCCCGTTGGACCGCTCACGCGCGGTTGGACCGCTCACGCCCCGTTGGACCGCTGTAACCGGCGGCTACGGCGGTCCAACGGGGGGACAGCGGTCCAACTGGCAGGTTCGACGGCCACGCGCACGGACAACCGACCGCGCACAGACACCCAGGCGCTCACACAACCGGGCCTAGTTCTGCACAGCTCACACGTCTACCTGCGAATCGCAAGCATCACCCCGGAATAACCTCGCAGACCACAAACGCCCCAACTTTCCCGCACCGCAGCAAGCAGAACCCCGTTCCGTAGCGCCGCCGAAAACCCGCGTTGGTCGAACACGTCCTCTTCAGCCCGAGCCGAGACCACCGTGCGCACCCTCAAGCCGCAAGAGCTGCGTTGACCGACGGCGTGGGTGAGACGCGCACGGGAGGGTGTCGATCCCGGGGGCGAGACTGGCTTGGGCTCGACCTGGGGTGAGGCGCGCACGGGAGGGTGTCGAGAGTATGAGAAACTGTGTCGGCGCCTGCCGTGCGAGAGGACATCCGTCCGGGCATGTCGGCGCTCTTCCGCCCTGGTGTAGAGGCAGCACGCAGGCCTTTGGAGCCTTGAGGCCCGGGTTCGAATCCTGGGGGCGGAGCTGCGCGCGACGACGTTCCGGCGAGCGCGTGCCGACTGCACCTGAACACGTGAGTCGGGTTGGGGCCGAGTGGCAGGCGACGTAGGATGATGCCGCCGGGCCGCCAGCGGCCTTGAGACCCACCTTGCGATCCACTGAGAAGAGGACCCGTGGCTTCCACCTCACCCGCCGCCGTCATCGTCATGGCTGCCGGCAAGGGCACCCGCATGCGCTCATCCCTGCCCAAAGTGCTGCACCGCATCGGTGGACGCAGTCTGCTGGAGCACGCCGTCGTAGCCGCCCGCGGCCTCGAGCCCGCACACCTGGCGGTCGTGGTGCGTCACCAGCGAGATGCGGTAGTGGCCCAGCTGGCCGAGTTCGCGCCGGACGCCCTGCCCGCCGACCAGGATGAGATTCCCGGAACCGGACGCGCCGTGGCCTGCGGGCTGGCGGCCCTGCCCGAGGACCTGACTGGCCCGGTGGTGGTCACCAGTGGTGATGTCCCCCTCTTGGACACCGCGACGCTGCGAACTCTCGTGAGCCAGCACAACGAGCGCGACGACGCCGTCACCGTGCTGACCACCGTGCTCGACGATCCCACCGGCTACGGGCGCATCCTGCGCGACGACGACGGCTCCGTGACCGGAATCGTTGAACAGCGTGACGCTTCTCCGGACCAGCTCGCCATCGACGAGGTCAATGCCGGTGTGTACGTCTTCGACGCCGCCCACCTGCGTCGCGCCCTGGCCACCCTGGGCACGGATAACGACCAGGGTGAGGTCTACCTCACCGATGTGGTCGCCCACGCCCACCGCGAGGGCCGGGCCACCTCCGCCCTGGCTGTAACCGACCACTGGCTCGTCGAGGGCTGTAATGACCGCGCCCAGCTCGCCTCGCTCGGCGCCGAGCTCAACCGGCGCGTACTCGCATCCTGGATGGAGCAGGGCGTCGGCGTAGTCGACCCTGCCGGAACCTGGGTGGACGTCACCGTCGAACTCGCCCGCGACGTCCGCCTGGAGCCCGGCGTGCTGCTGCGCGGGTCCACCCGCATCGGTGAGGGCGCCGTCGTCGGCCCCTACTCGGTGCTGACGGACGCCACCATTCCGGCGGGCGCCGTCGTCGCCCCCTTCAGCCTGCTCGGATCGGACCTGTCAGCCACCGGGAACCCGGTCTGAGCGAGTCTCCCCACCGTCCCGAGCCCGGAAAGACCGGACCGCACCGGCCACGAGAGAGGAACCACGTCATGACCGGCATCATCACCAAGGGAGAGAAGCGGCTCGTCATCGCCTCGGGCCGGGCTCACCCGCAGCTCGCCCAGGACGTGGCCTCGGAGCTCGGCACCGAGGTGCTGTCCTCCACCGCTTACGACTTCGCCAACGGTGAGACCTACGTACGCTTCAACGAGTCGGTGCGCGGCTGCGACGTGTTCGTCATGCAGTCCCACGGTGATCGCGTCAACGACTGGCTCATGGAGCAGCTCATCATGGTGGACGCGCTCAAGCGCGCCTCCGCCAAGCGCATCACGGTGGTCGCCCCCTTCTACCCCTACGCCCGCCAGGACAAGAAGCACCTGGGGCGTGAGCCCATCTCCGGGCGGCTGGTCGCAGACCTGTACAAGACCGCCGGCGCCGACCGCATCATGAGCGTGGACCTGCACTCCAGCCAGGAGCAGGGCTTCTTCGACGGTCCCTGGGACCACTTGTGGGCGCAGCCGGTACTGGTGGACTACATCCGCAGGCGGGTCGACCTGTCCGCCACCGCCGTGGTCTCCCCGGACGCCGGGCGCATCCGCGTCGCCGAGCGCTGGGCGAACGCCCTGGGCGGAGTGCCGCTGGCATTCGTGCACAAGACCCGCGACGTCACCCGTCCCAACGAGTCTGTGGCCAACCGCGTGGTAGGTGACGTGGAGGGGCGCTCCTGCGTGCTCGTGGATGACATGATCGACACCGGCGGCACCATCGCCAAGGCCGTGCAGGTGCTGCTCGCCTCCGGCGCCAAGGACGTCATCGTCGCCGCCACGCACGGCGTGCTCTCCGGCCCCGCGGTCGAGCGCCTGTCGAGCTGCGGTGCGCGCGAGGTCGTGGTCACCGACACCCTCCCCATCGCGCCTGGCAAGCGCTTCGACTCCCTGACAGTGCTGCCGATCGCACCGCTGCTGGCGCGGGCCATCAAGGCCGTGTTCGACGACGGCTCGGTGACCAGTCTGTTCGAGTCGTGACGGTACTGGGGCGGTGAGGCGCCTTAGGATGCCCGCAGCCCCTTGAGTTGGGCGCCGGCTGTCGACGCGCCGGGCGTTATGTAACAGTGCTCAGCGTTGCGTATTTGCAATGTGATCTTCGGTGCTGCGCCCGTCTGGGCAGATGTGCGACGTCACGGTTTGTGTATATTCTCCGAGTGGCCGATGGGCCACCTGTTCCCAAATAATAGCTCGGAGGAATCGTGAAAGTGTCTCGCGTCACTCACGGCCTCGCTGCTGCCCTGGTCAGCTTGTGCCTCGCAATCAGTCCTGCGCTGGTTGCTAACAAGGTTTATGCCGCTGTTGATCAAGAGTCAGGGCGGATACAATCGGAGTACTTGGCCCAGCCGCTGCCCACCGTTCAGGTGGACGGCGTCGTCTGGGACCAGCTTGTTGTCGGTGACGTCGTATACGTCGTGGGCCAGTTCAGCAATGCGCGTCCAGCCGGGTCCGCCGCCGGCCGGAATGAGACGCCTCGTCTCAACATGCTCGCCTATGATCTGCGAAGCGGTGAGTTGATCGAGGACTTCGCGCCCGAGCTCAACAATGCGGGTCGGTCCCTGGCGCTGTCCCCGGACAAAACAACTCTGTATGTGGCAGGATCCTTCGACAAGGTCAACGGTGAATGGCACGGGCGCGTCGCCGCGTTCGACCTGACGGCGGGGTACGGCACCCTGATCTCCTCGTTCCGCCCCATGTTCTCAACCACGGTCAACGACATCGCCGTCTCGGACACGGCCGTCTACGCGGGCGGGGCCTTCAAGGCCGTCAACGGGGTGGCCCGCACCAAGCTCGCGGCGGTGGACGCCAGCACCGGAAGGACCCTCGACTGGGCGCCGAGCGCGGAGGGGGACAACTCCCAGGTCTACTCCGTGGCGCTGTCGCCCGATGGCAGCAAGGTCGTGGCGGCCGGGTCGTTCCAGACGCTGAATGGCTCCTCGAACCCCGGCTATGGCCTGGCTCTTTTGAGTGCGGCCGATGGCGCGCTGCTCCCGGCGCCGGTCAATGGCCATATCCGTAACGGTGGCCGCAATGCTGCCATCAACGATATTGCCGTCGATGAGAGCGGCTTCTACGGCGTCGGTTGGTCCCAGAACCAGAAGCAGGGGAGGCTCGAAGGCGCATTTAAGGCGGACTGGGACGGCAATCTCAGCTGGGTCGAGCCCTGCCACGGCGACTCCTACTCGATCCTTCCCGGCGGGGACCAGGTATACGTGACCAACCACGCACACTCGTGCGAGACCATCTATGGCTTCCCGGATGTCACCTGGAAGCAGAATGGCCAGACGCAGACGAAGTACTACCGTGCGATGGCGTTCACCAACAACGGTGACGTCCAGGTGCGTTATCAGGGCACCGGCGGGTATTACGACTGGACGGGTTACAGCAGCCCTGACATCATCGATTGGTACCCGGACCTCACGGCGGGAACCTTCACCGGTATGGGCCAGGCCGCGTACGACGTCACCGTGAGCGAAGACGGCCAGTACCTGCTCATGGGCGGTGAGTTCGTGCGCGCCAACGGTGCGGTGCAGCAGGGGCTGGTTCGTTACGCCCGGCGCGACACCGGGACTGGCAATCCGCCCGAGGGCAGCGGCTCCGACCTCGCCTTCCAGGCGCGCACCACCACCACCGGGGTCTCCTTCAGCTTCACACCCACGTGGGACCGTGACGACTCCTCGCTGACCTACTCCGTGTATCGGGACGAGGAGACCAACCCGGTCGCCTCCACCACGGTCTCCGACCGCCACTGGAGCCTGTCCGGCCGCACCCTGCGCGATAGTGACGCACCCGCCGGTGAGCACAGCTACCGGCTGGTCGTCACCGACCCCGCCGGAAACACCCTCAGCACCGACCCGGTGACCGTGACGGTCGGAAATGCGCAGGGGATCTCCGCCTACGACCAGTACACCCTGGATCTGGGCGCCACCCACCTGTGGACCTTCGATGAGACCGAGGGCAACGTCCTGGAGGACATCGTGGGCAACGCGAGCATGACGATCGCGCATGGCGTCACCCTGGGCTCGGCCGGAGCCAGGTCCGGGTCCACGGGCGTCACCCTGGCCGGGTACTCATCGGGAGTGGCCACCTCTAGCGCCACGGACCGTGATATCCAGACCTTCACGCTGGAGACCTGGGTGCGGACGAGCTCCCGGCGGGGAGGCGCCATAATCGGATACTCCTCCGGGAGTATGCGTGACCGGATGCTGTACATGGACACCAGCGGGCGCATCCGGTTCGGCGTCTATCCCGGCGCCACCAAGGCGGTGACCTCCACGCGACGCTACAACGACAACCGGTGGCACCACGTGGTCGCAAGCCTGGGCGCCCAAGGGCAGCGGCTGTACGTCGACGGCGTGGAGGTCGCCTCCGACCCCGGTGTCACCAGCGCCCAGTCGTTCTTCGGGAACTGGACCCTCGGCGTCGGCACGACCTCGGGATGGCCCGGCAGCTCGTCCAGCGGCGTCCTGGCCGCCACGGTTGACGGTGCGGCCGTATACCCGACCCAGCTGTCCGCGGAACAGGTCGCGGCGCATTACGCCCTCAATGAGGCGAAGGCGCCGACGGCGTCCTTCTCCGCCGAGGCGGTGGACTACACCGTCACCGTCGACGGGACGGGATCCTCCGTCCCCGACGGCGCAATCGCCTCCTGGAGCTGGGAGTTCGGCGACGGCCACACCGCCGACGGTGCAACGGCAACACACACCTACGCGGAAGCGGGCACCTATACCATTCGGCTGACGGTCACCAGCAACGCTGGGGCGGTCGCCGCCACCACGCAGCAGGTGACTGTGGGCCCGCAGGATCCGAACCTCGCGATCGACGCCTTCGACCGCAACGTCGGCAACGGATGGGGAGCCGCCGCAGTCGGCGGAGCCTGGTCCGTGAACCCCGCTAGCCGATTCTCGGTGGCCGACGGGACCGGGACGATCCTGCTCAATCGGCAGGGTTCCACCTCCACCGCCACGCTCACACAGGTCTCCTCCGACTCCACTGAGCTGAGCGCCTCGTACACGCTGGGCGAGCAGCCGACGGGAGGAGGCGTGTATGCCAGCTTCGCCGTCCGGAGCATCGGAGCGAACAGCTACAACCTGAAGCTCCACTCCAATGCCAGGGGCGTTCACGTCGCAAGCATCACGGCGGTCACCCCTGCGGGGGAGCGCACGCTGGGAAGCGTCAGGGTGCCGGGAGACTGGACGCCCGGCGATGAGATCCATCTGCGCGTGCGCGCCGAGGGAACGGCACCAACGCAGCTGAGCGCCAAGGCCTGGGTCGGGGACGCCGAACCCGAGGGCTGGCAGCTCAACGCCTCCGACGGTACCGAGGAGCTGCAGGCCGCGGGAGCGGTCGGCCTACGGGTGTACACGTCCGCCTCTGCGACCTCGACGGCGGGCACCTTCCAGCTGAACGACTTCAGCGTTCGCCGCGCGGATGTGCTGGGCTGACCCGTGCGACCGACACTGCGATCCAGCAAGGCCGTCGGCGCCGCCGTCGCTCTGACGCTGCTCATGTCCGCTTGCAGCATCGGGGACTCCGGCTCGCACACGGAATCGGCGGCGCCAACCGCGTCAGTTTCCGCCTCGGCGACGCCAACGGCGCCGGCTACCGGCGCGGTTGCGTCGCCGGACCGGCCCTCCGCTCAGCCGACGACGACGCCGGACCAAGGCGACTCGACGGGCGGCTCCGCCCCGGCGGCACCGGGAGACGCCGGATACGTGCCTCCCGAGACTGATCCGACCGCGTTGGACAGCACGGTGGAGGCCGGAGGGGCGGTGGTGTCGATATCCTCCTTGGATGCGGTCGACGCCGTCGCCGCCGGCCCGGGAGAGGTATCCGGACCCGCGATCCAGGTCGAGGTCTCCGTCACCGCGCGCGAACAGGAGGTGGACCTGGCGGCCGCCTCTGTAGAGTTGACGTACGGAGACGACCAGACACCGGCAGTCGCCTTCGCCACCGCGGAACAGGCGCAGGACCTGCCGGCGAAGGTTGACGCGGGTAAGACCGTCAAGGGCACATATGTCTTCGCGGTGCCGACCGACTCCCGGGACCGCGTCGATGTCAGGGTCACCGTATCGACCGCGGATCCTGTTGTCGTGTTCCGAGGAGCTGTTGAGTGAGACGTCCCGCTCCGCACCGCCATAAGGCGGTGCGGAGCGGGGCTTCCGCCCGCTAACACATTAAGGCCAAGGAGTAGCGGTGCCTCGTATCGTCTTCTTACTGGGGCTGTTGACTCTCGCCGCGATCGTCGGCGCACTTCTGCTGCGCCTGGCCGGGCGAGGCCCGCAACGAGGCGCCTGGCTGTTCCTGACCACCGTGGCGTTCGTGCCCGTGTGGGTCTGCCTACCGGTTCAGCCCTATGTGCCGCCCGCCACGATCGCCGCCTCGTTGGTGGCGCTGGCTCTCCTCCCGGCGTTCTCCCTGCGCCTGACCATTGGGGACCTGATCGTTCTGGGAGCGCTGGGACTGCAGTGCGTCTCAGTGCTCGCGGGCGGATCAATGGGGTACGTCCTCGGCGACGTCGTCTTCGGGGCGCTGCCGGCATACATGGTCGGCAGGCTCCTCACGGAGAGGCTGGGCGAGCGCCGACTGTGCGGGATCATCGGCTCGGTGTGGATGGCCGTTGCGGTGCTCGCCCTGATAGAGGCCGCGGTGCACTGGAACCCGTTCCAGATGATCCGCTTCTCAAACGCGCTGTATGACCAGTGGGCCGTCGATCAGATCCGCGGCAGCATGGTGAGGGTGGAAGGCGCTTTCGGGCACTCCATCGCGCTGGGCGCCTCGCTGGCGGCGGGGATACCCTTCGTGGCCCGGGCCGAATGGAGGCCGGGACTGCGGGTCGTGGGCATGACGCTGCTTCTGGCGGCGAGTCTTCCGACGCTTTCGCGCACGGGCATCGTGTGCTGCGTGATCGCCTACCTGCTGTCACTGACCCTCCTGCGCTCCGATATCGGCTTCGGCCTCAGGGCGGGCACACTCCTGGGACTGGCGGCGGCGATGCTCCTAGTGGTTCCCAGGATCCTGGCGGTGTTCGAGAGCGCCGGCAACGAGCAGGAGGGCTCGGCGGACTATCGCAGCGCGCTACTCGTGCTCGTGCAGCACCTGGTTCCCGTGGGCCAGTCGCCGGCGGCCACGAGAGCCGGGGGAGAGGTGAGCTGGGCCGGCTTCAACTCGATCGACAACCAGGCGCTGCTGATGGCGCTGCGCTTCGGCTGGGCGCCGGTCGCCCTACTGGTGCTCGGTCTGGTACTCGTTGTGATCCGGGCCCTCACGCGCCGGGGCAACTGCGCCGACATCGCGCTGGTGTCCTTCATACCCGCATACGTCACCGTCGCCTTCATCACTCAATTCGGGACGGTGGTGTGGTTCGTCGTCGGCGTCGCCGCCGCCTTGCGCGCGCGCGGCGGGACTGAGGCGTGGGCGCCCCCCGGCTACCAAGGACCTACGCGGGCTGAGCAGCCGATCACAGCCCTGGCGCGAAGTCGCGGAGCCGCCGGCCCCGGTAACCGGTCAATGAACCGGCGCACCGACGCGCCCGGATCCGAGGAGGACGCGGTATGAACACGCCCACAGGGCAGCACCCCGGCCCGCCCGGGTCCGTGGCGGTCGCCGTCCTGACCTATAAGCGTCCCGAGCACGCGGCGCACATCGTTCCCGTGCTTGACGCGGCGCTGTCCGAGCTGGACGACGGCAGGAGGCTGCGGCTGATCGTCGTGGACAACGACCCCGACGCCGGCGCCGCCCGGATAATCAAGGACAGCGCCGTGACGGCGCGCAACCGGGTCAGCTACGTGCATGAGCCGCGGCCCGGGATCGCCGCGGCACGCAATCGCGCCCTCGCCGCGTGCGAAGAGGACGCGGTCGTCTTCATCGACGATGATGAGCGGCCTCGGCCCGGGTGGCTTCCCGCACTGGTCTCCCAGTGGGAGCAGACAGGGGCCGCCGGGGTCGTCGGCCCGGTGGTGCCGGAGTTCTCAAGCCCACCGGATCCGTGGATCACCGCAGGAGGATGGTTCAACCACGGGCGCAGGCCATCCGGCACGCCGATGCCGGCGGCGGCGACGAATAACCTGCTTCTGGACACGGCATTCCTACGCCGCAACGGCCTGAGCTTCGACTTGGACTTCGGCATGTCCGGCGGTGAGGACACCATGCTCACGCGGCAGATCGTCAAGGCCGGCGGGAGAATCGTCTGGTGTGACGAGGCCGTAGTCGCGGACCAGCTGCCCGCCGCACGGCTGACGCGCACGTGGGTGCGCAGGCGCGCATACTGGTCGGGAAACTCCTGGGCCGCGGTGGACATCAGGATCGCGGATCCCGGATGGCGGCGGCATTTCGCACGATTACGGCAGCTCGCCCGGGGGTGCGTGCGAGTCGTCGGAGGCCTGGCGAAGACAGCGGTGGCAACCGTCATGCGGGATGAGGCGGGCAGCTCGCGCTCCCTACGTGTTTATGAGCGCGGCCGCGGAATGTGCGCCGGTGCCCTGGGGCGGCGTCGCCTGCCCTACCAGCGCGAATGAGGGCGATAGCATCGTCAAGTACTGCTAGGTGCCCGGCCCCGCCGCGGCCCCCTGCGCCCCCTACCGCGGCGCCGCGGTATTGAAACTGTTTAAGGAACCTATGCGCATTCTGATCCTCTGGGCGTCGCTCGACCAGCCGAACCTCGGCGTGCGGGCACTCGCCGTCGGTACACGGGCGGTGGCCGCACAGGTGTTCCCGGACGCGGAGATACAGGTTCAGGGCACCGGCCGCGGCGACGCGCCCACCTCCCTGTTCCTGAGCCGGAGGGGACTGCTGAAGGAGCGCATCACCGGGGCCAACGGCCTGTTCGACTGGCTCGCCTCCTTCGACTTGGTGCTGGACACCCGCTCCGGTGACTCCTTCGCCGACATCTACGGGCTGGAGCGCCTGCGGAACATGTCCCGCTTCCCCGAGATCCTGCACCGCCTGGGCGTGCCCCTCGTGCTTACTCCCCAGACCATCGGTCCCTTCAATACCCGGCGTGGAACCCGGCTGGCCCGCCGCGCCCTGAACCACGCCCGGCTGGTGGCCAGCCGGGACGCCCGCTCGGCCGCCTGTGCCGCGCAACTGGGGCGCCCCGTGGACGTGGAGTCCACCGACGTGGTCTTCGCCATCGCCCACCAGCCGGTGCCCGAGACTCGCGACGTCATCCTCAACGTCTCCGGTCTGCTGTGGGGCGACAACCCCCACGTCGACGCCGCCCGCTACCGCCGCGACGTGCTCAGGCTCGCTCGTCGGCTCCAGGCCGAGGGACGCACGCTAACCCTGCTGGCGCACGTCGTCGGCCCCGACGCCGCCGCCGGGGACAACGACCGCTATCCGCTGGCCGATCTGCGCCGCGAGCTCGGTGACGTGGAGGTGATCGTGCCGCAGGGGCGCGACGCCCTGGAGCAGGTGCGTGACGTCGTTGGCTCGGCCCGGGTGGTGCTGGGCTCGCGCATGCACGCCTGCCTCAACGCCCTGTCCATGGGCACGCCCGCCATCCCGCTGGCGTACTCGCGGAAGTTCGCGCCGCTGCTGGCCGGGATCGGCTGGCAGCATGTGGTGGAGCTGCAAGGCGACGACGTCGTCGAACGCGCCCTGGCGGCCATCGGCTCCCCCCAGCTGCAGGAGGACGTGAGCGAGGTCCGGCGCCGTGCGGACCGGGACCTCGCCCGCTTCACCGACGCGCTGGGAGAGCTGCTGTGACGGGAGCCGCCGCCGCGGGCTCCCAAGCCCCGCAGCCCCCGCGGCCCCAGGGCGGGGACGGCCTCGGTAAGCGGGCCGCCAAGGCCGCCGGGCAGACCATCTGGACCCAGGGCCTGCGGATTGCGCTGCAGCTGGGGAACGTAGTGGTACTGGCGCGGCTGCTCGACGACCGCGCCTACGGTGTTGTGGGCATGGTCACGGCCGTGGTCGGTGTGGCCACCATCTTCCAGGACTTCGGTCTTTCCACCGCCGCAATCCAGGGGCGCACGCTCAGCCATGGGCAGCGTTCCAACCTGTGGTGGATCAACACGGCGGCCGGGCTGGCGCTGACCGGCATCGGCGTGGTCATCGCCCCACTGCTGGCCTCCTTCTACCATGAGCCGGCCGTGGCCGGCGTCTGTGCCGCGATCGCACCGACCTTCCTCATGGCGGGCATGGTCAACCAGTACCGTGCCGACCTCAACCGCAAGCTCCTCGTGGGGCGGGCCCTGGCCGTGGACCTGACCGCCGCGGCCCTGGCCCTGGCCCTGGGGGCCCTGACGGCCGCCTGGGGCTGGAGCTACTGGGCGCTGGTGGTGCAGCGCATCGTCACGGCCCTCGTCCCATTCGTCAGCCTGCCGGTCATCGCCGGCTGGCTGCCGCGGTGGTACGACCGGCGTGAACCGATGCGCGCGCTGCTCGGCTTCGGCGTGCAAATGGTCGGCACACAAATGGTCTCCTACCTGGCCTCCAACCTGGATTCGATCCTCATGGGACGGCTCTTCGGGGCGGGCACCCTGGGCCTGTACAACCGCGCCGTGCAGACCCTGCGCACCCCGCTGAACCAGTTCCGCCCCCAGGTCACCACGCTCGGGCTGTCCGTCGTCGCCAAGCTTCAGGACGACGACGAACGCACCCTCGCCTACCTGCGCCGCGGCCAGCTCGCACTGGGGTATCCGGTGTTCCTGACCATGGGCATGGTGGTGGCCGCGGCTCCGGCCGTGGTCTCCGTGGTGCTCGGCGACCACTGGCTCAGCGTGGTCCCCTACATGCGCCTGGTGGCCGTGGGGGAGGGCCTCACCACGTTGTCGATGGTCGGCGGGTGGATCTACACCTCGCGCGCGCTCGGGCGCGCATACCTGCGCTACACGCTGTTCTCCGCGGTGATCCGGCTGGTGGCCATCATCATCGGGGCGCACTTCGGTGCGCTTGGAGTCGCCTACGCCTACGTGGCCAGCCCCCTGGTCCTGTGGCCCGTCTCCCTGCTGTGGTCCGGGCGCGCCTCCGGGCTCGGCACCGTGCCGCTGGTGTGGAACGGGCTGCGGATCCTCGCCGTCTCCGCCGCGGCGACGGCCGCCGCGTGGGGGCTGTGCGCGCTGGTCTCCGGCCTGCCGGCGATCGTGGTCTGCCTCGTCGCGGCCGTCGGCATCGGCCTGGCCATGGCACTGCTGTGGCTGGCTTTGCCCATTGTCCGGGCAGACATGCGCGACCTGGCCACGATGACCCGAATGATGTTCAAGCGCTGATGCCTGCAGACCCGACTTGGAGGACAACATGACCAGAATCAACGTGCGGCCCACTGGCGTGGCCACCGAGATCAACCGCGTGGTCGCCTCCCTGAACTGCTCGGGATGCGGGCTGTGCGCCCAGTTCAAGGGCGTCACCATGCGGCTGCAAGGCGGATTCATGCGTCCCGTCGTCGACCCCGGGGCCGCGTCCCGCACGGACGCGGACGAGCTGCGGCAGTTCCGTGCAGCCTGCCCGGGTATCCGCATCCAGGCACAACATCCGGCGGGCTCCGGCTGGGACCCGGACTTCGGGCCCGTCCTGGGGGCTTGGGAGGCTCACGCCACCGATGCGGCCATCCGCCACGAGGGCAGCTCCGGCGGCGTGCTCACGGCCATCGCGACCTGGCTGCTGGAGTCGGGGCGCGCCTGCCGCGTCGTCGGGGCCCGCAAGGATCAGGACGACCCCTCGCTGACGCGGTCAGTGGCAGTGGAGGCTGCCGACGAGGTCCGCGCCCTCGCCGGCAGCCGGTACGCGCCCGCCGCCAATGCCGCCGCGCCCGCGGCGGCGGACAGCGGGACGGCGTTCATCGGAAAGCCCTGTGAGGCCCAGGCCATCCGCCGTCTGAGCGAGGCGCGCGCGCAGCGCCCCATCATCCTGAGCTTCTTCTGCGCCGGCACCCCCGACCAGCGGGCCACCGACAGGCTCCTGGATGAGCTCTTCGCCGGAACCGGCGCCGACCGCACCCAGCCGCTGTGCGACATGCGCTACCGCGGTCACGGCTGGCCCGGCGACTTCACGGCAGTCGCCGCAGACGGCACCACGGTGACCACCTCCTACTCCGAGTCCTGGGGCCGGGCCCTGGGGCCGACGGTGCAGTGGCGCTGCCGGGTGTGCCCCGACGGCGTCGGGGAGTACTCCGACATCACCGCCGCGGACTTCTGGCGGGCGACCCCCGACGGCTACCCGGACTTCACGGACGGCGCGGGAGTCAGCGCCCTACTGGCGCGCACCCCACAGGGCCTGGAGATCATCCGGGATGCCGTGGAGGCGGGCGTGATCGGGGTGACCCCGCTTGACCTTGACGCCCTGCGCGCCGTCCAGCCCTATCAGCATGAGCGCCGGGACTACCTGCTGCCCCGCCGGGTCGCGGCCCGCCTGATGGGGTTGCGCACCCCCCGCATGACCGGATTCCGCGCCCGTCGGCGGGCGCTGCGCCGTCCCCGCGACTCCTGGCGCCAGCTACGCGGCTCCGTCAGTCGGCTCAGGAGCAAGTTCTCGGTCGACTGGCCGTGGAGGCGGTCGGCTGCGGGGCGGGGCCGCGGCTGAGGGGGCCGCTCGCATGGCCGCGGGGTGCCCGCAGGGGCGTGCGGGCCTCGTACACTCCCCACCGTGCGTCTGACTGCTCTTCTGCCCCCGCTGCTGACCGACCCCGCCATCGACTCCCTGATGACGGCCGCCGGCAGCCGCTCGCGCACCGACCGCAGCGTCGTCGTCGCCCCGGGCGCCCGCCCCGCCGTCCTGGCCGCCATGGCCCTTGGGGAGGCCGGCGTCGCCCACGCACCGGGGGCGGGCCGGACCACTCGGGCCGCCTGACGCGCCCCGGGGACACGGTCGCCGCCGACGGCACCCCCCTGCTGGTGGTCACCGCCACCGGACGGGAGGCCGACGAGCTTGCCGCCGCCCTGCGCTGCTACCTGCCCGACCCCGCCGTCGCCGTGTTCCCCGCCTGGGAGACCCTCCCGCACGAGCGGCTCTCCCCGCGCGCCGACACCGTCGCCACCCGCCTGGCCGTGCTGCGCCGCCTGGCCCACCCCGAGGACGGTGACCCGGCCGGCCCCGGCGTCGCACCGGACCCGTGGCGCGGGCCCATTCGCGTGCTCGTCGTGCCCGTGCGCGCCCTGCTCGCCCCCATCGTCGGCGGCCTGGGGGAGCTGGAGCCGATCCACCTGGCCGCCGGAGACCACGCCGACCTGGAGGAGCTCGCCACCCGCCTGGCGGAGGCCGCCTACACCCGGGTGGACATGGTCACCGGCCGCGGCGAGTTCGCCGTCCGCGGCGGGATCCTCGACGTCTTCCCGCCCACGCAGCCGCGGCCGGTGCGTGTGGACTTCTTCGGCGACGAGATCGAGTCCGTCTCCTCCTTCGCCGTCACCGACCAGCGCACCATCACCGACCTCGGCGCCGTGACCGCCACCGCCTGCCGGGAGGTGCTGCTCACCCCGAAGGTGCGTGAGCGCGCCCGTGCCCTGGCAGGCGTCATCCCCGCCGCGGCCGACATGCTGGACAAGCTCGCCGCCGGCATCCCGGTGGAGGGCATGGAGTCCCTCGCCCCCGTCCTGGCCGAGCGCATGGTGCCGCTGCTGGACCTGGTGGGGGACCGCCTCGTGGTCCTGGCCGAGCCGGAGAAGGTGCGCAGGCGCGCCGAGGACCTGGCCGCGACCACCGAGGAGTTCCTCGCCGCCGCCTGGACCTCCGCCGCCTCCGGCGGGACCGCCCCGATCGACCTGTCCGCCGCCGCCTTCGCCCACCTCGCCGAGGCGCGCGCCCTGGCGCTGTCCACGAACCGCGGCTGGTGGGCCTTCACGTCCCTGAAGGCCTCCCCGGACGTCGTCGAGCTGCCCGTGCGCGACCCCGAGAGCTACCGGGGCCGCCTGGACGCCGCCGTGAAGGACATCGGCGAGCTGACCCGTGGCGGCTGGAGCGTCGTCGTCGCCACCGAGGGCCCCGGGCCCGGCCGCCGCATGGCCCAGCTGCTGGCCGACGGCGGCGTGCCGGCCCGCATCGTCACCGGCCTGGACGACGCCGCCGACCTCTCCTTCCAGGACCCCGACGGCGTCGTGCGCGTCACCCAGGCCTCCGCCGGGCACGGCTTCGTGGCCGAGGGCCTGCGCCTGGCCCTGGTCGCCGAGTCCGACCTGACCGGGCGGGCGCCCGCCGCCGCCCGCTCCGCCAAGACCCTGCCCGCCCGTCGCACCCGCAAGAGCGTGGACCCCCTCTCCCTGCACCCCGGCGACCTGGTGGTGCACGCCCAGCACGGCGTCGGCCGCTTCGTGGAGCTGCTGCGCCGCGACGTCGGCTCCGGGCGCGGCGCCGGCAAGGAGAGGGCCACCCGCGAGTACGTCGTCATCGAATACGCCCCCTCCAAGCGCGGCCAGCCCGGCGACCGGCTGCTGGTGCCCACCGATGCCCTGGACCAGGTCACCAAGTACGTCGGCTCCGACAACCCCGCCCTGAACCGCATGGGCGGCGCCGACTGGGCCAAGACCAAGCAGCGGGCCCGCAAGGCGGTGCGGGAGATCGCCGGGGAGCTGGTGCGCCTGTACGCCGCCCGCTCGGCCACCACCGGGCACGCCTTCAGCCCCGACACCCCCTGGCAGGCCGAGCTGGAGGAGGCCTTCCCCTACACCGAGACCCCCGACCAGCTGGCCACCATCGACGACGTCAAGGCCGACATGGAGAAGACCCAGCCGATGGACCGGCTCATCTGCGGGGACGTCGGCTACGGCAAGACCGAGATCGCCGTGCGCGCCGCCTTCAAGGCCGTCCAGGACGGCAAGCAGGTGGCGGTGCTGGTTCCCACCACCCTGCTGGTGTCCCAGCACGCCGAGACCTTCACCGAGCGCTACGCCGGCTTCCCCGTCAACGTCGCCCAACTCTCCCGCTTCCAGACCGCGGCCGACTCCGAGCGGGTGCTGGCGGGCCTGGCCGACGGGACCATCGACGTCGTCATCGGCACCCACCGGCTGATCACCGGGCAGGTACGCTTCAAGGACCTGGGGCTGGTGATCATCGACGAGGAGCAGCGCTTCGGCGTCGAGCACAAGGAGACCCTCAAGGCGCTGCGCACCGACGTGGACGTGCTGTCCATGTCCGCCACCCCCATTCCACGCACCCTGGAGATGGCGGTGACCGGCCTGCGGGAGATGTCCACACTGTCCACCCCGCCGGAGGACCGCCACCCCATCCTCACCTACGTGGGCGCCTATGAGACCAAGCAGGTCAGCGCCGCCATCCGCCGTGAGCTGCTGCGCGAGGGGCAGGTGTTCTTCGTCCACAACCGGGTGGAGGACATCGAGTCCGTCGCCGCCCGGCTGGCGGACCTGGTGCCGGAGGCGCGGGTGGCCACCGCCCACGGGCAGATGCACGAGTCTCGGCTGGAGCAGGTCATCGACGACTTCTGGCACAAGGAGATCGACGTGCTGGTGTGCACCACCATCGTGGAGACCGGGCTGGACGTGACAGACGCCAATACCCTGATCGTGGACCGGGCCGACCGCATGGGCCTGTCCCAGCTGCACCAGCTGCGCGGCCGTGTGGGACGCGGTCGGGAGCGCGCCTACGCCTACTTCCTGTACCCGGCAGACAAGCCGCTCACGGAGACGGCGCTGGAGCGGCTGCGCACCATCGCCACCAACACCGACCTTGGCGCCGGTATGCAGGTGGCCATGAAGGACCTGGAGATCCGCGGCGCCGGCAACCTGCTGGGCGGTGAGCAGTCCGGGCATATCGCCGGGGTCGGCTTCGACCTGTACGTGCGCATGGTCTCCGAGGCGGTGGCGGCCTACAAGAAGTCCCTGAAGGTGGCAGAGGCGGGCGGTGCGGATGCCGCCGGGGTCGCCGGTGAGGACGAGGAGGACGTCGAGCTGCGCGTGGACCTGCCCGTGGACGCCACCATCCCCGAGGAGTACGTCCCCCACGAGCGGCTGCGCCTGGAGGCCTACACCAAGTTCGCAGCCGCCCGCAGCGAGGCGGATGTGGCCGATGTACTCGACGAGCTCACCGACCGCTACGGGCCGGTGCCCGAGCCGGTGCGCCGCCTGGCCGCCCTGGCGCGGCTGCGGGCGCTGGCCGCCGAGCTCGGGGTGCGGGAGATCGTGGCGCAGGGCAAGTCGATCCGCTTCGCGCCGGTGCGCCTGCCCGACTCGGCGCGCATGAAGGTCACCCGCCTGTACCCGGGCACGGTGCTCAAGCCCGCCACCCGCACGATCGTGGTCCCCGCGCCCGGCACCGCCCGCATGGGCGGTGGCGCCATCGAGGGGGAGGATCTGCTGCGCTGGGCGGAGGTGCTGCTGCACGCCGTCGTCGCGGGGGAGGCCGACTGGGAGACAGAGGCCACCAAGTACCGCCGCCGCCGCTGAGATCGGTAGTTGTTACGTGCCGAGGTCGGTAGTTGTTACGTGCCGAGGTCGGTAGTTGTTACGTGCCGAGGTCGGTAGTTGTTACGTGCCGAGGTCGCCGCCGGAGACGGGGCGGCTTCGACGAAGCTGCGGACCATGGGCGTAAGGTGACGGATTGTCGTGCGCAACCGCCCGGGCGCCGTCAGCGCCTCACTACGGCACTGGCTCCTGAGCCGGCCGGCTGCGCCGTGCCGTAGTCGCCGACCCTGCAAGGAGCAGACCGTGACCCAAACCACCACAAGTCTCACCCGGCGCGCCCGCGTACTGGCGGTTGGCGCCGCCCTGCTGCTCGGCGTCGGCGCCCTTGCCGGCTGCTCCGCCCACCCGGGGCAGGCCGTGATCGTGAACTACACCGATGCCGACGGCCGCTCCAGCACGGTCGTCATTTCCGAGCAGGAGCTGCAGGGCGCCGTCGAGGATCTCAACGAGTACTACGCCGCTGTGGGCGGTCAAGGTACTTCCGCCGTCTACGCGGCGAACGCGCTCATCGAACTGCCCCTGCTCGAGCAGGCGGGAGCTGAGTACGGCGTGACGTATTCGGACGCGGAAGCCCTGGCGGAGTTGCGGCAGGGGGCGGGAGACGTCGACTACTCGCCCGCCGCAGTCAGCGTATTCCGGTATTCCGAACTCGCTTCGATGATCGTCGCCCGGGATGATCAGGATGCGGTCGTGGCCCGGCTCGAGGAGCTGCGAGGCGGCGTGAGCCTTGAAACCTCGCCGCGTTACGAAGGCGGCGGTGCCTGGCTGCTGAGATACGACACGCAGTTCTAGCCGAGTCGGCGCCGTCGGCGCGGTGCCTCAGCCCGGCAGTGGGCGAGCGGCTCGGTGGGCTCGCTTCGCCGTCGTCCCCGTTGGCTGGATCTCGCCCGGCGTGAACAAGATTCGAACTGACGGGTGCAATGCACTCGTGGTGAAGGACGCGGGCCGCTAGGCTGGCCCTGCATGTGCCTGTCCCCAGGCAACACAACTTCAGCAAGGAGCATCAAGTGGCCCTCATCGAGAACGTTCACGCGCGCGAGATCCTCGACTCCCGCGGCAACCCGACCCTCGAGGTCGAGATCCTCCTGGAGGACGGCTCTTCCGCCCGCGCCGCCGTCCCCTCCGGCGCCTCCACCGGCGCATTCGAGGCTGTCGAGCTCCGCGACGGCGACAAGGGCCGTTACCTCGGCAAGGGTGTCGAGAATGCGGTCGCCAACGTAAACGACACCATCGCCCCCGAGATCATCGGCTACGACGCCGCCGACCAGCGCGGCCTCGACCGCCTCATGATCGAGCTGGACGGCACCCCCAACAAGGGCAAGCTCGGCGCCAACGCCATCCTGGGCGTGTCCCTCGCCGCTGCGGCCGCCTCCGCCGACTCCGCCGGCCTGGACCTGTACCAGTACATCGGCGGCCCCAACGCTCACACCCTGCCCGTCCCCATGATGAACATCATGAATGGCGGCTCGCACGCGGACTCCAACGTGGACATTCAGGAGTTCATGATCGCCCCGATCGGCGCTCCCACCTTCCGTGAGGCGCTGCGCATGGGCGCCGAGGTCTACCACTCGCTGAAGGCCGTGGTGAAGGGCCGTGGCCTGTCCACCGGTCTGGGTGACGAGGGTGGCTTCGCCCCGAACCTCGACTCCAACCGCGAGGCCCTCGAGCTGATCGTCGAGGCCATTGAGAAGGCCGGCTACACGCCCGGCAAGGACGTGGCCCTGGCTATGGACGTCGCCTCCACTGAGTTCTTCGACGCCGAGACCAAGACCTACCAGTTCGAGGGCGAGGCCCGCGACAACGACTTCATGGTCGAGTACTACGAGAAGCTCATCACCGACTTCCCGATCGTCTCCATTGAGGACCCGCTGTCTGAGGACGAGTGGGATGACTGGAAGGCCCTGACGGACAAGATCGGCGACCGCGTCCAGCTGGTTGGTGACGACTTCTTCGTCACCAACCCCGAGCGCCTGGCCAAGGGCATCGAGCTCGGTGCCGCCAACGCCCTGCTGGTCAAGGTCAACCAGATCGGTTCGCTGACCGAGACGCTGGAGGCTGTGGAGATGGCGCACCGCGCCGGATACAAGACCATGACCTCGCACCGTTCCGGTGAGACCGAGGACGTCACGATCGCCGACCTGGCGGTGGCGACCAACTCCGGCCAGATCAAGACCGGTGCTCCGGCCCGCGGCGAGCGCATCAACAAGTACAACCAGCTGCTGCGCATTGAGGAGGCTCTGGGGGAGGACGCCGTTTACGCCGGCGCCGCCGCCTTCCCGCGTTTCAAGGCCTGAGCCGAAGCGGTAGCGGAGGCTTGGGGCGGGCACGGCGCAAGTCAGCTGCCTGAGCCGAAGCGGTAGCGGAGGCTTGGGGCGGGCACGGCGCAAGTTGTCTGCCTGAGCCGAAGTCTGCTTTCCCGGTTTGGTCCCGGGGTGTGCACGCGTTCATCGCGTGCGCGCCCCGGGACCGCACTATTTTGAGGTGTGGTGGCTGGCGTGCTGCGGGGTGACGGGCCTGGTGAGCCTGCCGGTTCGCCACGGCGCAAGTGTCTTCCGGGCGCCCCCGGCGCCCGGAAGCGGGTTCATCTGGAACGCCACTTCACCGTCTGTAACGCCACTTCGGGGTTAACAACGCCAGTTAACCGTCTGCTGAAGGGCCCAGAGGTATACAGCAGAGCGTTAAGTAGCGTTGTTAACGGGATCTTCGTGTTTGTGGGTGTGGGTGGAGGCGGGAGCCAGCTCGCCGGCGTGCTTTGCGCTGGCGTCGTCTGCTACGCCGGTTCGGTGTTTACTGGCTCTTCCGGTTTGAGGGTGTGTGGGGCTGGGGGTTTGTGTGTTGACGCGACGGTTCGTACCTTCGCGTGAGGGTTCGTATGTTCTGGTCGGCGATTCGTACTTTCTTGCGACGGTTCGTACGGTAGGGGTACGTAGCGTCGTCAGAAGTGCCGAATCGTTGGTGCCAAGTGCCGAACCGTCACGCAAAGTGCCGAATCGTCAGGCGAAGTGCCGAACCGTCACGCCAAGTGCCGAACCGTCATCCGGTGCGCGCGGGCGAACACGCCAGGTCCGCGCCCCGAGCGCTCACGCCTGCGCCCGGGGGCCTGGCGAGTAGGGCACCAAGACCGCTGCCGTGCCCCGTCAATGGCGGCAGTCCCGGTCCAGCGCCCAGATGATCTCAACGGCCTCGGCGAATCAGCGCAAGCCAGCACCACCCACCGACAACAACCTCGCCAACCCGGCAACCACCACCCCCACCGCAGCCCCGACCCCAACCACCACACCCACAAACCGGAAGAGCCGCAAAACCACACCTTCGTGCCAGTAGCCTCGAACCGCACACATATTCGCTCCGATCACCCTCCACTCGGACCGCGAAAGTCTCTTTGGACCGCCCGTGTAGGTTCGGACCGTCCCAGCGGCACACTACGGCGGTCCGTGTGGAGGTCGGAGGTCCGGACAGGGACGTTGACGCCCAGATGTCGTCGCCGGCTTGCCGCTGTCCTGCCGCGGTGCCGCTGTCCTGCCGCGGTGTCGGGGCCGCGCAGTGCACCGGGCACACTTGCCGCTTCGTGTGGCCGACGCACCGGCCGTGCAGGCTCGCCACAGGACCGTGCGTGAGGCAGTATCGGTGCCATGACGCCGCGCCGACCCGCACCTGCACGCCCTGGCGCCCGCAGGACCTCCCGCCCCGGACCGGCGCGGGACACCCGGGGCGCCGCCGGTGGACACGCCAAGACGACCGCCGCCGAGCGTGGCGCTCACAGCGGCGCGAGCTCCGCCGAGGATCGTGCGGCATCTGCGGAGCCGGACTCCGCCTCCGAGCGTCGGCTTTCGGGCATCGGTGGCGCGGAGGGGCTCTCACTGCCGATGCGCCTGCTGATCCTGGCCGTCGTGCTGGTTTTGGCGTTCGTCGTCGTTTTCCCGTCGTTGCGCGGTTATCTCACTCAACGCGCGCAGTACGACACGGTCCTGGAGCAGATTGACGAGGCCCGTGCCTCATCCACCGCCCTGGAGGAGGAGCTGGCCCGCTGGGAGGACGACGACTATGTCAAGGCGCAGGCCCGTGAACGCCTGTCCTACGTCATGCCCGGCGAGACCACTTATGTCGTTGTTGGTGCCGACAGCTTCGAGGACGATGCCGAGACCGGCGATCCTCAGAGCCATGCCGAGGACCGCCTGCCCTGGTATCAGGAGCTGCGCGAGTCGGCGCGCGTGGCCGGGCAGGTGGAGGAAGAAGAGCGTGAGGATCCGGGGCGGCAGGGATGGTCGACGCCCACGCCGCAGGCCCCTGCGACGCAGCAGGGCTCTGCCCCGGAGTCCTCAACCGCCCCTGCGGTCCCATCCACAGACACAGGAGACGAGCAGTGACCGTTACCGAATCCGACTTGGAGACCCTGCGCGTGCAGCTGGGGCGCGTGCCGCGCGGCGTCGTCGACGTCGCGGCCCGCTGTGCATGTGGTCGCCCCACCGTTGTGCGCACCGCTCCCCGACTGCCTGATGGGTCGCCCTTCCCGACCACGTATTACCTGACTCACCCGGCGGCTGTGCGCGGCTGCTCCACCCTTGAGGCGGAGCACCTGATGGAGGACTTCAACCGCCGCCTCGCCGATGACCCCGAGCTGGCCGCCGCCTATGCCGCTGCGCACGCCGACTACCTGGCTCGCCGCGCCGAACTGGGCAGCCCCGCGGAGATCGAAGGCATTTCGGCAGGAGGTATGCCCACCCGGGTGAAGTGCCTGCACGCGCTGCTTGGGCATGCGCTCGCCGTCGGCTGTGGCATCAACCCGATCGGTGACCTGACCCTGGGCGTGCTGCGGGAGCGCGGCCTGTGGGATCCCGACCGCTGCTTCTGCTGAGCGCGGGCCACCGCCGTAAAGTTGCCGCTGAAGCCGTCGGCACAGCCATCCGAGGGGGACTCAACCATGACCCGCGTCGCCGCCATTGACTGCGGCACCAATACCATTCGCCTGCTCGTTGCCGACGCGATTCGGGAGCAGCGCACCGGCACTGTTCGGCTCCACCCGCTGCACCGCTCCAGCACCATCGTCCGCCTCGGCCAGGGTGTGGACCGCACCGGCCGCCTCGACGCCGATGCCCTGGCGCGCACACTGCAGGTGGTGCACGAGTACGCCCGCACCTGCGCTGATCTTGACGTCCCCCTGGATGCCGGGCATGCCCGTTTCGTCGCGACCTCCGCCACCCGCGACGCCGAGAACCGTGATGAGTTCGTCGACGGGGTGCGTGCGGCACTGGGTATCGTCCCCGAGGTCGTCTCCGGCCAGGAGGAGGCTCGCCTGTCCTTCGCCGGCTCCCTGCTGGGGAGCGGGGGAGGGGCCGCTGCGACCGACGCTCAGGGCGGGGATGCGGCCGACGCCGACGACGGCGAGAGGCCGGGCGGTCATCCCGCGTTGCCCGGTCCGCGGCTGGTGGTCGACCTGGGTGGCGGCTCAACCGAGCTGGTGCTCGGTGTCGACGCCCCGCAGGCCGCCTGCTCCATGAACACCGGCTCGGTGCGTATCACCGAGCGTTACCTGGCCGACGGCGTCACTCCCGCCGCGGAGGATGCGGCCCGCGCGGAGGTACGTGGGCTGCTGGACCGGGCCGCCGACGCCGTCGATCTGGGCGCCGCCACCCGGCTGGTCGGGCTCGCCGGCACGATCAGCACGGTCACGGCGCACGCGCTGGGCCTGGATGCCTTCGATCGTGATGTCATCGACGGCGCCGAGCTGAGTGTTGAGCGCGTGCTAGCGTCCTGTGACGCGATCGTGCATTCGACCGCCGCGCAGCGGGAGTCCTGGGGGTACCTGCTGCCCGGGCGCCGTGACGTCATTGCCGCCGGCGCGCTGGTGTGGAGCGAGGTGGTGGCGCGGGTTGCGGCCGATACCGCCGTCGCCGGACAGCCGCTGACCACCACCGTCACCAGCCTTTCTGACATTCTGGATGGTATCGCCGCCTCGCTCGCCTCGGCGGGGGAGGCGGCGTGAGCTTGGGCAGCGCGTGGGAACGGTGCGCCGCGCCGTCGGCGGATGATGCGCCTGCGTCGGACAGGGCGGCTTCGGCGCCGTCGGCGGAGCTGCGCACGCACGTGCACGGCCTGACGGCTCGGCTGGAGGCGTGTGGCGTGGCGGTGCCCGGATCGCCGGCGTGCGCACGCCCGGTTGTCTGGCGGGACGCACGGTTGGGCGGGTCGCGTCCGGCGGTAGCGGTCGCCACGACCGGGGCCGACGCCGCTGCCTGCGCCGCCCAGGCGGCGGCGGCCCGCGCGGCCGGGGCGGAGTTGGTGGAGCTTCGCGCCGACCTGCTGTCTTCGCCGGGGTCTGCTGCGTCGGGGCGGGGGCACGCTCCGCGGGGGCCGGTGGACCTGTGGCTGGGGGCTGTTCGCGCCGTGGACCAGCAGCTGCGGGGCACGGGTCTGCCGGTGCTGCTGACCGTGCGCACGGCTGCCGAGGGCGGCGGGTTCGACGCCGACGACGCCGCCTACCGGGATGCTCTCGCGCTGGCTATTGACCGGCTGGGGCGGGAGCGTGGCGCGGACGCTGG
The DNA here is from genome assembly GCF_004798665.1 of Actinomyces procaprae. Lineage (NCBI taxonomy): Bacteria > Bacillati > Actinomycetota > Actinomycetes > Actinomycetales > Actinomycetaceae > Actinomyces > Actinomyces procaprae. The sequence continues at coordinate 796,987 of NZ_CP039292.1, forward strand.
CGGTGACAACGGCGGTGGGAGCATGGGGGCGTGCACTGGAGCCCCCATGGTTGCGGCGGTGGACGTCGAGCTGGCTCGCGGCGAGCTGGCGCAGCTCGTGCAGCGGGCGCGGCGGGCCGGGCTGGATGTGGTTGCATCGAGCCACGACTTCAGTGCCGTCCCGGATGACGCTGAGCTGCTGCGGCGGCTGCGCGTCATGCAGGAGGCGGGCGCCGCGGTAGCCAAGGTCGCTGTCACTCCGAGCGGGTCCGCCGATGTGGAGCGGGTGCTGGGCGTGGCTGCACGGTCTCGGGCGGAGCTGGACATTCCGGTGGTGGTCATTGCCATGGGTGAGGTTGGTGCCGTGACCAGGCTGGCGGGGGGAGTGTTCGGCTCGGCACTGACTTTCGCGACCGCCGGATCGGCCGCGTCTGCGCCGGGACAATTGCCTGTGGCGGAAGTGCGTGCAGCCCTGGCCGCGCTCCACCCTCGCCCCTGACGCATCACCCGCCCCATCCGCCGAGGTCGGTAGAAGTTACGTGCCGAGGTCGGTAGTTGTTACGTGCCGAGGTCGGTAGTTGTTACGTGCCGAGGTCGTTCGCTGCTTGAGCGTGCTTGAGCGTGGGGCGGGTCACCGCCGACGCCGTCGTCGGCCGATGCTGCCATCGCGTACAGTTGGAGCATTGCCCCGGCGAGGGATGCGCCCAGCGTATCCGTGATCGACGTGGTGGTTCCGGAAGGTGCTGCACGTCGTCGTGCCCGCCGGACCACCGAAATGCGGGGCAGGCTCCCCGCCTACACCGAGGAGAAATGCATGCCCACCAACGCCATCGCGCTTGACGCCACCGACCGCACCGAGTTCGGCAAGGGCTCTGCCCGCCGGGCCCGCCACGCCGGCCAGGTCCCCGCCGTCGTCTACGGCCACGGCACCGAACCCCGCCACCTCCTGCTGGACGAGCACGCCACTCGTCTGGCCCTGCGCGGCAACGAGAACGCCCTGGTCGAGCTGAATGTTGACGGTGAGACGCTGCTGGCCATCGCCAAGGACGTGCAGCGTCACCCCATCCGCCCGGGTGTGCAGCACGTCGACTTCCTCCTGGTCAACCGCAACGAGAAGGTCGAGGTTGAGGTTCCCGTCGTCGTGACCGGCGAGCCCGCCCCCGGCACCATCCACATGATCGAGCTGGCTCACGTGCTGATTTCCGCCCCGGCGATCTCCATCCCGGAGACCATCGACGTGGACATCACCGGTATTGAGGCCGGTACCGCGGTCCGCGTGGCCGATCTGGTTCTGCCCGAGGGCGTCGAGGCCGTCACTGAGGCGGACACCGACGTCGTCAACGTTGCCGCCGAGGCCGTGGCCGGTTCTGAGGCGCCTGCCGAGGCTGCCGAGGGCGACGCTGCTGCCGAGTCCGAGTGACGACGCCGCACGCGGAGAATTCATGAGCACCCCATGGCTCGTCATCGGGCTGGGGAACACCGGGGCCCGGTACGCCCACAACCGCCACAACATCGGGCACATGGTGCTCGACGTGCTGGCCGGGCGTACCGGGTCCCGCCTGTCCAGCCACAAGACCCGCGCTTTGGTTGCCGAGGCGCGCTTGGGCATCCTGCCGGGCGGTGCCCCGGGGCCGCGCGTGGTCCTGGCGCGCACCAGCGGCTACATGAACGAGTCTGGCGGTACGGTCAAGGCGCTGGTCCGCTTCTACGATGTCGACCCTGCGGCAAGCCTGCTGGTGATACACGACGACCTCGACCTGCCCGCGCACACGCTGAGGCTGAAACGGGGCGGCGGCGAGGGCGGGCACAATGGCCTGCGGTCGATCTCCAAGGCGCTCGGCACGAAGGACTACGCACGCCTGCGCATTGGGGTGGGGCGTCCGCCCGGCCGTCAAGACCCCGCTGACTTCGTGCTCAGTGACTTCCCGGGGAGGGAGCGGGCGGAGCTCGCTGTCACCCTGGAGCAGGCGGCCGACGCCGTCGAGCAGGTGGTACTGGACGGGTTCGTGCCCGCTCAACAGCGGCTGCACTCCGCCTGAGCCGTTGGTTGCCGCGCCCGGCACGCCATATCTACCGACCTCGGCATGTAACTTCTACCGACCTCGGTACGTAACTTCTACCGACCTCGGCATGTAACTTCTACCGACCTCGGCATGTAACTTCTACCGATCTCAGCGCATGAGGCCGGTCTCGTAGGCGACGACCACGGCCTGCACGCGGTCGCGCACATCGAGCTTGGCCAGCACATTCCCGACGTGGGTCTTCACCGTCGTCGCCGAGACGATCAGGTGGTCGGCGATCTCGGAATTGCTCAGCCCCTGCGCCATCAGCGTCAGGATCTCCCGCTCGCGCGGAGTGAGTGAGGCAATACGCGCATCCTCCTGCGACTCGGTCCCGCCGCTCTCGGGCAGGTGCGAGGAGAACATCTCCAGCATGCGCCGCGTGATACGCGGGCTGACCACGGCCTCGCCGTCGGCGACAGTGCGGATCGCCTCCGCCAGCTCGCCCGGGCGGGTGTCCTTGAGCAGGAATCCGCTCGCCCCGGCGCGCAGGCCCGCAAAGGCGTACTCGTCCAGGTCGAAAGTGGTCAGGATGAGGATCTTGGTGTCAGGGCACTGCGCGGTGATCGCGGCAGTCGCGTCGATGCCGTTCATACCGGGCATGCGCACGTCCATGAGGATCACGTCGGGTTTCAGGGCACGTGCCTGCGCCACGGCGGTGGCGCCGTCCGAGGCCTCTCCGACGATCTCAATGTCATCGGCCGGGTCCAGCACCATACGGAAGCCCATACGCATCAGCGCCTGGTCATCGGCCAGCACTACAGTGATCGGTCGGGACCGGTTTGCCGCTTCCCCACCTCCGGGAGGCACCGGAGCGCCCATACCGGTCGGATCGCCTGCCTGATTCATTGCGGCATCTGCCACGGCGCTGTCCCTTCGTCGTATTCGTCCCAGTCCTCATCCCAGTGCAGCACGGCCCGTACGCGCCAGCCGGTGGCGGTCGGTCCTGCCTGCACGGTTCCACCATAGACGGCCGCGCGCTCCCGCATGCCGATGAGTCCCTTCCCGGACCCGTGCAACGGGGTGGATCCGGGGGCGGCGTCATTGTCGATGGTCAGGACGGCGGTTCCCGCGTGCCGGTCGACGACGACGCTCACCGCGCGAGTAGTGGGGGCGTACCGCAGCACGTTGGTCAGCGCCTCCTGGGCGATGCGGAACAGTGTCAGCTGCAGGCCCTTGTCTTCAGGCAGCTTGCGCCCGTCCCACCGGTAGGTCACGGGCACGCCGGCGGTACGGAAGCGCTCGACGAGCACCTCCAGGTCGGCCTGCTCGGGCGCGGGTGCGAGCGGCGTCTGACCGCTGGAGGCGTCGGCCTCCGTGTCGGTCGCCCGGCGGCGCAGGTCGGCGATCTCCCGGCTCGGCTCGACCGGGGCGACCGTCCCGGGCGGGGCGAACTCGGGCACCGGCAGCTCACGCACAGTGGCGCCGTCCGGGCCGCTCCGCCCGGCGGCTCCGCCGGCTGCATGCCCGGACGGGGCGGCTCCGCCCGCGGTGGCAGGAGGGGTGCCGGGCGTCCCCGGTGCGACGGCGGCATCGGCCCGGGCGGGGAAGGGTGCCGGGTCCTCGCGCAGCACGCCCACCAACCGACGCGTGTCGGCCAGGGCTGAGCGGCCGGTCTCCGCCAGTGTGGTCAGCGCCTCTTTGGCCATGGCGGGGTTGCGGTCGACGGCGGCGGCTGCGCCGTCGGCGAGGGTGATCATGACGGCCAGGGAGTGCGCGACGACGTCGTGCATCTCGCGGGCGATGCGGCTGCGCTCATTGGCCGCGGCCAGTGCGGCCTCCTGCTCGCGAGCCAGTAGCAGGCGGGCCGAGCGCGCCTCGGCCTCGCGCAGCTGGGTCGCCTGGATGCGGATGACCGTGCCTACGAGCACGCCGATGATGTTGATCAGCCCGTTTGGCATCAGCAGGCCGCTGAGGGTGTCGACCGCGTAGCTGCCGAGTACGGCCTGGCCGACCACTGTGGTGAGCGTGGAGACCGCGCACGCGGTCCACACCCAGGCGGCGCGGAAGCGCATGGCGAGCGTGGCCAGAGTGAAGGGAACGCCCAGCAGGGTGAAGGCGCGCAGCGTATCGGCCACGTAGCCGATCTCGACCACACCCATGTCGTCGAAGCTCCGAGTGATTACCGCCTCGTGCAGGATGGGCAGGAAGGTGAGCACCGCCCAGGTGGAGACCAGGTGACGACGTCGGAAAACCAGGGAGAGGGTGCACACCAGGCATGCGCCCAGCGTGAGCGGCAGCCAGGATTGCGCCGAGGGGATGTCGGCCTGGAGCAGCGGCCACAGCCCCATGAACACGTTGAGCACCAGCACCACCGTCGCCATGGCGGCATCGGCCAGGTACGGGTGAGAGGTCTGCCAGCGCAGCAGATGGGCGGCGGTCGACGGCGTACTCAACGTGTTGCTCCCCTCTGCCTTGCCTCGCGAGGCCAATCAAGCCCCTTACGAATTGTCGGCGAATTGTTGATGTGATGTCGGTGGATTGGTGAACTGCCGCCGGATTGGCAGCTGAAGCACGGCTGCGCTCGTAAGTACTGGCGCCGCGGTGGTGGCGCCGACCCGATCAGGCCGGCGCCACCACCGCGGCCGCAGTCCCGGTCAGGCGTCACGCCGTGAGAAGACCACGAGGCCGAGTGCGAGCGGCACGAACGCCCAGGCGCCGAAGACGAGAGCCGCCTGCCACTGCTGGAGGAAGTACATGGAGCCGGCCTGCCCCCAGGCCACCATGTGGTGGAACGGGTCATAAACAGCCATTGCCGCCTGCAGGGGCTCGAACCCCTGCAAGGAAATGGCCCAGTCCCACTTGAGGGCCATCAGCGACAGCGGCAGGTCGATGACGAACAGCAGTGTGAGTGCCAGGGTGATCGTCCCCGCCGTCGAGCGCAGCAGGAAGCCGAGTCCCAGCGACATGAGCGCAATCCCGGTGAAGGACAGCCCCGTACCCCACACGAAGCCGAGGTACTCCGGGTCGGTCAGTGAGCCGCCGTGCCCGTCCATGAAGGGGGTGGAGACCGCCCAGGTCAGCAGCGTGGACAGTGCACCGATGACGAAGCTCAGTGCTCCTACCACGATGGCCTTCGCCACCAGCAGGCGCCACCGGTTCGGCACCGCCGCCAGCGAGGAGCGGATCTGCCCGGAGGAGTACTCGCCGGTGATGATCAGTGCCCCCAGGACGGCGACGACGATCTGGCCGAACTGATTGCCGGCGATGACCCCGTCGGCGGCGCCGTCGGCCATCTCGGGGATGGAGGCGTAGGCGATGGAGATGGCCGTGCTGAACAGCACGGTGACGCCGACTGCGATGAACGCGGTGATCCAGGTTGAGCGCAGGGTGCGGACCTTGACCCATTCGGCGTGCACGGCGCGGCCGAAAGTCTGGCGGCCGGAGCGGTCGGTGGGGCGGGGGGAGCCGGCACGACGGACCGGGCCGCCGTCGGGGCGGGAGCCGCGAGCTCGCTCACGGTTGCCGGTGGCGGCGTCGGAAGTGAGGTCGTCGGCGGGGGAGGAGCCGGTGGGCTCAGTGGTCTTTGCAGGGGCGGTGGTGGACATGTGACTGCTTTCGTGTGTCTGAAGGCTTGTGGGATGCGCGGGCCGGACCATCGGGCGCCCGTGGGGCGGGCGGCGGACTCGGCGCTCAGGAGCGGGCAGCGGCCGGGGACGGTGTCGGCTCGGGGGCGCCCGTGGTGTACTCGACGTCGTTTCCGGTCAGCTCCAGGTAGGCCTCCTCCAGGGAGGCGCGCTGGGTGGCCAACTCGTGCAGGACGATCCCGTGTGCGGCGGCGATCTCGCCGACCCGGGCGGCGGGCGCCATCGTCGTGGTGAGTACTCCGGGCTCGGGGGCGGCGGTGTCGATGCCGGCGGCGTTCAGCGCAGAGGCCAGGTCGGAGGCCTGCGGGGAGGCCACGCGGACGACGTCGTTGGTGGTGGAGGCGATCACCTCGTCGACGGGGCCGGAGGTGAGGATGCGCCCGCGGCCGATGACCAGTAGGTGGTCTGCGGTCTGGGCCATCTCACTCATCAGGTGGGAGGAGATGAAGACAGTGCGTCCCTGATCGGCCAGGTGGCGGCAGGTGTCGCGCACCCACTTGACACCCTCGGGGTCCAGGCCGTTGACGGGCTCGTCGAAGATCAGCACCTGCGGGTCCCCCAGCATGGCGGCGGCGATGCCCAGGCGCTGGCCCATGCCCAGGCTGAAGCCCTTGACCCGCTTCTTGGCGACCGGCGTCAGCCCGGTCAGCTCCAGGACCTCGTCCACGCGGCGGGTGGAGATGCCGTTGGAGACGGCCAGCTGGGTCAGGTGGGCGCGGGCACTGCGGGAGCCGTGCAGGCCCTTGGCGTCCAGGAGGGCACCGACCTGGCACAGTGGGGCGGACAGGTCACGGTAGGCCTGGCCGTTAACCTTGACGCTGCCGGCAGTGGGCTTGTCCAGCCCCATGATCAGGCGCATGGTGGTGGACTTGCCGGCTCCGTTGGGTCCCAGGAAGCCGGTGACGGTGCCGGGCTCAACGGTGAAGGAGATGTGGTCCACTGCGGTCTTGGAACCGTAGCGCTTGGTGAGATCGACGGCTTCGATCAACGGGATCAACTCTTTCCGAGACTCATGGATGCGCGGCGGCTGGGGTCGGTGGGATGGCCGGCCTGCGCCCGAACGACTCCAGGTTAGAAACAACGCCGACCCGGTCTCATCGGCCCGGTTGGGGAATCTGGAGGCCCAGGTGGTGGGCTCGGCGGAGGAACGGGGTCCTACTTCAGGAGGACCCCGGTGCTCCCGGGTATTCAGGGGATCCTCAGGAACGACAGGGATAATCCACCCGGTGAGCAACCCTTACTTCTCTCGCAACCCCGTGTTCAGTGGGAGTGGTGCTCCGGCGTCGTCGGCGCAGCGCACCCCCAACGGATACCCGACCATGCCCGGCTACCAGCCCGGCCAGGCCTCGCAGCCCTACGGCCGGCAGTCGGGCTCCGGCTACCAGACCACCCAGGCCTACGGGCAGGCGCCCGCCTACGGGCAGCGTGACGGTTATGGCAGCGTCTCCCCGCAGCAGCTCTCCGACCTGGAGGCCCAGTACGGCGCGCCGGCGGCCACCAACGTGGACCGCGGCCGCATGACCTACGACGACGTCATCGTGCGCACCTTCGGGATCTTCGCGATGATCATCGCCGTCGGCGCCGTCAGCTGGACCCTGGCCGTCAACGAGGCCACCGCAGGAATCGGCATGCTGGCCCTGGTCGGCGGGGCGATCGGCGCGCTGGTGCTGGGGCTGGTCAACTCCTTCAAGCGTGAGCCCAGCCCCGTGCTGATCTTCGCCTACGCCATCTGCGAGGGCGCCATGCTCGGCGCGCTCTCCGGCGTCATGGAGATGATCTACCCGGGCATCGTCCTGCAGGCCGTGCTTGCCTCGGCGGCCACCTTCGGGGTGGTCCTGGTGGCCTACAAGTTCGCCGGCTTCCGCCTCAGCTCCAAGGCGCAGCGCATCCTGCTGACCGCCATGGGCGGCTACCTGATCTTCAGCCTGATCAACTTCGCGCTGATGCTCACCGGCGTCCTGTCCGACCCCTGGGGCCTGCGCGGCATCACCGTCATGGGAATCCCGCTCGGCCTGATCATCGGCCTGCTGGCGGTGGTCATGGCCGCTCTCAGCCTCACCATGGACTTCGAGTCCATTCAGAATGGGGTGGAGCGCGGCCTGCCCACCCGGTACGCCTGGTCCGGCGCCTTCGGCCTCGTGGTCACCCTGGTGTGGCTCTACGTGGAGTTCCTGCGCATCCTCGCCATACTGCGCGACAACTGACGCCTCGGTGCCGACGACGGTGCCCGCGGTCCGGTCTCCGGCGCCGCGGGCACCGTCGCGTTCCGAGTGGGGCAGACGACGCCGTCGGGCCGTGCGGCGAAGTGGGCGCGGCGGCGCCCCCTGCCGTAGCCTGGCCCGCATGATCAACAGCAACATGCCCACCGTTTCCGGCGCCAAGGGCGCCAAGCCCACCTTGACCTTCCCGGGGCCGGATGCCCCCGAGGGCCTGCAGGTGCAGGTGCTCGACGCCGGCGACGGCAAGGTGATCGAGGCCGGGGACACCGTCGTGTGCCACTACCTGGGCCAGATCTGGAACGGGCGCGTCTTCGACAACTCCTACGACCGCGGCCAGCCGCTCAACTTCCAGGTGGGGGTCGGCATGGTCATCCGCGGCTGGGACGACGGGCTGGTCGGCCAGCGCGTCGGCAGCCGCGTGATCCTGTCCATTCCCTCCGAGCTCGGCTACGGCTCGCGCGGCGTGCCGCAGGCCGGCATCAAGGGCGGCGACACCCTGGTGTTCGTCACCGAGATCCTCGGCACCATGTGACGCGGGCGCCCCGGGCGGGCGTGCCCGCGGCGGTCCGCTCCTGGAGCGCTTATCTACTCGGCCGGAGACGCGAGTTCGTGCTCTGAGTTCATGCTCTGGTACGAGCTTTCGCCCCCGACACGAACTTTTGTACCCTGGTGTGCGGCAAAAAGGCGTACACCAGGGTGCAAAAGTTCGTAGTAGAAGGCAAAAGCTCGTAGCAGGGGACGGGGTGTAGCTGGCGGGGACGAGGCGGCGTCCTCCGGAGTGAGTCGCTGCCGCCTAGTGGGTATGCAGCTGCGCTGCTACCGCCAGCAGTAGGTCCTCGCGCCCGGTGCGGGCCACGAGCTGAGTGCCCACCGGCAGTCCTTGGGACAGCCCCGCCGGCACGGACAGTGCCGGATGCCCCGAGACGTTGAATATCGCAGTGTTGGACACCACCGGCGTCGAGGCGAGCATGGCCGCCGTCCAACCGCGCCCGCGCAGGTCCTGCGCGCCGCCGGGCAGGTCGAGCAGGGTGGGCAGCATCAACAGGTCCGCGCTTCCGAAGGCGGCCTCGACGCCGTCGCGCACGCGCTTAGCCTGACGCAGCGCCGCGCGCACCACCGGCTGCGGAATGAGCGCGCCCAGACGCGCCGAGGTCCTGGTGCGCGACTCCAGACGGTCCGGGTGCTCAACCTGCTGCGCCTCGACGTGCATGCCGGCGAAGTACAGCGTCAGGAACGGCGCGGTCGGCACCGGCCAGGCGACCCTAGCCGTGCGCACGTCATGGTCCAGCTTTCGCAGGCGGGCAGCCAGGCCATCCACGGCCTGAGCGACGGGCGGCGTCGAGCACGCGCCGGGCATGACCGCATTGGCTGCCAAGAGGATGCGTAGTCGGGGCGGTGGTGCGTCCACGGCGTCAACGAACCGCCGGGTAGGGGCATCGAGCCGCCACCGGTCCACCGGCTCGTTGCCGCTGATGACGTCCATGACCACGGCCAGGTCGTGGGCGGTGCGCGTGAGCGCCCCGAAGCCCGCCAGTCCGAACCAGTGGTCCGCCGACGGCGCCGAACTGACCCGGCCGCGTGTCGGCTTCAGCCCCAGCACCCCGCAGGCCGAGGCCGGAATGCGCAGCGAACCCCCGCCGTCGGAACCCATGGCCACCGGAACCGCGCCGGTGGCGACGGCGACCGCCGAGCCCGCAGAGGAGCCGCCGGGGGAGCGTGCAGGGTCCCAGGGGTTCAGGCAGTCGTCGTGATGGGCGGACTCTCCCACCGGGAACTGGCCGAACTCGGGCATATTGGTGCGCCCGACGATGATCGCCCCCGCCTGCCGCAGGCGCCCGACGACGGCGCAGTCCGCCCGGGCGGGACTGCTATTGCCTCGGCCGCCAAGTGTGGTGACTTCCCCGGCGACGTCGTACTCCTCCTTGACCGCCACCGGCACGCCGGCGAGCGGTCCGGCTGCGCCCGGGCCGGCTGCCGCGATGCGCCGGTCGAGGGCATCGGCCTCCCGCAGGGCGGCTTCGCGGCGCACCACGGTGAAGGCGTTGAGATTCGGGTCCAGTGCGTCAATGCGTTCCAGCGCGGCCTGGATCGTGGCCCGGGCGGTGATGCTCCCGGCGCTGACGGCACGGGCGATGTCGACGGCGTTGCGCGGAATGGTCATGCGGCCTCCGTTGATCTGGTGCTCAAGAGTGTAAGGGGGCGTCGTTATGGGCTCCGGCGGGTGGGACGGGCCCGGCGGCGGGGCAGGAGATGGGAGGCGTGAGGGGTGCGTGCCGTAATTCGGCAGGTGCCGACGGGGCTTTTCGCTCTCCGGCGAGCGGGGGCATCGTCGTCGGATCGTTGCTGTACCGCGGAAAACCGGCGGTCTGGTGAGCGAACGCACACGGCCTGCCGGCGTTGCTGACACTACGCTGTGGCCATTCGAAAATCGTCCGCATCCCAGGAGACGCTCATGCCCCGCTATCGCAGCGCTACCTCCACCACCGGCCGCAACATGGCCGGCGCCCGCGCCCTGTGGCGCGCCACCGGCGTGAAGGACTCGGACTTCGGCAAGCCCATCATCGCCATCGCCAACTCCTTCACCGAGTTCGTCCCCGGGCACGTGGGCCTGCGGGACGTCGGCCGCGTCGTCGCCGAACAGGTGGAGGCCGCCGGCGGCATCGCCAAGGAGTTCAACACGATCGCCGTCGACGACGGCATCGCCATGGGGCACGACGGCATGCTCTACTCCCTGCCCAGCCGCGAGCTGATCGCCGACTCCGTGGAGTACATGGTCAGCGCCCACTGCGCCGACGCCCTGGTGTGCATCTCCAACTGCGACAAGATCACCCCCGGCATGCTCATGGCCTCGCTGCGCCTGAACATCCCCACGATCTTCGTGTCCGGCGGTCCCATGGAGTCCGGGAAGATGGTCGCCGCCGACGGCACCACCCGCAAGCTCGACCTGATCGACGCCATGATGGACGCCGCCGACCCCACCGTCCCCGACGAGACCATCTCCGCCATCGAGCGCCTGGCCTGCCCCACCTGCGGCTCCTGCTCGGGCATGTTCACCGCCAACTCCATGAACTGCCTGACCGAAGCCCTCGGGCTCGCGCTGCCCACCAACGGCTCGCTGGTGGCCACCCACGCGGACCGCAAGGCCCTGTTCCAGGAGGCCGGCCGCCGGATCGTTCAGATCACCAAGGCCTACTACGAGGAGGACGACGCCTCCGTCCTGCCGCGGTCGATCGCCACCAAGCCCGCCTTCGAGAACGCCATGAGCCTGGACATCGCCATGGGCGGGTCCACCAACACGGTGCTACACCTGCTGGCCGCCGCCCAGGAGGCGGAGGTCGACTTCAAGATGGCCGACATCGACCGGCTCTCCCGCAAGGTGCCCCACCTGTGCAAGGTGGCCCCCTCCACCAACCTCGTGCACGTGGAGGACGTCCACCGTGCCGGCGGCATCATGGGCATCCTCGGCGAGCTCGACCGCGGTGGCCTGCTCGACACCACCACCCGCACCGTGCTGCGCGGCACCCTGGCCGACGAACTCGACCAGTACGACATCGGCCGCCCCGGCGAGGACGGCGTACGCGACCCGCAGGCGAGCCGCGTGGATGAGGCGATCCGCACCCTCTACCTGGCCGCCCCCGCGGGCGTGCGCACCACCCAGATGTTCTCCCAGAACTCCCGTTGGGAGGCCCTGGACGTGGACCGGGTAGGCGGCGCCATCCGCGACATCGCCCACGCCTACTCCGCCGACGGCGGCCTGGCCGTCCTGTTCGGAAACGTCGCGGAGAAGGGCTGCATCGTCAAGACCGCCGGGGTGGATGCCTCGATCCTGACCTTCTCCGGCCCCGCCGTCGTCTTCGAGTCTCAGGAACAGGCCGTGGACGGCATCCTCGGCGGCAAGGTGAAGGCCGGGGACGTCGTCATCATCTCCCACGAGGGGCCGCGCGGCGGTCCGGGCATGCAGGAGATGCTCTACCCGACCACCTACATCAAGTCCATGCACCTGGGCAAGGAGTGCGCGCTGCTCACCGACGGGCGCTTCTCCGGCGGCACCTCCGGGCTGTCCATCGGGCATGTCTCCCCGGAGGCGGCAGCGGGCGGGCTCATCGGGTTGGTGCGCACCGGCGACCGCATCGTCATCGACATCCCGAACCGCTCCATTGAGCTGGATGTGGACGAGGCGGAGATCGCCCGGCGTCGCGCCGAGGAGGAGGCCCGCGGGGAGGAGGCGTGGACGCCGCACAGCCCGCGTCCCCGCCACGTGTCCAAGTCGCTGCGCGCCTACGGCATGCTGGCCACCAGCGCCGACCTCGGCGCCGTGCGTGACCTGAGCCGGATCCGCGTTCGCTGACGCCTGCCGCATTCGGAACTGGCGCAGCTGAGCGGGGGTGCGCGCGCCGTCGTCGTCGGGGCCGCACCCGCTCAGCGCGTGAGCGCCCAGCATGCGGTGGAGAGCATGCAGGCGACGAGTGCGGGAACGTACTTGCGCGGGTGGCGGATTACTTCGCGCTCGGACTTCCAATCGAGCAGCGGCCAGCGCCATTCCATGAGGACGGCGGCCAGGGCCGCGGATGAAGCCGTGGTGACCACGAAGGCGACGTCGTTGCCGAAGTGTGCGAGCGTTGGCTCGGGTCCGAACACGGCGACGGCACCGCATATCAGATACAGGGCCGCGAGTTGGAGGGCGTAAACGCATAGCGTGCGCCACGTGCGCGGGCAGGTCTTGACCACGAGCCAGGTGCTCGGATGCCGGGAGAAGTAGGCATTGAGCGGGGTGTTTTGCACCACCATGACGGCCCCGAGCGGCAGCGCGGCACCGTGGTTGTGGAGCATTGCGTTGAACAGCCAGCCGAAGGCGACCAGCGCGGCGGTGTTGATCTGCGTCATCCGGGAGCTCGCCAGCTCACCGAGTATGAGGCTGGAGGTGCGCGGTCCGGCTCTGCGCCGTCGTGCGGCGTCGTCAACCACCTCGAAGCCGAGCAGGAAACAGACGGTGCCCTCGACGGCGAGCATCACGGCCGCTGTGAGCGGACTTAGGACAATGCCAAGGACGATCCCCGCCGCCAATGCGATGAGCGCTCCCAGGCGATGACGGCGCGTGGGGCCGGTCCAGAGCAGGAGGACCAGGGGCGCCATTCCGAGGGCGAGCAGAGTCACCGTGATGGCATTGGGCCAGGTGATGCTTTGAGCCGTGGAGATGAACGCGATCACGGGTAGAACGACTTCAAGGAGCACCACCAGCGAACCGACGAGGTAGGCGGCACGCGCCAGGTCCCTGGCGGCGATCGGGAACCGCGTCACGTCAGGCCCGGCCAGCGTTCGCTGTGGACCCAGGTCCAGGCGATTGATGACATGGTTGCCGCCGTGGCCAAGAAGACCCCGGCGGAGGCGACCCGCAGGTTGACCACGACGCCCAGGTGCATGCCAACCCATGCCGCGACCGCCGTCAGGATCAGGCTGGACCATACGGTCCGTTTGCTGAGGAACTCGCCCGCCACGGCCCGAGCTGCCAGAGCGCTAGTTGACGAGGGCTGCGACAGCATCGGAATCCCCAGGAGTGTCGAAGGGGCCGCTGAGCCGGCCCGAGGAGAGCACGTAGAGTCGAGTGGTGCACCGGGTGAAGGACTCGGCGATGTGGGAGCTCAGTAGTACCGCCTGCCCACGTTCGGCGGCGGCGACTATGCAGTGGTAGAGATACTCCGTTGCCGAGAAGTCGAGGAAGTCCACCGGCTCGTCGAGGAACAGGATGTCGGCCGGTGTTTGGAAGGCGGCGATGAGCGCGGCCTTCTTTCGGGTGCCGCTGGACAGCTGTCCGAATGGGGTTGACCGATAGCCGCGGAAGTTGAAGCCGTCGATGAGTTCGTCGAGCAGCTGCGGGCGTTCTCGCTTCCCGTAGGCGCGGTCCAGGAAACGAATGAAGGTGTCCAATGACCAGGTGGGGAACGAGGCGTCGTTGGTTAAGGCGAAATAGCGCTGCTGTTTGAATGTGGGCGTATCCGGTCTGCATGCGCGTCCGCGGTACCGCATGGACCGGAGCTCGTAACCGCGGTGCGCGTCGCAGAGCGCCTTGAGCATGGTGGTTTTTCCGGCGCCGTTGACGCCCAGTAACCCCACGGCCTCGCCCGCATCGAGTGTCAGCGAGACATCGGTCAGGACGGGGGCGGAGCGGTTGTACCAGGCGCGCAGGCCGCTGACCTCGAGGACGTGTTCCATGATTACCTCCTCAACCGGGGTGAAGAGAAGAGCGGGGGAACGGGTGGTCAGTGTGGGGCTCGGGTCTTGGATGATCTGGGGCGCCCTAGAAGCGCGGCGGCGACAAACAGTACCCCTAGAACGAGGCTCGCGATAGCTTCGATGGTATTGCCGATCATGAGTGCTCGCACCGCCACCGCCAATGCTAGCAGGCCAATTATCGAGCGTACTGTGCGACGTGAGCGGGTGGCGGGTTCGGAGGGCATTGTTGATCACGCCTTTCAAATGCGGGTATCGCCCTTCATAAATGTATCAGATATGTAATGAAGGTGCAAGGCGTAGTGTTGAATTGGTCTTAATGTGGCGATGTTTAGAGGCGCTTCCGGTTTGCGGTTGTGGGGTTTGGCCGGGGCTGTGGGTGGGGGTGGTGGTTGGGGTGATGCGGGGGTGGTCGGGTCGGTGGGACATCGTCGGGCCGCCGAGGACGCTTTCCCGGGAGGTGTCCTTGAGGGCCGGGGCGTGTCCTCTAGCAGCCCCGCCAGGTCATCTGGACCGGCTCGTCGTGCTTGTGGATGTGGCGGCCGGCGTGTCGCCGGGTGAGGAGACCGGTGGGCCTGCCGGTTCGACACGGTGACCGTCGCCCGGCTGTCACTGATTGCACCGCTTTACCTGCCCGGACGCGAGCCGCCTAGCGCACATCGTTGAAATCATGCGGTTCTGTTGGCCAGGTTCCCGGCGCGTCCCAGCAAAGTGGTGCAATCTGTGACAGCTGGGAGCACCATCGGATGCTCGCGGGCGCTGCGCGTTTGTGGGTGTGGTGGTGCGGGCCCGCGGGTGGTCGCGCCCGGGCTCGCGGGTGGTCGTGCCCGGGCGCGCTGTTCGGCGTGCACCTGGCCGGCGGGTGGTCATGCTCGGGACGAGGAGGTCGTGCTCGAGCGTCCGGGCGGGCTCTGCGTGGGGCCTGCGAGGACGTTCTGGGGCTGACGAGGACTTGTGGCCGGCGGGGGGTGTCCTCGGGGCGGTGTCGCGGGCGTAGAGCGAGTGGGGTCAGCGCCAGGGGCAGATCGTTGGGTACGCCCCTTCGGCGTCTGCTACGCCAGTTTGACCTCCGCTGAAGGGCACAGATCCCTTCAGCAGACACCAAACCCGAGTAGTAAACCCCGAACCGGCGTAGCAGACGACGCCAGCGCAAAGCACGCCGGCGAACTGGCTCCCGGCTCCACCCACACCCTCGAACGCGAAGAGCCGGTTAACCGTCTGCTGCAAGGCTCCGAGGTGTACAGCAAACCGTTAAGTGACGTTGTTAACGCCCAACCGGCGTAGTGGAGCCCCCAGTCCACTCGCTCGCCAGCCCAGGCTCTCGACCGGCCCGTGGACACCACACCCACAAACCGGAAGAGCCCCTTAACGCGAAGAGACCGCTGAGGGTGCAACCGACCTCGGTACGTAAGATCTGCCGACTTCGGTACGTAAGATCTACCGACCTCGGTACGTAAGATCTACCGACTTCGGTACGTAAGATCTACCGACCTCGGTACGTAAGATCTACCGACCTCGGTACGTAAGATCTACCGACCTCGGTATGTAAGATCTACCGACCTCGGTGAAGGGGTTGCGGCGGGGCGGCGGGGTCAGCGGGCCAGGAAGAAGCGGGCGGAGGGGTCGTCCGTCTCCTCGTGGTAGGCGTAGCCGAGCCGGTCCATGTGCTCGGTCAGCTCGGCATCGTCCGGGCCGGCCTCGAAGGCCGTCAGGATGCGCCCGTAGTCGGCGCCATCGGTGCGGTAGTGGAACAGGGTGATGTTCCAGCGGGTCCCCAGGATCTCCAGGAAACGGGTCAGCGCCCCGGGGGACTCCGGGAACTCGAAGCTGAACAGCCGCTCCACCAGGCCCTCCGGGGCGCGCCCGCCGATCATGGAGCGCACATGCACCTTGGCGAGCTCGTCCTCGGTCAGGTCCACCACGCCGTAGCCGGCGGCCTCCAGGTCGGCGACGATCTCGCGGCGCTCGTCGCGTCCGCGAGTGAGCCGCACGCCCACAAAGATCCGGGCCGGTGCGCCCGCGGGGGCGGAGGCCGAGACCCGGTAGTTGAACTCGGTGACCGCCCGGCCGCCGAGCACGGAGGCGAAGCGCAGGAACTCGCCCTGCACCTCCGGGATGGTCACCCCCAGGATGGCCTCGCGCTGCTCGCCGATCTCGGCGCGCTCGGAGATATAGCGCAGCTGATGGAAGTTCAGATTCGCGCCCGACAACACGCAGGCCAGCCGCTCGCCGGCGAGGTAGTGCGCGGCCACGTACTGCTTCAGCCCCGCCAGGGCAACAGCGCCGCTCGGCTCCGGCACGGCGCGCAGGTCCTCGAACAGGTCGCGCACAGCGGCGGAGACCTCATCGGAGGAGACGGTGACCACGTCGTCGAGCAGCTGCGCGCACAGGCGGAAGGTCTCATCCCCGATGCGGCGCACCGCCACACCCTCGGCGAACAGGCCG
This sequence comes from Actinomyces procaprae, assembly GCF_004798665.1. Lineage (NCBI taxonomy): Bacteria > Bacillati > Actinomycetota > Actinomycetes > Actinomycetales > Actinomycetaceae > Actinomyces > Actinomyces procaprae. The sequence continues at coordinate 813,505 of NZ_CP039292.1, forward strand.
ACGTGCTCGAGCGTCACCGGCTCCCCGGCGGCCAGGGCGGCATTCAGGCAGGCGGACTCCTCGTGCTCCACGCCGATTACCTGCACCTGCGGCATCAGCTGCTTGATCAGCACGGCGATGCCGGAGACCAGGCCGCCGCCGCCCACGGGCACGAACACGCGATCCAGATCGGCGTCCTGCTGAATCATCTCCAAGCCAATGGTGCCCTGGCCGGCGATGACGCGGGGATCGTCGAAGGGAGCGATGTAGGTCAGCCCCTCCGCCTGGGCCAGGCGCAGCGCCTCGGCCTTGGCGGCGTCGAAGTTGTCCCCGCTCAGCAGCACCTCGCCGCCCAGGGCGCGCACGGCGTCGACCTTGATGCGGGGGGTGACGGTGGGCATGACGATCAGTGCGCGCACCCCCAGCAGGGAGGCGGAGCGGGCGACCCCCTGGGCGTGGTTGCCGGCGGAGGCGGTCACCACGCCGCGCTCGCGCTCGGCGTCGGACAGGGAGCGCATGGCGTTGTAGGCGCCGCGGATCTTGAAGGAGTGGACCGCCTGCAGGTCCTCGCGCTTGACCTCAACCGTGTTGCCCAGGCGGGTCGACAGCGTGGGCATCGGCTGTAGGGGGGTGTGCTCGGCGGCCTCATAGACGGGGGCGCGCAGAATCTCCCGCAGGTAGCGGGCGCCGTCCCAGGGGGAGTCGGGGTCGGCGTGGTTTCCGTTGCTTCCAGCATCGCTCACACTCTCAGCCTAACTGGGGGCCGGTGTTGGCATCGCAAGCCGTTCTAGAAGTCGAGTCGATGAGTATGAGCAAGCTCATTGAAGTGTCTATATGTAGACTGGGACGTATGACCTAGAGTCCGATCTGCTTGATTTGCTTCCAACTGTGCTTCCAAGGAGTACAACATGACCAAGATCGCCGTGATCACCGGTTCCATCCGCCCCAACTCCGTGGGTGGCCCCGTCGCCCAGTGGGTTGCCGAGAGGGCCAACACCGTTGCGGGCGTCGAGGCCACCGTCCTCGAGCTCGCCGACTTCAACCTGCCGGTCTTCGCCGAGGAGCTGCCCCCGATGGCCGCCCCCGCCAAGGACCCGGCCGCGGTGAAGTGGAACGAGACCCTGGCGGCTTACGACGCCTACGTCTTCGTGACCCCGGAGTACAACCACTCCGTCCCGGGCGCGCTGAAGAACGCGATTGACTTCATCACCCCGTCCGTGCTGGCCAACAAGGCCGTCGGCCTGGTCGGCTACTCCTTCTCCGCCGGCCACCGGCCGATCGAGGCCCTGCGCCTGATTCTGTCGAACTTCACCACCGGCGTGGTGGGGCCGCAGGTCAACCTGCACCTGGCCACCGACTTCGAGAACATGTCCAGCTTCGCCCCGGCCGCCTTCCACGACAGCGAGGTCCCCGCGATGGTTGAGGCAATCGTCGCCCAGGACCGGGCGCTGGCCGCGCTGCGCTGACCCCGCCCCGGCGGGGTTCAGCCCCGCGGCGCACGCTCAGGCAGGCCGCGCCCAACCTCCGTAATCGCCACTTATCCCTGCAATGGCGGGCGAAAGTGGTGATTATCCGGAGTGGGCCGGTAATGCGATAAGGGGTCTCCCGTGTGCGGCCGAGGTCGCGGCGCACACGGGAGACCCCTTATCCATTTTGAGATCATTCGAGAAACCGCATGATTCCGCGGTTTCCCCTGACCCGTAGGAAAAACGAGCGTGCGGGGCGACGCCGAGCGCCGCCCCGCACGCGCTCAGGCCAGCTTGAGCCTGCGGTAGCGGTTGACCGCCGCCGCCACGTCAACCATGCGCGGACGCACCAGGAAGGCCGGGCGGCGATCCAGCGCGTCCAGGCCCTCGTCGTCCAGCAGCGCGTCCAGGTCCTCCAGGCACTCGGCCAGCGTCGACTCCCCGTCGAAGCGCTGCTCCAAAAGCGCCCGCAGCGCGTAGGCCACGGCCTCCGCCTGCCCGGAGTCGACGACCCCGGCGACGTCGGAGATGTCGATGTCCTCCCGGTCCAGCGTGAGCGAGTCGGTGCCCCGTGCGCGCGTGCGTACCGGGCCGCGCTGGGTGCGCTGCGAGGGCAGCGGCACCCGCGGGGACTGCATGGGGAAGTCGGCCAGTGCCGTAGTCTCCCGCGGCTGTGCCGCGGCCACCTCGGCGGCACGCTGGGTGGCGTCATGCAGCACGTAGGAGTCCAGCAGCAGCACCCGGTCCGCCACGTCCAGGTAGTCCCCGGATCCGCCCATCACCAGCACCGTGGACACGCCTGCCTCGGCCAGCGCGCCCACGCGGTCCACGAAGGGAGTGATCGGCTCCTGGTCATCAGACACCAGCGTGCGCATGCGTGCATCACGGATCAGCAGGTTGGTGGCGGAGGTGTCCTCATCCAGCAGCAGCGCGGACGCGCCCGCCTCAATCGACTCCACGATGGAGGCCGCCTGTGAGGTCGAGCCCGAGGCGTTGGTGGTGGTGAAGGAGGCGGTGTCCCGCTCTCCGGGCAGGTGGGAGATGAAGGGGGTCAGGTCGACGCCGGTCACCGCCCGCCCGTCGGCGGCCCGCACCTTGACGGCATCGGGAACCGTGGCCACCAGCTCGCGGCCGTCGCCCGGGACGTGGGGGTAGACGCCCCGCTCGATCGCGCTCAGCAGCGTGGACTTGCCGTGGTAGCCGCCGCCGACGACGAGTGTTACGCCGGAGCCGATGGCGGTGCCGCGCACCTCGCCGGCGTGCGGCAGGGTCACGGTCGCCGCCAGCGAATCGGGGGCGCTCAGGGGGACGGCGCCCTCCTCCATGGGGGCGTTGCTGACGCCGGAGCGGCGCGGCAGGATCGAGTCGTCCGCAAGGAAGGACACCCAGCCGTTGTCGAGCACCGCCTGAGTCAGGGCCCGGTGGTCCTCCAGGGTGGCGACGTGCTCCAGCAGGCGCTCGGCCCGCTCCCCGGTCAGGTCCAGGGCCGCGTTGACCTCGCGGGTCAGGTCGTGGCTGAAGATGTTGGCGGCCTCCCGGCCGCGAATGGTGCGGCCGCGGGCCGGCAGCGCCACGCGGGCGCGGATCTCGATGATGACGCCTGCGGGGGCCTTGCGCTCGTTGTCGGCGTCGGCACCGGGTGCGTCCGCGTCGTCCGCATCAGCCTCGGCGTCTGCGGCGGAGGCTGCGGACGCGGGGGAGGAGGCCGACTCCGCGGCCGTGTCGGTTGCGGGGGCGGCGACCTCTTCGGGGTCGGCTGTCTGGGTTGAGCCGATGGCTGCGGCGAATGCGTCCGCTGTGTCCGTGTCAGTGTCCTCGGCGGGGGCCGTGGTCTCCTCGGCGGCGTCGCCCTCCTCGGACTCCGTGAGCACCGTGAAGAGGTCGACGACGGCGCTGTCCTGCCCGTCCTCAGCGGGTGAGCCGTCCGTGTTGGCGGCAGCGGCCGCAGCGGCGTCGGACTGGGCGTCGCCGTCGAGGGCGTCGTCGGACGGTGTGGAGACGATCACCGAGCAGCGCTCGAGGATCTCCTGCCCCGGTGCGGCGATCGACAGGTTGGTGCCGCGGAAGCCCCGGTGCAGCTCACGGGTGAGGAAGTCGGAGACGGCGATGCGCCGGTCGCGCGTGGACAGCAGGTCCGCGTCCTGCAGCAGCTTCAGGCCGGGCAGGTCGGCCGGGGCCTGGATGCGGATGCGCGTGGGCGGTGCGTAGGGGTCGGGCTGGACGTAGTCGACGTGCAGGGTCCAGCCCTCCGTGGCGCGGTAGTGGCCGATGGTGTCGCGGTAGGCGCCGTAGGGGCGGTTGTCCAGCACGTGCAGGTAGTCCACCAGGTCGCTGAGCGTGCCTGTGCGCGGGCCCTTGTCGTAGCGGCGGCCTTCGCGGCGGTCGTCGCGGCCGTAGCCCTGACCGCGACGGTCACGGTCATACCCCCGGTCCCGGCCGTAGCCGCGGTCGTAGCGGCCCTCGCGGTTGCCCTCGCGCCGGTCGCCGTAGCCGCGGTTGTTGTCCCGGTCGTAGCTGCGGTTGCCGCGGTCATATCCCCGGTTGCCGCGGTCGTAGCCGCGGCGGTCGCTGTAGTCGCGGTCTCGGTCGTAGCCCCGGCCGCCCCGGTTGTCCCGGTCGTAGCCGCCGCGGTCGTAGCGGCCCTCGCGGTTGCCCTCGCGCCGGTCGCCGTAGCCGCGGTTGTTGTCCCGGTCGTAGCTGCGGTTGCCGCGGTCATATCCCCGGCTGCCGCGCTCGTAGCCGCGGCGGTCGCTGTAGTCGCGGTCTCGGTCGTAGCCCCGGCCGCCCCGGTTGTCCCGGTCATAGCCGCCGCGGTCATCATAGCCGCGCCCGCCGTCGCCCCGGTAGCCGCGTTCGCTCCGCTCGCCCCGGTCATAACCCCGGTCGTTTCCCCTGTCATATCGGTCGTATCGGTCGCGACGGCTGCCGCGATCCCCGTAGCCGCGGCTGTCTGTGTAGTCACTGCGCTCAGTCATGCCCTGATATTGGCACATTTCCGGCGCAACTCCCGACGCGCGTGCCGACGACGGCGGGTCGCGCGTGCGCTCGCCCGGCTTACGAGGTGTTGCCGGAACCCATAGGGTCACCCCCATGACGCTCCTGTTCGCCCCGTCGACTTCCCTCCAAGTCCTGGCTGCTGCAGGGACCGTCGCAGCCGCCCCCGCGCTCGGGGGCCTGGTCTCTGCCCCGTTGGCGGTTTCCGCGTCCTGGTCCGGCTTCGCGCCCGCCGTCACCGGCTTCGCCACGGGGCTGGGGCTGATCGTGGCCATCGGAGCGCAGAACGCCAGGGTGCTGCGCCAGGGGGTGCGGCGGGAGCATGTGGGGCTGGTGGTTGCCATCTGCGCGCTCAGCGACCTGGCACTGATCGCTATCGGCACCGGCGGGATCGGCGTGGTCGCCCGCCTGGCACCGTGGGTGCTGGAAGTGCTGCGCTGGGGCGGGGTGCTGTACCTGCTCGGCTTCGCGATCTCCAGCTTCCGCTCGGCCATGCGCCCGGGCGCGCTTGAGCAGGAACAGGCGCGCCCGGCGTCGTCGGTGGCGCTGACCACCCTGGCGCTGACCTGGCTGAATCCGCACGTCTACCTCGACACCGTGCTGATGCTGGGCACGGTGACCAACGGCTTCGGGGCGGCCCGGTGGGTGGCCGCGGCCGGCGCCGGGGCGGCGTCGATCCTGTGGTTCACGGCGCTGGGCCTGGGGGCGCGGGCGCTGTCCGGGCCGCTGTCCAGCCCGCGCACCTGGCGGGTGCTGGACGTACTGGTCGGCCTGGTCATGCTGGGGGTGGCACTCCACCTGGCCCTGGGCTCCTGACCGGCGCGGCCGCGTCGCTCGTCCGCCCCCACTCACCGAGATCGGTAGATCTTACGTGCCGAGGTCGGTAGTTATGGCGTGCTGGTTTGGGCACGTCGGCGACGGGCGATCCATATACTTCCAGCCTGGGCTGCGAGGTGGCGGGCTGAGGAGGCAGTAATGGTGATGCCGCTGGTGGTGGTGCTTCCCGGGATCGGTGGCAGTGAGCTCGCCGACGACGACGGTCGTTCCGTCTACTCCATCAACACGCGAGCACTGCTGACCCGGATACTTGCCCCCGCGGCTTTGGATGCCTCACGTCCCTTGCGCGCCACAGGCCTGATTGGTAGTTATGGCCTGGCCTGGAAGCAGCTGATTACCGGATACGACGGATTGATGCGCGAGCTGATTGGCGCACTTCAGCTGCGCCCCGAGGTCGTCGCAACCGCGGGGCGGGACCAGCCGAACCCACTCGTCTCCCTACTGGCCTTCCCGTATGACTTCCGGCAGTCGGTGGGCGCCTGTGCGCAGGCGCTGGACCAGGAGCTGCGGAAGTGGCTTTACGGGCGCCCAGTGGTAATGGTGGGACACTCCATGGGCGGTCTGGTGGCCGCCTGTTGGTGGGCGCATCTGAGCGACGGCGTGGACGTCAAGGAGATCATCACCCTGGGCACCCCGTTCCGCGGGGCCACCAAGGCGCTCGACTTCCTCGTCAATGGCGTGCATGTGGGCGGACTCGGCCTGCCGGAGATCAGCACGGTGCTGCGGGGCTGGGACTCGGTGTTCGATCTGCTGCCGCATGCGCAGGTGATCGAGGGGAACAGCGAGAGGAACAGCGGGGGGAACAGGGAGAAGAACCATGACGGTCTCTACCCTTTCCAGCTGCCAACGGAGCTGATGGCGGCGGTGCCGGGATTCGCGGAGCGTGCCCGGCGGGCGTATGAGACCAATCAGAGTCTGCACAAGGCAATGGTCGCGCGTGCGGAGCGAAATGGCGGGCATCCGTTCACGCACTACTACTCGCAGGGGCACACCACGTCGTCGATGGCCCTGCTGGACGGGGACCGGCTCGCGGTCAACAAGACTGACCCCGACTGGGTGCCCCGAGGCTGGGAGGCGGGGGATGGCACGGTTCCCAGGTTCTCGGCGATTTCGCGGCTTGCCGAGCAGGAGCCGCGGGCGTGGCGCCGACTCGCGCGGCGGCACGGAGAACTGGTGGATGAGGTGGCCGTCGTGCAACATGTGCGCGACTACGGGCTCGCGCCCCTACCCGCGGCGGCCCGTGGCGGAAGCGAAGCAGAAGCCGCCCCTTATCTGCGCCTGGACCTGGATGAGGTGGTGCTGGCGGAGCGGCCGGTGCCGCTGCGCATCAGTGTGGTGAGTGCCGATGGCGAGCCGCTGCCGGCCGGCGAGGTGGCTGGCAGGGTCGCCAGGGTCGGCTTGCGTGCCGCGGCTGACGGAGACTCCTGGGCTGCGGAGTTGCCGCCGCTGTCTGAAGGACTGCATGAACTCAGGATCACCGCGACCGGTGTGCCCGGCGTGGACCGTATTACTACCCGAATGAGGATTGGAGCCGTGTCATGAGGGAACCTCTGCGCTGGGACTCCCAGGCCGAACCGACCGCCTTGGCGCAGGTGGTGCACGCGGGCTGGCTGCAGCGCCTGCTGCGTGCCGAGGATGCACGCCGATTTCCGGGGCCGGGCGGGGGCGTTGGGGTTGGGGCCCTGGCGCGTCGAGTCTTCGAGGGCTTCGTCGAGTTGGGCATCAGCTACGTGCATGAGCCCGCCGATTCCGGGCCCGGCACGCAGTTGCTGCGCCCGCTAGATGAGGTGGTGTCACTGCACCAGGCGACCTGCCTGGATATGTGCGCGGCCTTTTGCAGCGCGGCGCTGGACGCCGGGGTCTACCCGCTGATCCTGACAATTCGCAAGGAGGGGCGGCGGCACGCACTGGTGCTAGTGCCGCTGGAGCGGAACTGGTCCAGGGGCTGCGAGCCGGTACTTGAGGCTGGCTTCAGCAGCGAGGTGCTGACTGTCGATGGTGCGCCCGTGGTGCAGCTGCTCGCGGCACATCCGGGTGATGCCCTGGCCACATGGCTGGCTGTTGATGTGCAGCAGGCGAGTACCGTGGGCGGCTCGGTCGGCGACTGGGAGAGTGCCCTCGACCGCGGGGCGGAGTATGTGCGCGACTGGCAGTGGGAGGTCTGCGTTGATGTTGGGGGACTGTGCGCGCAACGACGTGCGGACGACTCCTTGCCCCCGGTGGTGCGGGCGGGGGAGGTGCTGGCGCAGGCGTATACGGAGCTGCCGCAGGACTTCACCGCCCTGCAGCTGATTCGGAGCCGGTACAACGTGGTCCCCTTCTGCCCGCGGCCGGAGCTGGCCCAGCTGCGCGAGTGGGCGCTCAGCACGGCGGAGGCGGGAAGCGCCTCTGCTGGCTCCGCGGGGGCGAGGACGGCGCCGGACCTCGCCATTGCCGTGGTGGCGGGCGCGGGCGGTACGGGGAAGACGCGTCTGGCCGCGCAGCTGTGCCACAGTCTCTCGGCCATCGGCTGGTGCACGGGCTTTGTGCCCAGTACCAGCGAGCTCACCGAGGCGGACCTGGAGGTCTTGGCGGAGCTGACCACGGAGCTGCTGATCGTGGTGGACTACGCCGAGGAGGCCCGGAAGGAGCAGCTGGCCACCCTGCTGCGGCGCCTGCGGGAGCGGAGGTCGCCCACGCGCATTGTGCTCACCGCGCGGGGCACGGATGTGTGGTGGCAGCAGTTCCAGGAGGAACTGGTGCAGGACGGCATCCGCCTGGGGCGGACGCTGATGATCGCCGGCCTGGGGCGGCACCCCGACTCCCCACTGCTGTTCCGCAAGGCGGTGCGCAGGTTCTCTCAGCGGCTGGGCCTGCCTGCGCCCCAGAAGCTGGAGGCGCCTGCGGAGCCGGGGACGACGGCGCTGGAGGTGGTGCTGCGGGCCTGGTTGGCCGTGGTCGGGCAGGTCGGCGAAGCGGAGGTGCCTGATAGCTCAGTGGGGCGAGAGGCGCTGTTTGACCGCGTTCTGGATGTGGAGTTTGCGCGCTGGAAGCAGTTCCCGGCCCTGGGCGAGGTCAGTGCTGTGCAGCTGCGGCGGGCGGCGGCGACCGTGAGCCTGCTGGCTCCGCGAGGAGAAACCGGGGTTGATGAGGTGCTGTCTCGCCTGCCCGAGTGGGCCGGTGCTCCGCGGGAGCGGAGCCGCTTTGCGGAGTTGCTGACCACGGCGCTGCTGCGGCCGGCAACTGCTGGTGAGGGGGTGTATTTGCAGCCCGACCCGGTGGCGGATCACCTGATCTGCTCGGAATTTGGCGAGGACCCGGGACTGCTTGAGCACATTCTGCCCGCTGACCTGGAGAGCGATGAGCGCCTGCGGCAGGCGGTCAACGCCTGCGTGGTTCTAACACGCGCGGCCGGCGCTGACCAAGCGGTGGCACAAAGCCTTGCGAGCGCTGCCCTTCACACGCGCTCACAGCTATGGCGTGAAGCGCTGGACGTTGCACTCACACAGGGAGGTCCCTTCGCAAGTGCGCTTGATGAGCTCGCCAAGTCCGGCTACGAACTGCCCTTCGCTGAGATTGATGCCGCAATCCCCCTCGGGCATAGTTGGCTCCGAGGCCTGGCGGTGACAGCGGCGCGCCGCTTGCTGGAGGCCGGGGGCCAAGAACCGGCGCGCCGGGCCGCACTACTCAACAACCTGGCGAACAGATTGTCTGAGGTGGGTCGGCGGGGTGAGGCTCTGGGGGCGGCTCGTGAGGCGGTGGGGCTGCGGCGGGTGCTGGCCGAGCAGGACCCGGCTGCCTTCACCCCGGACCTGGCGATGTCGTTGAACAACCTGGCGAACATGCTGTCTGAGGTGGGCCGGCGGGGTGAGGCGCTGGAGGCGGCCCGTGAGGCGGTGGGGCTGTACCGGGGGTTGGCTGAGCAGAACCCGGCCGCCTATGCCTCGGGCCTGGCGGGGTCGTTGAGCAACCTGGCGAACATGCTGTCTGAGGTGGGCCGGCGGGGTGAGGCGTTGGAGGTGGCCCGTGAGGCGGTGGGGCTGTACCGGGGTCTGGCCGAGCAGAACCCGGCCGTCTTCACCCCGGACCTCGCGACATCGTTGGGAAACCTGGCGATCATGCTGTCTGAGGTGGGCCGGCGGGGTGAGGCGCTGGAGGCGGCCCGTGAGGCGGTGGACCTGTACCGGGGTCTGGCCGAGCAGAACCCGCCGCCTTTACTCCGGGCCTGGCGGGGTCGTTGAGCAACCTGGCGGCCAGGTTGTCTGAGGTGGGCCGGCGGGGTGAGGCGCTGGAGGCGGCCCGTGAGGCGGTGGACCTGTACCGGGGTCTGGCCGAGCAGAACCCGGCCGCCTTTACTCCGGGCCTGGCGGGGTCGTTGAGCAACCTGGCGGCCAGGTTGTCTGAGGTGGGCCTGCGGGGTGAGGCGTTGGTGGTGGCTCGTGAGGCGGTGGGGTTGAGGCGGGGTCTGGCCGAGCAGGATCCGGCCGCCTTTACTCCGGGCCTGGCGGGGTCGTTGAGCAACCTGGCGGCCAGGTTGTCTGCGGTGGGCCTGCGGGGTGAGGCGTTGGTGGTGGCTCGTGAGGCGGTGGGGCTGTACCGGGGTCTGGCCGAGCAGAACCCGGCCGCCTATGCCTCGGGCCTGGCGGGGTCGTTGAACAACCTGACGGCCAGCTTGTCTGCGGTGGGCCTGCGGGGTGAGGCGCTGGAGGCGGCCCGTGAGGCGGTGGGGCTGCGGCGGGTGCTGGCCGAGCAGAACCCGGCCGCCTTCACCCCGGACCTGGCGATGTCGTTGAACAACCTGGCGATCAGCTTGTCTGAGGTAGGTCGGCGCGATGAGGCGCTGGAGGCGGCCCGTGAGGCGGTGGGGCTGCGGCGGGTGCTGGCCGAGCAGAACCCGGCTGCCTTCACCCCGGACCTCGCGACATCGTTGGGAAACCTGGCGAACAGATTGTCTGAGGTAGGCCGGCGCGATGAGGCGCTGGAGGCGGCCCGTGAGGCGGTGGACCTGTACCGGGGTCTGGCCGAGCAGAACCCGGCCGCCTTCACCCCGGACCTGGCAATGTCGCTGAACAACCTGGCGATCAGCTTGTCCGAGGTAGGTCGGCGCGATGAGGCGCTGGAGGCGGTCCGTGAGGCGGTGGGGCTGTACCGGGGTCTGGCCGAGCAGAACCCGGCCGCCTATGCCTCGGGCCTGGCGGGGTCGTTGAACAACCTGACGGCCAGCTTGTCTGCGGTGGGCCTGCGGGGTGAGGCGCTGGAGGCGGCTCGTGAGGCGGTGGGGCTGCGGCGGGTGCTGGCCGAGCAGGACCCGGCTGCCTTCACCCCGGACCTGGCGATGTCGTTGAACAGCCTGACGGCCAGCTTGTCTGAGGTAGGTCGGCGCGATGAGGCGCTGGAGGCGGCCCGTGAGGCGGTGGGGCTGTACCGGGGTCTGGCCGAGCAGAACCCGGCCGCCTATGCCTCGGGCCTGGCGGGGTCGTTGAACAACCTGACGGCCAGCTTGGCTGAGGCGAGCCAGCGCGATGAGGCGTTGGAGGTGGCCCGTGAGGCGGTGGGGCTGTACCGGGGTCTGGCCGAGCAGGACCCGGCCGCCTTCACCCCGAACCTGGCGAGCTCGTTGAACAACCTGGCGAACAGCTTGGCTGAGGCGAGCCAGCGCGATGAGGCGTTGGAGGTGGCCCGTGAGGCGGTGGGGCTGCGGCGGGGGTTGGCTGAGCAGGACCCGGCCGCCTATGCCTCGGGCCTGGCGGGGTCGTTGAACAACCTGGCTAAGTTCCTGTCTGAGGTGGGGCAGCGGGGTGAGGCTCTGGAGGCGGCCCGTGAGGCGGTGGGGCTGTACCGGGTGCTGGCCAAGCAGGATCCGGCTGCCTTCACCCCGGAACTGGTTATATCGCTTCACGTCCTGGCGAGTCTTCTAGCGGAGGGCGGCAACGACGAGGAAGCGCTTTCGGTGTTCACGGCGCACAGCGAGAGCTTCAGCCCCTCCACCCGCGCCCGCCTCCTGCTCGCCCGTGCCAACTGGCGCGCTCACGGCAAGGCAGAAGACCTGGTCCAAGCGGCCCAAATGGCGGACGACTCGGACGATCCGGCGCTACTCGGCCCGGCCCGCCGCGAGGTAGCACAAGCAATCCGGACTGCCGAGGTGGACATTCACCCAGAGGCGCTTCCGGCCTGGGCATTGCTGCCCCCACAGGACCCACGGATGGAACTGCTACAGGGATGGCTGAAGTGTTCGGACATCTCCGAACACGCAGACTTCCTGGAATGGAACTGCCCCGATCCCACAGCGGATGACGTGGCTTTCTACGCTGCCGTCGCCGAGCTGTATGCGGACATCCCTGCGATCGGGGTGCTGGCGCAAATGGTTGAGAACATCGCGGAGACGGGCATCGAGCCGGTGGCCGAGCAGCTGCGACTCGTTGCACGTGCCGATTCGCTTGCCCAGCGCTGGCTGGGCGCCCACCAGTCCGGCAGCGGCAGCAGCTTCCTGCGCGAGCAGCTCTCCGCCGCGGACGGAACACCTCGGGACCAGCCTGCCTGGGAACGGAACCTGTCCCATCCACAGATGCGCGACGCCGTGACTTCCGTACTGGATGACAATCTCCCAGAAGCACTGGCCCAGCGCATGCGCGCCGTACTGGACCTCGCTTTGCTCGCCGACCCGGAGCTCGCCTATGCGGTCCACGACAGCTCCGAGGGTGCGGAGGATGCCCTCCAAGAACTGCTCGAGGCCCACAACTGGCGAGCACTCGCGGCGGCGGTGAAGGTGCGCGCGGAGCTATCGGAGGGCACCTACGGGCGCGTAGCCCTGGCGGTTTCCGCGGCTGCGGCAGGTGATGTGGACGAGGCCCTCACGCGTGTGCAACCCGTCTGGCAGGGGGACCCGGTAGACTGCCGCCTTATCGACGACCTCCTCGCACATGCGGCGCTCGACCCCGAGTGCCCCGAGGGCCTGACCGAACTCCGCACCCGCCTGTCCGCCCCCACTCACCGAGATCGGTAGATGTTACGTGCCGAGATCGGTAGATCTTACGTGCCGAGGTCGGTAGTTATGGCGGGCCCGGGCGGCCCGAACCCGCCAAACGCGGCGTACTTGAGCGCCTGCACGGCGACTTCTACACCGCCTCGGGCGGCAGCACCTCCGTCTGTGCGGGCACGTTCGCGATCCCGATCGGGCAGGTGATCCCGTTGGGGCCGTGGTTGCAGTAGCCGTCGGGGTTCTTCTCCAGGTAGCCCTGGTGGTAGTCCTCCGCCAGGTAGAAGGGCCCGCCGAACTCGTCGTACAGCTCCGTGGCCGGGGCGATCGTGGTCACGCAGGTTCCGCGACCCAGCCGGGTCAGCTCCCCCTGGAAGGCGGTGCGGATCGCCAGGGCTGCATTGGCCTGCGCCGACGTCGTCGTCCACACCGCCGAGCGGTACTGGGTGCCGACGTCATTGCCGTGCCGGTTCAGCTGCGTGGAGTCGTGGTTCTCCCAGAAGGTGCGCAGCAGGCTCTCACCGCCCTGCCCGCACACGGTCGGGTCATAGGCCACGCGCACCGTCTCGGCGTGACCGGTGGCGCCGGTGCACACCTCCCGGTAGGTGGCATTGGGGGTGGTGCCGCCCATGTAGCCGACGGCGGTTGCCACCACGCCGGGCTGGCGCCACAGGAAGCGCTCCACGCCCCAGAAGCAGCCACCCGCCAGATAAATGACCTGAGTGCCCTCGGGCCACGGTCCGTCCAGCGGCGTGCCCAGGACTACATGCTCGCCCGGGCTTGGCAGGAGGGTGGTCTCCCGGCCGGGAATCTGAGGATTGCGGGACGGGCGGGGCGTCGTCGTGCCTGACTGTGCGGATACTGCCATGGAGGCGAAGCTACTCGAGCGAACTGGGCGAGCACAGGACGTCCCAGGGGTGTACGCCGGGAGCGTAGGCGCGGAAAACGACGGAATAGGGCGGATACCCGCGTAACGAGCGAACTGGGGCGGGACGCCTCCCGGGAAGGGGCGCGCCCCGCTCCCACCGCGATGGCCGGGAACGGGGCGCGAGACCGATGCGCAGCGGCGAGTCAGAGCGCCTTGACGTCGACGATCTCCGCGGTGATCTCCCTGCCGTTGGGCGCGTTGTAGCTGACCGTGTCGCCGGCGCGGTGGCCCATGAGGGCACGCCCCAGGGGAGCGTCGGGGGAGAAGACCTTGACACCCTCGGGGACGTCCTCGGTGATCTCCTGCCCGCCCAGGGCGAAGGTCTGCTCGCGGCCGGCCACCTTCGCAGTGACGATCGTCCCCGCGGTGACGGAGCCGTCGAAGGGGGCGGCGCCGACCTGCGCGTGCTCCAGCATCTCGGTGAGCGTGACAATGCGGGCCTCGTTGAGCGAGGCCTCCTCGCGAGCCGCGTGGTAGCCGGCGTTCTCGCGCAGGTCGCCCTCCTGGCGCGCGGCCTCCACGCGCTGGGCGATCGCCTTGCGCTCAACGCTCTTGCGGCGCTCGAGCTCCTCGGTGAGTCGGTCGTACGCCTCCTGGGTGAGCCAGGTGCCCTGCTGTTCGGTGGTCTCGTCGGCCATGGTTCCTCCTTGCGAACGGGCGGCAGTAATCCTCAGAAATCCTCAGGTGCTGTCTGGATATAAAGGGCGAGTCTATACGCTCCCGCCGGATCGTGCCTCGGCGGCCGCTGCATCGACGACGGCGTCCTTGCCGTTGGCCCGCCTCAGCCGCTCCTTGCTGCGGGCGTCGTAGCGGGCGAGCGCCCCGGGGGAGAGGGTGGAACGAACACGCTCCCGCTCCGCCTCGACGTCGAACGCGGCCAGCGGCCAGGAGACCTCCTGGTCGGCCAGGGCGTGCAGCAGCAGCTCGGTGACCACCAGCCGCGTGTACCACTTGGAGTCCGCAGGCACCGCATACCACGGAGCCGTCTCGAAGGAGGTGGCCGGCAGCATCCGCTGGTAGATCGCCTGGTAGTCGAACCACTTGGCGCGCGTGCTCAGGTCCGACGGCGAGTACTTCCAGCGCTTGTCCGGGCGGTCGATGCGCTCCAGCAGACGCAGCCCCTGCTGCTCGTGCGAGATCATCAGCGCCACCTTCAGGATCGTGGTGCCTGCCGCGATGAGCTCCTCCTCAAAGGCCCGGATCTGCTCCACGCGCTCAGTGAAGGCGTCGTCGTCGAGCATGCCGCTGGCTCCGGGCACGAGGATGTCCTCGTAGTGGGAGCGGTCGAAGAAGCCGATCATGCCGGGGTCGGGAACGGCCTTGCGGATCCGCCACAGGAAGTCGTGCGCCAGTTCCTCCTCGGTGGGGGCCTTGAAGGCCTTCAACTGCACGCCCTGCGGATCTACCAGGCCCATGACGTGGCGTGCGAGCCCGCCCTTGCCGGAGGTGTCCAGGCCCTGGGCAACCACGAGGATGCGCTTGGGGGAGCCCTCCCTTGAGGCGGCGAACAGGCGCTCCTGCAACGAGGCCAGCAGCGGCGTGGCCGCCTCCACGTAGGTGGCCGCCTCCGCGTCGCCTCCCTCCCATCCGGGGGTGGCCGCGTGTTCGAAGGACGCCAGGACGAAGGAGGGCCCTACGCGCAGGGCCTCGCGCGGGTCGCGGGACCAGCGGCTCACATCGCGCAGCGGGCCCCGGCGATGGTGGTTGTGTGCGGAACTGCCGTTCTTGCCGTTCTTCTTGGGCATCTCGGTTCCCCGTCCTGTACCGGTCGCGTGGATCACAGCGTAGCTGTGCGCGGGTCTGCCTCTCGCACACGACTTCGCCTCTGAGACACGCGTTTTCGGCGCTTTGCGGGTGTTTAGAGCGTGTAGAACTCCAAAACACGTGTTCGTGGCGGGATCGCGTGTCTATGAGGCGAGTGCGCGCCGCGGTGGCTTCGCCGGGCTGGGGCGTGCGAGGCCGGTGGAGGGGTGCGGCTCCTACTCCATCATCACAGCACAGCCAGGTAGCAGGCCGTGCACTGGCAGGCCCAGGCGGCCACCGTGCACGCGTGGAAGATCTCGTGAAAGCCGAACCAGCGGGGGAAGGGGTCGGGCCGCTTGCGGGCGTAGATGACGCCGCCGACCGTGTAGACGACGCCGCCGGCCACCAGCAGCCACACGATGGCCGGGCCGCCGGTGATCCAGAACTGGGGGAGGAACCACAGTGCCACCCAGCCGAGCAGGATGTAGAACAGTGTGCCCAGCCAGCGCGGCGCCGTCGGCCACAGCAGGGTGGTCAGGATGCCGAGCGCGGCCCCGCCCCACACGATCCCCAGCACCACTCGGGCGGTGCCGGCGTCGAGCAGCGCCACCGACAACGGCGTATAGGTGCCGGCGATCAGCAGGTAGATGTTGGCGTGGTCGAAGCGCTGCAAGACAGTGGATACCGCGCGGGGGAAATGACCGTTGGAGATGTGGTAGACGCCCGAGTTGGCGAACAGCAGCAGCGAGCAGACCAGGTAGGCCGCGCAGGCCCACTTCAGGCCCGCTCCCGGCGCCAGTGCCGTCAGCACGATGCACGCCGCCAGCGCCAGCGGCGCGGTGCAGGCGTGGATCCACCCGCGCAGCTTGGGCTTGACGACGCGGGCGAGCTCGTTGGCGGCGCTGATCGCGGCCGCACCGCGCGACTGGATGGTGGTACGCATCGACGGTTCTCCTCACGGGCGGTGGCCCAACTGCAACTTACGCTACCGTAGGTTACGCTGCCGTAGGTTTGTTGGAAAGGTGGGCTGCGGCTCACTCGCGCGCTACCCTCGGACCTGGGCGCGCCCGCCGACCCTGGTGCGGTGGCGTCATGGGCAACCGGCGCGCACAGAAAGAGACGAGTTATGGCGGGCGACAACCTCCTCTACAACCTCTACGAGCGCCGCCTCGCCGCTCAGGTCAAGCCCGAGCGCGTGCCCCAGCACGTCGGCGTCATCCTCGACGGCAACCGCCGCTGGGCCCGGGCCATGGGCATAGGCACCGCCCAGGGCCACAAGCGCGGCGCCGACAAGATCGAGGACTTCCTCGGCTGGGCGGAGGACGCCGGGGTCGGGGTGGTCACGCTGTGGCTGCTGAGCACCGACAACCTCACCCGCGACCCCGCGGAACTCTCCCCACTGCTGGACATCATCGCCCACGCCGTCGACGAGCTGGCCGCCACCGGCCGCTGGCGGCTGCGCCTAGTGGGGGCCGTCGACCTGCTGCCCGCGCCGGTGGCCGAGCGGCTGCGCGCCGCCGTCGCCTCAACTGCTCGCGCCGACGGCGCTGCCGGGGATGGCGTTTCTGCAAGCGGCGGCGGCGGGAAGGCTCGGGCGGCTGTGACGGGATCCGCGGGCTCCCGGGACGCGGCGGACAGTGGCGAGGGTGACTCGCGCATGCAGGTGAACGTCGCCGTCGGGTACGGCGGGCGCCAGGAGATTGCCGACGCCGTCCGCGACCTGCTGCGGGAGCGCGCCGCCGCCGGCGCCACGCTGGAGGAGGTGGCGGGCTCCCTGTCCGAGGAGGACATCACCGCGCACCTGTACACCAAGGGGCAGCCCGACCCCGAGCTGGTCATCCGCACCTCAGGGGAGCAGCGCCTGTCCGGCTTCCTGCTGTGGCAGTCGGTTCACTCCGAGTACTACTTCTGCGAGGTGTACTGGCCGGCCTTCCGCCGCATCGACTTCCTGCGGGCGCTGCGCGACTACGGTCAGCGCGAGCGACGCCTGGGCAGGTAGCCGGAGCCCTCCGGGAGGCGCGACTGCCGCCCCGGCGCGCCTGTGGCGGGTGCGCCGGGGAGGACTTGACCGCCCGACGACGCAGGCGTGGTCACCACACCGTCGTCGGCCAGCATCCCGACGGCAACTGCGGGTATGGTGAGCAGCATCACAGGCGGGCCTGGTGTGGGCCCCCGCACCACCCGCCGCGCACAGACGGAGACAACCATGCGAACCTACGTCCTGGACACCTCGGTCCTCCTGTCCGACCCCCGTGCCGTACTGCGCTTCGACGAGCACGCCGTCGTGCTGCCGGTGGTGGTGATCACCGAGCTGGAGGGCAAGCGGCACCACCCCGAGCTCGGCTACTTCGCCCGCGCCGCGCTGCGCCTGCTCGACGGCCTGCGCGAGCAGCACGGAAGGCTCGACCGGCCCATCCCCGTCGGTGACCGCGGCGGCACGGTGCGGGTGGAGCTCAACGGCGCCGACGACCACGTGCTGCCCGCCGCCATGCGCCTGGGCGACAACGACTCCCGCATACTGTCCGTGGCCGTGACCCTCGCCCGCCGGACCCGCCAGGGCAGTGACGAGGAGGGAGGCGAAGTCGTCGTCGTGTCCAAGGACCTGCCCATGCGCATCAAGGCCGCTGCCGTGGGCCTGGCTGCCGAGGAGTACCGGGCCGAGCTCGCCAGCGAGGACATCTACTCCGGCATGACCGCCTTGTCCGTCACCGAGGAGGAGGTCTCCCGCCTGTGGGACGACGGCGTCCTGGACCTGGCGGGACTTGCGGACGAGGAGGCTGCCGATGAGGTCGCAGCCCAGCCCACTCACACCGGCGTCGTGATCAGCTCCCCACGCGGGTCGGCACTGGCCACCGTGGTCGGCGGGACCCTGCACCTGGTTGATCCCTCACGCGAGGTATTCGGTGTGCGCGGGCGCAGCGCCGAGCAGCGCATCGCCATCGACCACCTGCTCAACCCCAGCATCGGCATCGTCTCGCTCGGCGGCCGCGCCGGCACCGGCAAGTCCGCCCTGGCGCTGAGCGCCGGACTGGACGCCGTCGTCAATCGGCGCGAGCACCGCAAGGTCATGGTGTTCCGGCCCCTGTACGCGGTGGGTGGGCAGACCCTCGGCTTCCTGCCCGGCGACTCTGCGGAGAAGATGTCCCCCTGGGGGGACGCGGTGTTCGACACCCTCAGCTCGGTGGTGCCCACGGACCGGATCGAGCGGATCGTCGCCGCCGGCCAGCTGGAGGTGCTGCCGCTGACGCACGTACGCGGCCGCTCCCTCCACGATGCCTTCGTGATCGTGGACGAGGCCCAGTCGCTGGAGCGCAACGTGCTACTGACGGTGCTGTCCCGGATCGGCCAGAACTCCAAGGTGGTGCTCACCCACGACGTCGCCCAGCGGGACAACCTGCGGGTGGGGCGCTGGGACGGCGTGGTCAGCGTGGTCGAGTCGCTGAAGGACCGGGACCTGTTTGCGCATGTGGACCTGGTGCGCACCGAGCGCAGCGAGATCGCCGAGCTGGTCACGCGCATGCTCGATGAAGTGCCGCTGTACTAGGCGGGAAGTCGCGGCTCTGCCTGTCAGTCTGCCAAGTTCTTAGTCGTTGTCGGCGCCGATCCCTGAGGCCTGTTGCACCTCTTCCGGTTTGAAGGCACGGAGTTGGGGGTGCGGTCCGGGCGTGTGTACCGCGCCGTCGGGCCTAGCGCAGTCGTGTCTGGCACCGCCGTCGGCCGGGGCGGGCGCTCCCTGGTCGCGAACGAGCCGAAGGGCGCGGGTGGCGAGGCCGGTGACGCCTTCGTGCCCGTGGCGGGGGTCGTCTGTTACGCCACTTCGTCGTTGGGTACGCCGGTTTGGCGTTTGCTGAAGGCTCCGGAACCCTCAGTAGACACCAAACCGGCGTAGTAGACGTCAAAGGGGCGTACTCAAACCCCTCCCGTGCCTGTGCGCTCACAGCATCCCCTACGCAGGCGAGGCGGAGACCGGCTCCTTAGGTGCGGGGTGTGGTTGAGCTCTGGCGGGTGTGGGGTGTCCGAGCTCGGCGCAAAGGCGGTTGGTGGCCGCTGGGGCCGATCTGGGGCATCGTGCTCTACCGTTTGTGGTGTCGGGCGCCAGCGGTGGGGTGCGGGGCGGGGCGGTGGACTGAGCCGCAAACAGCCACACATCCCGAACACCGCCGCGCCCTCAAGCCGGAAGAGCACGCAACTTCTACCGACCTCGGTACGTAACTTCTACCGACCTCGGTACGTAACTTCTACCGATCTCGGTGAAGGGGTCAGGCGCTGGGGCGGGCGTCCAGCTCGGCGCGGGTGGGCGGGTTGGCGCCGGCGCGGGAGACCGTGATGTCCGCGATGGCGGCCGCATGCCGCAGGACGCGCTCCAGGGCGGCGGCGTCGATGTTGCGCAGCGCCTCGCGCTGGTCGGCACCCACCAGGCCCTCCGCCCAGATGCCGTCCTCGAGCCCGCCCATGAAGGAGTCGCCCGCGCCGACCGTGTCGGAAACCACCACGGTGGGGTCTGCCGGCACCTCCATGCGCAGGCCGGAGGCGGTCACGGCAAGCGAGCCCTGCTTGCCGCGGGTGACGACCACGACGGCCGCGCCCAGCTTCAGCCAGCCCCGCGCCACCTCCTCAATGTCCGCGTCCTCGCCGTAGAACCACTCGATGTCCTCGTCGGAGCACTTGACCAGGTCGGCCAGGGAGATCAGCCGCTCGACCTGCGTGCGGGCCTGCTCGGGCGTGCCCATCAGCTGCGGGCGCGCGTTGGGGTCATAGCAGATCGTGGAGGTGGCCCGGAACTCGGAGAGCACACGCTCTACCGTGGCGGCGCCCGGTTCCAGGATCGCGGCGATCGAGCCGGTGTGCACCAGCAGCGGAGCCGCGGTGCCCTCCGCGCGCTGCGGGAAGGGCGGGTTCCAGTCCAGGTCGAACACGTAGGTGGCGGCACGGTTGGCGCCGATCGTCGCCTGTGCGGTCGAGGTACGCGCGGCGCCGTGGGAGCCCGGTGTCAGCCGCACCCCGGAGGCCTCCAGGTGCTCGCGCACGGCCTGCCCGCGCGCATCGGTGCCGATCCAGCAGTCGAGCTCGGCGTCGCGACCGAGGCGGCTGAGGCCCAGGGCGACGTTGGCCGGTGACCCTCCGGGGATGTCTTGGGCGGGCTGGCCGGGGTGAATCACGACGTCGACGAGCGCCTCGCCGATGACGAGGGCGGTGCCTGCGGGGCCGGGTACGGACATGTTTGGGCTCCTCATGGGTGGCGGCCGGGGCCGGATGCGAACTGGATGGTCAGGCTGGTCAGAACGGGGTGGAGGCGGCGTTGCGCGGATCGTCGGTGCCGTTGGCGGCCTCGCCGGTATTGCCGGCGTCGGCTACGGCTGCCAGGCGGGCTCGCGCGTCATCCAGCCAGGACTGGCAACGGGCTGCCAGGGCCTCGCCGCGTTCCCAGAGCTTGAGTGCCTCCTCCAGGGGAACCTGGCCCGCCTCGAGACGCTGGACCACGCCGACCAGTTGCTCGCGGGCCTGCTCATAGGGCAGGGAGGCGACGTCGGCGTTGGCGTCTGCGGGGCTGATCGGCTCAGCGGGGGAGGGCGCGCTCATGGATCCGATTGTTGCATGCGCGCGGCGGATGCGCGCCGGTTCGCGGAGAGCTCCGCGCCGGAGCCGAGGACGGTTGCAAAAACGTCTTGACACGGTTGCGATGGACGTGCAAGATGTGCCTGCCAAATCGTTTAGGGCGCCAGTTTCCCGCCGTCTGAAGCGAACGGCGCCCGCTCCCCACCCATATGGAGGACAACGATGTCTAGTCCCGCTCCCGCCGTCCCGAAGCGACGCCGCACGTCCCTGTGGGCCCGCGTCGCCCGCCACTGGCAGCTGTACCTGCTGCTGGCGCCGGCCCTGATCTACCTGGTGCTGTTCAAGTACTGGCCCATGTACGGCGTCCAGATCGCCTTCCGCAACTACAACCCCATTGACGGCTTCATGGGCAGCGAGTGGGTGGGTCTGGAGCACATCACCCGCTTCCTGCACTCCTTCCAGTTCTCCCGGATCTTCTTCAACACCATCGCCATCAACGTCCTCGGGCTCGTCTTCGGCTTCCCGGTGCCGATCATCCTGGCGCTGCTGATCAACCAGCTGGCCTCCCGCAGGCTGAAGTCCTTCATCCAGACGGTGCTGTTCTCCCCGGCCTTCATCTCCACCGTGGTGGTGGTCGGCATGCTGTTCGTGCTGCTGTCGCCCCGCTCCGGGCTGGTCAACAACCTGATCACCCTGACCGGCGGGCAGCCGATCAACTTCATGAACGAGGAGGGCTGGTTCAGGCCCATCTACGTCCTGAGCGACATCTGGCAGAACGCCGGCTTCTCCATGATCGTCTACCTCGCCGCGCTTGCGGGCATCGACCCCAGCCTGCACGAGGCCGCCCGGGTCGACGGTGCTAATCGCTGGCAGCGCCTGTGGCACATCGACCTGCCCGGCATCCGCCCAATCGTGTCCATCATGCTGATCCTGGCGGTCGGCAACCTGCTCAACCTCGGCTTCGAGAAGGCGCTGCTCATGCAGACCGACCTGAACCTGGGTGCCTCGCAGATCATCCAGACCTACGTCTACGACGTGGGCCTCAAGAGCGCCCAGTTCTCCTACTCGGCCGCCATCTCCCTGTTCAACTCCGTCCTCAACATGATCCTGCTGCTGGTGTTCAACCAGGTCGCCAAGCGCGCGGGTCAGTCGAGCCTGTTCTGACCCCGCCCGCGAACCAACCGAGGAATCATCATGACCACCCCAACCGCGTCCGCACTCGACGCCGCCCCCACCTTCCGCGCCTCCGGCCCGCGCCGATTCATGGAGCGGATCGCAGACCCGCTCTACACGCTGTTCGTCGTCCTGCTACTGGGCGGCGCCGTGATCGCGATCATCTACCCGCTGTACTTCGTAGTCATCGCCTCCATCTCCGACCCCAACCAGGTCTACGAGGGCAACGTGTGGCTGTGGCCCAAGAACATCACCTTTGAGGGGTATCAGCGCATCTTCTCCACCTCCACCGTGATGCGCGGCTTCGGCAACTCGCTGCTGTACACCGCCCTCGGCACCACCATTTCGGTGTGCTCCATCCTCGGCGCCGGCTACGCCCTGTCCCGCAAGTCCCTGCCCGGCCGGAACTTCTTCATGGTGCTGTTCATCGTCACCATGTTCTTCGACGGCGGCATGATCGCCCGCTACCTGGTGGTGCGCGACCTGGGGATGCTTGACACCATGTGGGCCGTGGTACTGCCCGGGGCGATCGGCGTCACCAACCTGATCATCGCCCGCACCTTCTTCGAGACGACCATCCCCGAGGAGCTGCATGAGGCGGCCGCCCTCGACGGCGCCAGCGAGTGGCGCTACTTCTTCCGGATTGTGCTGCCCCTGTCCAAGGCGCTGATCATGCTGCTGGTGATCACCCACGCGGTGGCCTACTGGAACTCCTTCTTCGACGCCCTGATCTATCTGAACGACGACGCCAAGTACCCGCTGCAGCTCGTCCTGCGCAACATCCTGATCCAGTCCGACGTCTCCGGCTCCGGGGTCTCCGCCACCGGCATGGACTCCTACGCCGAGTCCCAGCGCATCGCCGAGCTGATGAAGTACGGGATGATCGTCGTCTCCACGTTCCCGCTGCTGTCCATACTCCCCTTCACCCAGAAGTACTTCGCTCAGGGCGCCCTCATCGGTGCCGTGAAGAGCTGAGAGGCCACTCAAATGCTGCCCCACCACACCACCTCCAATAGCGCCGTCAACACCGCCGTCACCGCCGCCGAGGCCGCCCTGAAGGCCGCCCCCGGAGTCCCTGCGCCCCACCCGATCAGCCGCCGTCTGCTGCTGCGCGGCTCGCTGGCCGGTGCCGGGCTGCTCGCCCTGGCCGCCTGCTCGAGCAAGAAGACCGACGCCGACTACCGAGTGCCGGACGAGTCCGCCTCCGCCGGCCTGGCCGAGGCCGCGGACTCCCTGCCGATCGTCTCCACTCCGATCACAGTCACCGCCACGGGCTCGCGCTCGGCGCTGTCCGTGCCCTACGGTCAGATGGAGCTCACCCAGCAGTGGGAGCGGGACACCAACGTCCAGGTGCAGTGGAACATGCTCACCGAGGACGTGTACGCGGAGAAGAAGAACCTGCTACTGGCCTCCGGGGACCTGCCGGACATCCTGTGGAACACCGGACTGACCGACGCCGAGGTCGCCACCTACTCCGCCAACCACACGCTGGTGCCACTGGACGAGTTCTTCGCCGACAACTGCCCCAACATCTCCGCGCTGCTGGATGCCCGCCCCGACATCCGCTCGGCCATCACCAGCGAGGACGGGCACATCTACACGCTTCCCAGTGTGGAGGAGCTCGGGCTCGTGCCCTTCCCGAACTTCCTGTACATCAACACCGACTGGCTGGCCGCCGTCGGCCGCGAGATGCCCACCACGATCGAGGAGCTGCACGAGGCCCTGCTGGAGTTCAAGGCGCAGGACCCCTCCGGGACCGGCAAGCTGCTGCCGCTGTCCTTCATCCCGGGATCCTTCTGCGCCAACCCGTGGGACATCATCGCCGCCTACGGCGGCCAGGCGGACAACAACGACCACCGCATCGTGATTGACCGCAAGGCGGTGTTCACCGCCAACACCGAGCAGTGGAAGGAG
Organism: Actinomyces procaprae; assembly: GCF_004798665.1. Lineage (NCBI taxonomy): Bacteria > Bacillati > Actinomycetota > Actinomycetes > Actinomycetales > Actinomycetaceae > Actinomyces > Actinomyces procaprae. Next base: position 837,050 of record NZ_CP039292.1, read on the forward strand.
GGCGTCAAGCAGCTGCACAACTGGTACGCCGAGGGACTGATCGACTCCGAGTCCTTCTCTCAGGACGACACCGCCTACCTGGCCAAGGGCAAGACGGAGCAGGAGTCGCTGGCGGCCTTCTACTGGTGGGAGGCCACCGAGTTCGTGGGGGCGGACCGCGAGGACCACTATGCGCTGTGCCCGGTGCTGGCGGGCGTGGACGGCGTGCGCCGCGCCTCGGTGTCGAACAACCAGGAGATCTCCCGCGGCGCCTTCGCCATGACCCGCACCTGCCGCTACCAGGCGGCCGTGATGCGCTGGGTTGACCGCATGTACGACCCGGTCATGTCCGCCCAGAACAGCTGGGGACCGATCGGCGTCACCCTGGAGTACGACGACGCCGGCATGCTGTCCCAGATCCCGGCCGCCGAGGGCGAGTCGGAGGGGGAGCGCCGGCAGAAGGTGGCCCCCGGCGGACCCAAGTCCACCACTGCGAAGGACTTCGAGGAGGTGGTTCTGCCCGAGCCGCGTGCCTCCCTGCGCCAGGAGCAGGTAACCGCCGAGTTCGCCGACTGGGCCGCCAATGACGCCTTCCCGCCCGTGGTGTTCACCAACGCCGAGCTCGATGACCTGTCCCTGATCGACTCCGACGTGTCCACCCTCGTCAAGCAGCGGTTCGCCCAGTGGGTGGTGAACGGCGGCATCGACGCCGAGTGGGGCGGTTATCTTAAGGACCTTGAGACCACGGGTCTGAGCCGGCTCATGGAGATCTACCAGGCGGCGCTGGACCGTTACTACGAGGAGCTCGACGCACGCTCATGACAACCACCGTCCCCAACGCCACCAGCGCCCCGTCCCGCCCGTGGATGGTTCGGTCTGAGGACCGCCTCAGCCTCGCGCCCGCCGAGCAGGCGGCCCACGCCCAGGCGGATCCGGCCCGCCCCCGCTGGCACGTGACCCCGCCCTGGGGGTGGATGAACGACCCCAACGGCCTGAGCGTCTGGCCCGGGCCCGACGGCGCGCCCCTGGTGCACCTCTTCTACCAGCACAATCCCCACGCCCCGGTGCACCAGCGGATCGAGTGGGGGCACCAGTACTCCTCCGACCTGGTGCACTGGCACGACCTGCCCACCGCCATCCGCCCCGGCGACGACGGCCCGGACGCCTACGGCTGCTGGTCCGGCATCGTGCTGGCAGATGAGCGCACGGGGCCGGACGGAACCGCCACCGTGGTGCCCACGATGCTCTACTCCGGGGCCTCGGAACGGGACACGCAGACCGCCTGCCTGGCCACCGCGGTCCCCGGCGACCCGTTGCTGACCCAATGGGTCAAGCACCCGGGAAACCCGGTCATCGACGCCGCCCCGGCCTCCACGGAAGGCCTGGTGGTGCCCGAGATGCGCGATCACTCGGCGTGGCGTGAGAACGGGCGCTGGTACCAGGTGATGGGAACCGGCCTCCCGGGAGCCGGGCGCGACGGTGCCCAGGCGGGTGCGGCCCTGTGCTTCTCCAGCGAGGACCTGCGCAGCTGGGCCTACGAGGGCCCGTTCGCCGTCGGCGACGGTGACGTGACCGCCACCGGCACGGTGTGGGAGTGCCCGGAGCTGATACGGCTGGGAGAGGCCGATGTCCTCTTCGTCTCCGCCTGGCACGCCTCGCGCACCCTGCGCTCGATGTGGATGCGGGGTCGACGCGTCGGCACGCGCATGAGCATCGACGCCGTCGGCCGCTCCGACTTGGGTGAGAACTACTTCTACGCGCCCCAGTCCGTGCTGCTGCCCGATGGGCGGCGCGTAACCATCGGCTGGATGCAGCCCAACGCCACACGCGCCCAACGGCTGGAGGTGGGCTGGGCCGGCTCCATGTCCGTACCCCGGGAGGTCACCCAGGCCCCGGACGGCACGCTCCGCTTCCACCCGATCGTGCAGGTCGACTCCCTGCGCGCCCGGCACCTGGCCGACGCGGCCGGCGCGCAGGACGTTGCCGCGGCCGGTTCCGCCCTGCACGGCGACAGCCTTGACCTGGTGCTGACCGGACGGCTGCGGGAGGGGGAGGTCGTCGTCGACCTGGCCGTGTCGGCGGACGGCGCGCGGCGCACCCGGCTGCGACTGGCCCGTCGCGCCCCGAGCGGACGTGCGGGGCAGGACGCCTGGACGGGGTGGCTGTCCCTGGACCGCTCCGCCTCCGCCGCGCCCGGTCCGCCCTGGGAGGCGCCCGATCGCCGGGAGCTGTGCGGGCCGGTGCCGCTCGGCCCGGACGGGGAGGTGGCGCTGCGGGTGCTGCGGGATCGTTCCAGCCTGGAGGTCTTCGTCAACGGACAGCCCCTGTCCGCCCGCCTGGGTACCGACCCGGGCGACGACGGCGTGAGCATCGACGTCGGCTCGCTTACGGATGCGCGCCTGCAGGTGTGGTCCATGGCCGACGCCTACGCGCGCAGGCTCGCCCCGCAATCCTTCCCCGACGCCGCCCCCATCGCCGAGGTCGGTTGATCTTACGTACCGAGGTCGGTAGATCTTACGTACCGAGGTCGGTAGATCTTACGTACCGAGGTCGGTAGATCTTACGTACCGAGGTCGGTTCAGCCGGTTTGCCCCGGGGCCGGAGCGGGGAGGCGACCTGTGCGGGGTGGCGGACGGTGCAGGGAATATGGGGGATACTGACCGCCTGCACAAAAGCTCGCCGGAGGAGGGGACCGATGAGCCCTGGCCGCTCGAACGACCGGGTCACGATCAAGGACGTTGCCAGGGAGGCCGGCGTTTCCGTCACGACGGTCTCGCACGCCCTCAACAACCCGGAGGGCTCGCGTGTCTCCGAGGAGACTCGCACCCATGTCAAGTCCGTCGCGACCGCCCTCGGCTACCGGGCCAATCCCTCCGCCCGCGCCCTGCGCACACGCCGCACGGACACAATCGCGCTGGTCGGGCGGCAACTCGCGACCACCGAGCACTTGGGCCGCATGGTGCGGGGGGCGCAGGACGCCGTACGCGCGCACGGCGGTCTGCTGATCGTGGCTGACACCGCCGACGACGAAGACGGTGTGATCGACGCGCTCATCGACCACCAGGTCGACGGCATCATCCTCGGCGCGCTCTACCACCAGGAGGTCACGGTGCCATCCGCCCTGGCGGGCGTGCCCACGGTGGTGGTAAACGCCTTCACCTCTGACACGCGCTACTCCTGGGTGGTGCCCGATGAGGTGGCCGGTGGCAGGGCGGGCGCAGAAGTACTGCTGGCCTCAGGACACCGACGCGTAGCCATGATCAACAACCGTGATGACATCCCCGCGGCCCATGGCCGTGCCGAGGGATTCGTCGCTCGCTGCCGTGAGAGCGGCGTCGAACCGGTGGTCGCCGCCTGTGGACCGTCTGGCCGCGCCGCCTACGACGTCGCCCTCCGGCTACTGGACGCCCCTCCCGCCGAGCGCCCCACGGGGATGTTCTGCTTCGCCGATTCCATGGCTATGGGAGTGTATGCGGCCGCCGCCCAGGCGGGGGTGCACGTCCCGCAGGAGCTGTCCGTGGTCGGATTCGACGACATGGTGCTGATCAACGAGTCGCTGTCTCCGCCGCTGACCTCCATCGCCCTGCCCCACGCCGAGATGGCGGCGTGGGCGGTGGAGCGGCTCTACGAGCTGCTGGACACGCCCGACGCGGCTGCGCAGAACCTGCGGATCGTCGGGCGCGTGGTCGAGCGGGGGTCGGTGATGCGGCCGAGCAGCTGATCCTCGCGCCCGAACCAGCCCCGCATGAGCCGCCGCGCCCGGCCCCGTCGCCTGTGCCCGTAGTCGGCGGAGGAGGGAGAGGGTCAGGGCTCGACTGTGGGCTTGGTGGTGCCGACCACCTGCGCCACCAGGCGGCCCGAGGCCAGCACCCCCTCGATCAGGTCGCCCTTCTTCAACTGCTGGGCGGAGGTGATGATGCCGCCACCCGGGCTGCGCAGGATCGCATAGCCCCGGTCGAGCACGCCCTGTGGGGAAAGCGCCCGCAGGCGGGCGTGATCCGCGCGGAGCTCGGCGCCGGCCAGTGACAGCACGGAGGACAGGGCGCGACGCATGCGCTCGCGGGCCTGGTCCAGCTCGACGACGCGGTCGCGCACGATGAGCGTGGGGTCCGCCATCACGGGCCGGGCGAGTACCTGGTCCAGGCCCCGCTGCTCGGCGTCAAGGCGGGAGCGCAGCACCGTGCGCATGCGCTCGCGGGCCTGGTCCAGTCCCATGACCTCCTCCGCCAGGTCCGGCACGATGCGGCGGGCCGCATCCGTCGGCGTGGAGGCCCGGTAGTCAGCCACTAGGTCCAGCAGCGGGCAGTCGGTCTCATGGCCGATCGCGGAGACGATCGGGGTGCGCGCGGCCGCCGCGGCGCGCACCAGCCCCTCGTCTGAGAAGGGCAGCAGGTCTTCCACGGCTCCGCCTCCGCGAGCCACCACGATCACGTCCACCTCCGGGTCGGCGTCGAGCTCGCGGATGGCGGCGGTGACCTCCCGTACCGCCTGCGCGCCCTGCACGGCGACCTCACGGATCTCGAAGGGCAGGCCGGCCCACCGCAGGCGGGCGTTGACTATGACGTCGTCCTTGGCCTTGGCGTTGCGGCCGCACACGAGCCCGACCTTGCGGGGCAGGAACGGCAGCGGGTGCTTGCGCTCGGCGTCGAACAGGCCCTCGGCGGCCAGGATCCGCCGCAGCTGCTCAATGCGGGCCAGCAGGTCGCCGATTCCGACCGGGCGGATGTCGTCGGCCCGCAGCTCGAGGCTGCCGCGCTTGGTCCAGAACCGTGGCTTGGCATGGACGACGACGCGTGCCCCCTCCGTCACCTGTGCGCCGGTGGCCCGCTCGATGGTGGCCAGCTCCCGGGTGAACACGGACACGGACATGGACATGTCGGCGTCCGTGTCGCGCAGGGTCAGGTACTGCATGCCCGATCCGGGGCGGCGGTTGAACTGGACGATCTGCCCCTCGACCCACACGAAGGTCATCTTGTTGATGTACTCGTCGATCTTGGTCGACAGCAGCCGCAGCGGCCAGGGATTGTCCGGTGTGGTCTCCCGCGCCAGGCGGGCCATTGGTCGGCCCGCGGCGCTTCCTGCCGGAGTGCCGGCGGGAGCGCTCGCCGGGGGCTGCGCAGGCGGGATGGTGCTCCGGCTGCGGTTGGGCGGATACTCGGTCACGGGCCCCACTGTGCCACGTTAAACGCCCGGCGGTCGTGTTCGCCGGGCGGGCACCTGTGGCACAGTGGTGGGCGTGACCACGAGTGACACCACCACTGCCAGTACCGAGGCGATCACTGCGGGCTCCGGCAAGCGCATCCTGCTGGCTGCGCCGCGCGGCTACTGCGCCGGCGTGGATCGCGCAGTCGACGCCGTGGAGCAGGCCCTGGCCCACTACGGGGCACCCATCTACGTGCGCAAGGAAATCGTCCACAACAAGTACGTGGTGGAGGCGCTGAGCAGGCGTGGGGCCGTGTTCGTATCGGAGACCGACCAGGTTCCCGAGGGAGCACGTGTGGTCTTCTCCGCCCACGGCGTGTCCCCGGAAGTGCACGCGCAGGCCGCCGCACGCCACCTGCAGACCATTGACGCCACCTGCCCACTGGTCACCAAGGTCCACAAGCAGGCCATCCGCTTCGCCAAGGACGACTACGACATCATCCTCGTTGGCCATGCCGGGCACGAGGAGGTTGAGGGAACCCAGGGTGAGGCCCCCGAGCACATCCAGGTGGTCAACGGGCCCGCCGAGGTCGACTCCGTGCAGGTGCGCGACCCCGATAAGGTCGTCTGGATCAGCCAGACCACCCTGTCGGTGGACGAGACCATGGAGACTGTGCGGCGCCTGCGGGAGCGCTTCCCTCACCTGAGCGACCCGCCGGGCGACGACATCTGCTACGCGACCCAGAACCGGCAGGGCGCTGTGAAGGCCATCGCCCCGCGGGTCGACGTCATGATTGTGGTCGGCTCCGGGAACTCCTCCAACTCGGTGCGGCTGAAGGAGGTTGCCCTGGAGGCCGGCGCGCCTGCTGCGCATCGGGTCGACTTTGCGCGCGAGCTGGAGGCCTCCTGGTTTGACGGCGCCGCCACCGTCGGTCTGACCTCCGGGGCGTCCGTGCCTGAGATCCTCGTGCGTGAGGTCATCGAACGGCTGGGGGAGCTGGGGTTCTCCGAGGTCGAGCAGGTGCGCACGGCCACGGAGAAGATCGCCTTCTCCCTGCCCAAGAACCTGCGGGCGGACCTGAAGGCGGCAGCCGGTGGCCAGGTGCCGGAGCGACGGCGTCGCCCGGCCCAGGACCACACCTGCTGACGGCAGTGGCCGACGGCGTCGCTCCGGGCGGATGCTCAGCCGATGATGCGGCTGAGCGCCTCGGCGTCGGCAATCACTCGGTCGAAGGGGACTACCCACACCGAGCCATTCGGTCCGGTGACCTGCACCACCAGGTTCTCGGCCCGCAGGCACTCCAGGCGGGAGGCGGTGTCATCGCCCTGCGTCTGCCATGAGGGTTCCTCGGTGGGGATGATGTAGCCGCCGAGCGCCGGGTTGGCCCAGCGCAGCAGCAGGACTCGGGCGCCTGCACGTGCCGGCACCGCCGGGTTGGTGGCAAGCGATGAGGCGACGCCCTTGGCCGATCCGATGCCCACGGCCTCGGCGAGCGCGCCGTAGGTGGTGCAGACCGCGGGGGTGTGCGCGACCAGCTTGGACATCGCCTCCGCTACGCGCTCGCGGGCGGAGGAGTCCGCAGCGGCGTCGGCGATCGCGCGGACGCGCGCCCCGGTCAGCTTGGCCTTTGCGGCCAGTTCGGAAGAGCTCAGGCCGCTGGCGAGACCACGCAGGATGAGGTCATCGCGTTCGCCCCGAAGCGTGTTGAGCTGGTCTTGCAGCTGCTGCTGCCTGGCTGCAAGCGTGTTCAGGTGGCTTAGCACCTCGGCGGGGTCGTCGCCCCCGGTACGCGCGGAGGCGTCAGGGACTTGGGCTGCGCCGACGTCGGACGGGGTGCTGCTTGTGGTTGCGGCTGCCATAGGAAGGTGGTCCTCCACATGTTGCGGTCAGAGGTTGCCAGGTACGCTACGGGGCGTACCTGGGAGGTTGCTGCGAAATATCGCACGAGGCCAGTTTATGTGAATGGTACCGCAGATGTAACCCGGCCGTTGTGATTATGGCGGTATGTGGGCGCTGGCTGCGGCCCTCTGCGGCCGCGGCGGGAGGCTTGCCCAAGTCCTTCTATCGGCGTCCTGGAGCCACTTTCGGCGCCCCGCTGACCTCCAGGTTCGGCTCGGGGCGGAGCGACTCGCAGGTGCTACTCGGAGGGGCGCGTCAGCTCCGCGCTGGCGAAGATCCTGACCTGGGCGTCGTCCGGCGAGACGGGCTCCGGCGTGGTGAGCCCATCGCCCAGCGCCTCGAACCGGCGCGCCGTCACCAGGAGCCGTGACTCCATGGACCCGACCGCCCGGTTGTACGCGGCGACCGATCGTGTCAGCGAGCTGCCCAGTGTGTCCAGGTGCTTGGCCACCGTGCCCAGTCGCTCGTAGAGCGTACGGCCCAGGGCGAGCAGCTCGCGCGCATCGTCGTTGATGGCGGTGCGGGCCCACGCGGACGCGCAGGTTCGCAACAGTGCCAGGAGCGACGCGGGAGTCGTCAGGGATACCCCGCGATCGAGGGCGTGCTCCATGAGCGTGGGGTCCGCGTCCAGGGCGGCGGCCAGGATCGGCTCCGCCGGCACGAACAGCACTACCAGCTCCGGGGAGTCCTGAAGCGTGCGCGCATAGTGGCGCTCCGCCAGCGCGTCGACGTGCCCGCGCAGCGCCTTCGCGTGCGCGGCCAGCAGCTTGGCGCGGTGCCGCTGGGTGTCCGCCTCGGAGGCGCCGCCGTCGTCGCCCGTGCCGAGGGCGCAGGCCTCTAGGTAGGAGTCCAGCGGCACCTTGGCGTCCAGGGCCAGGTAGCCGTTGCCGGGAAGGTGCACGACGACGTCGGGACGGGCCTTCGCCGCGCCGTCCGGGCCGGCTCCGGCGCCGTTTCGGCGGCCGATCACCGAGGCCACCGAGCGCTGCTCGACGAAGTCGATGTGCCGCATCATGCCGGAGGCTTCGAGCACTCGCGCCAGCTCGACCTCCCCCCAAACCCCGCGGGATGAGCGCGACCGCAGCGCGCCCGCGAGCGCCGTCGTCGTGCGGCGGAGCTCGCGATCGGACTCGGCGCCCGCACGCAGCTGCTCGGTCAACGTGGCGTGCTGGGCGGCTCGCTGCTTCTCCATCTGCTCCACCCTGGCGCCGACCTGCTCCAGCTGGGCTCGGACCGGGGCGAGTGCGCGCAGGACGGAGCCGTCGCGCTCGGCGCGCTCCTCGGCAACGTTGGCGCGGGCCGCCAGTTCCTCCGCGCGGGCGCGCCACTGGGCCGCCTCCGCGTGCAGTGCGGCGGCCTCATCGCGGCCGCCGGCCCGGGCTGTGGCGGTGCGCGCCACTGCCAGGGCATAACCGGTCACGGCCCCGACGAGCAGGCCGATGAGCAGGAGCAGGATGGGAAGCGCTGTGGACATGGAGACAACATGCCACGGGCCACTGACACGAATCCCGGGGCGGTGCCTCGTGGGTGAGACGCCGGAGGGGCCGGGGTGCCGTCCTGCCGGGCGGACTCATCTACACTCGCCCCGTGGCACTCACTATCGGAATCGTTGGACTGCCCAACGTCGGCAAGTCGACCCTGTTCAACGCCCTGACTCGGGCGACCGTTCTCGCGGCGAACTACCCCTTCGCCACGATCGAGCCGAACGTCGGCGTCGTCCCCCTGCCTGACCCGCGGCTGGACGCCCTGGCCCAGATGTTCCACTCCCAGAAGGTCGTGCCCGCCACCGTCTCCTTCGTGGACATCGCCGGGATCGTGCGCGGCGCCAGCGAGGGGGAGGGCCTGGGCAACCAGTTCCTCGCCAACATCCGTGAGGCCGACGCCATCTGCATCGTCACCCGCGCCTTCGACGACCCCGACGTGGTCCACGTCGCCGGGAAGGTGGAGCCCGCCTCGGACATTGAGACCATCACCACCGAGCTGATCCTGGCCGACATCCAGACCATGGAGAAGACGATCCCGCGCCTGGAGAAGGAGGTGCGCGGCAAGAAGACCGACGCCGCCGTGCTGGAGGCGGCGCGGGCCGCGCTGAAGGTACTGGAGGACGGCGAGCTGCTGTCGGCCGCCGCGGCCGGCAAGGCGCTGGATGAGGAGATCCTGCGCGAGTTCCAGCTGATGACCACCAAGCCCTTCATCTACGTGTTCAACCTGGACGACGCCGGTATGCACGACGCCGCCCGGCAGCAGGAGCTCGGCGCTCTGGTGGCGCCGGCGGAGGCGGTGTTCCTGGACGCCCAGTTCGAGGCCGAACTGGTGGAGCTTGAGCCCGAGGAAGCCGCCGAGATGCTCCACGAGAACGGCCAGGACGAGTCCGGCCTGGACCAGCTGGCGCGGGTCGGCTTCGACACCCTTGGCCTGCAGACCTACCTGACCGCGGGGGAGAAGGAGTCGCGCGCCTGGACGATCCACAAGGGCTGGACCGCCCCGCAGGCCGCGGGCGTGATCCACACCGACTTCGAGAAGGGCTTCATCAAGGCCGAGGTCGTCTCCTACGAGGATCTGGTCGAATACGGCTCCATGGCCGAGGTCCGCGCCCACGGCAAGGTGCGCATGGAGGGCAAGGACTACGTCATGGCCGACGGCGACGTGGTCGAGTTCAGGTTCAACGTGTAGCGAGTCGGCTTAGTCGTTGTACACCTTGTCGCGGCGTCCGATGGAGAAGACCTCGATCGTGACGATGTCGTCGTGGATGAGCGCGAGGATCCGGTAGGAGCCCACGCGGTAACGCCATTCGCCCGAGCGGTTCGCGGTCAGCCCCTTGCCGAAGGCACGGGGGTCGGCACACCCATCGAGGTTGTTCTTGATCCAGGTGGCGAGGATCCTGGCGTCAAACCGGTCCATCTTCTTCAGTTGTCTGCGGGCCCGCATGGTCAACTCGACCCGGTACGGGCTGGTCTGCGCGGTCATGTGGCGAGTTCGGACAGGATCTCGTCGATGCTGAAGCGCTCGCCGGAATCATGCGCGATCGCCTCGCGCAGCTCCTGTAGATCGTAGGAGTCCTCGATCTTCTCCAGGATCGCTGTACGGGCGAAATCGGAGACGGTTACGCCCTCGAACTGGGCGAACTTGCGGACGAGTTCGGCATCTTGCTCGTTCATGCGCACTGTCATGGTGCTCACGGTCGGCTCCCTCTCGTGGCTCGTGAATACATTGTATTCACGCCGCCGCGGCGGGCAAGGCGCTGGACGCTGAGATTATGGGCGAGTATGGCCAGGACGAGTCCGGCCTGGACCAGCTGGCGCGGGTCGGCTTCGACACCCTTGGCCTGCAGACCTTCCTGACGGCGGGGGAGAAGGAGTCGCGCGCCTGGACGATCCACAAGGGCTGGACCGCCCCGCAGGCCGCGGGCGTGATCCACACCGACTTCGAGAAGGGCTTCATCAAGGCGGAGATCGTCTCCTACGACGACCTCATGGAATACGGCTCCATGGCCGAGGTCCGCGCGCACGGCAAGGTCCGCATGGAGGGCAAGGACTACGTCATGGCCGACGGCGACGTGGTCGAGTTCAGCTTCAACGTGTGACGCTCTAGGTGAGTGATCGGATCATTCGGTGACCGGGACGTGGCTCACGACCATTCCGGAAGGCCGACGGCGTCGGCCTCGACGTGGTGGCCCTGGCGACAGGACAGGCGCGCCTCGACTGGGCTGCCGCAGCCCAGGTGAACCGGCTCCGGCGCTATCGGTGCCACGTCCGGCAGGTGCTTGAGCCCCCACTGCTGCAGCGCCGCCAGCACGAGGGCAAGATCGCGTCCCTTGGTGCTGAGGGTGTAGGCGTGTCGCTGCCTGCGGCCGGGCTCCCGGTAGGGCTCGGCCCGCAGGATGTCGTGTTCGACGAGTTTCCTCAGTCGCGCCGACAGTACCGAGCGCGGGCAGCCGAGGCTCTCCTCCAGGTCGCTGAACCGGTGTATGCCCCGGTGGACATCGCGAAGGATCAGTAGAGTCCACTTCTCGCCCAGCAGCTCCAGGCTGGAAGCGATGGGGCAGGTGGTTTCTGGTGCCGTCATGGTCTCTGGTACTCCCTGATCCGTTGCGGCTGCCGACGGCGCCGCGGTCTGCTGGATGGGTATGTGCGGCGTCGATGTGGGCGGAACGGGGTCGTTGGCTCGCCTGCAGGTGCGACGCGCATCCGTGCATGTTTGCCGCGTCTGCGCCCGCTCGTCGCCTGCGAGCCCGGCGCCACTCTGAGTCCGCTATTGATACCCAGGGAGCGTAGCACTGAGCTCCGCGGCTCGCGACCGGGATGTGCGCAGGCTCTTCGTGTTTGTGGGTGTGGTGGTGCGGGCTGCGGGTGGTTGTGTTTGGGGTGCTGTTCGGTGCGGACTGCTCCGACTACGTGGTCGTGTTCGGGCGCACGTGGTCGTGTTCGCCCGTTCAGGGTCGTGTTCGGGCGCATGTGGTCGTGTTCGGGCGTCTGGGTGGGGTCGTTGTGGGGCTGGCGAGGTCGTTTTGGGGCTGATGAGGTCGTGTTCGAGCACCCCATGTCGGTCGAATACGACCTCATTCGCCTGAAACCCTCCACATTCGGGAGGGTTTGGGGCGGATAAGGTCGTGTTCGCCTGTTCAGGGTCGTGTTCGGGACGAGGAGGTCGTACTCGGGCGCACGAGGTCGTGCTCGGGCGTCCGGGCGGGCTCGTCGTGGGGCCTGCGAGGACGTTCTGAGGTTGGCGACGACGTTATGGCCGGTGGGAACGTTGTTGGGCTGGCGGGGACGTCCACGGATCCGCGTCACGGACGTAGAGCCAGTGGGGTCAAGGCCAGAGCCCGATCATTGGGTACGCCTCTTCGGCGTAGTAAACCCCGAACCGGCGTAGCGGACGACTTCAGCGCTAAGCACGCGGGCGAGCCGACTCCGGGCACGATCCACGCCCACAAACACGAAGTGCCCCATTGGGTGCCGCGCCCAAGACGCCCCGGGCCCTCGCACCGGCATTCCAGACGCGCACGCCGACCGCCGGCCCGCCGCACCCTGCGAACGCGAAGAACCCGTGAAGGCTGTGCATGACAGGTCGGTGTCGGCTGGACTGTCCGGTTGACAGCGCAGTCGGTGCAGGCTAGGTTCGGATTCCGAACTTAGATGGTTGCTCCTTCTCAGACGGCTTAGTCGCCAGGAGCATGACCGGGACAGGAGCACATGTGATGAAGGCCTACGCCCTTACCTCCTACCGCAACGGTGGGACGCTCGAGCGGCTGGACGTACCCGAGCCGACGGCCGGCCAGGGGCAGGTGGTGGTTGGAGTCCGCGCGGCCGGCCTCAACCCGCTGGACCGCATGATCGCCGCCGGGCAGTTCCGGCAGCTTATTCCCTACCGGTTGCCGCAGGTGCTGGGGCAGGAGCTCGCCGGCGTGGTCACCGAGGTCGGCCCCGGCGTGGAGGACTTCGCGGTGGGTGATTACGTGTTCGGGCGCCCGGCCATCAACCGGATCGGCACCTTCACGCGGGCCATCGCCGTCGACGCCGCCGACCTCGCCCCCATGCCCGCCGGGCTCGGCTTTGCCGAGGCGGCCTCCCTGCCGCTCGTGCTGCTCACGGCCGCGCAGGCCTTCATGGAGAAGGCACGAGTCAAGCCGGGGGACAAGGTCTTCATCCAGGGCGGCACCGGGGGCCTCGGCTCAGTCGCCATCCAGGTGGCCAAGCATCTCGGCGCCACGGTTGCGACCACCGTGAGCACCAAGAACGTCGACCTGGCCCGCGAGCTGGGCGCCGACGTCGTCGTGGACTACCGCACCCAGAGGTACGAGGACCATGTCCAGGACTACGACGTCGTCCTGGACACCCTGGGGAAGGATGAGACCCTGCGCTCCATGAAGGTGCTGCGACCGGGAGGCACCATGGTCTCGGTCGTTGGCGCGCCCGACCCCGACTTCGCGGCACAGCTGGGCAAGCCGATTCTGAAGCCGGTCATGTGGCTGATGGGCCGCAAGGTGCGCCGCGCCGCCAAGCAGCAGGGGGTCTCCTACAAGTTCCTGTTCATGCGCGCCGACGGCGGCCGCCTCGCGCAGCTCACCCCCGCCATTGAGGACGGCAGCATCAAGCCGCTGGTGGGGCACACCTTCGGGTTGGACGAACTGGAGCAGGCCATGGAGTTGTCCGCCTCCGGGAAGGCCGCCCCGGGCAAGGTCATCGTGGAGGCAGGGGAGTGAGCGCCGTGAAGTACTTCGACGGCCCATACGTGGACGCGCCGGTCGAGCGCATGAGCACACCCCAAGGGGCGCATTTCGCGTACCGGGCGGTCGGTTCCGACGGCGGGGTACCCCTACTGCTCCTGAACCATCTGGCGGCCACCCTCGACGGCTGGGACCCGCTGCTGGTCGACCGGTTGGCGCAGGACCGCCCGATAGTAGCGGTCGACTACCGCGGCATGGGCGGCTCCTCCGGATTAGCGCCAACCACGGTTGCGGGAATGGTCGACGGCGTTATCGAGTTCCTGGACGCCGCAGGACTGGAGCGGGTCGACGTCCTCGGGCTCTCGCTGGGCGGCTTCGTTACCCAGCAGCTGCTGCTGACCCATCCGCAGCGGTTCCGCAGGGCCGTGCTGGCCGGAACCGGTCCGGCGGGAGGTGCGGGCATCACCAGGGTGCCGGGCCTGACCTTCCGGGCCATGGCGAAGGCGGCGCTGACCCGGAAGGACACCCGTCACTACCTGTTCTTCCCCGTGACCGCCTGGGACAGGGCGGATGAGTTCCTGGGCCGCGTGGCGGCCTTCAAGCATCCCGACACGGCTGCGCGGGTGCCCGGGCTCCTGCGCCAGCTCAGGGCCGTGCGTGGCTGGGGGCGGCAGGAGCCGCAGGACCTGTCCCGGATCGAACACCCGGTCCTGGTGGTGAACGGCGACAACGACCTCATGGTTCCCAGCCCCAACACGCTGGACCTGGGGCGGCGCCTGCCCGCCGCCAGGCTCGAGGAGCTCTACCCCGGCGCCGGCCACGGCGCCATCTTCCAGGAGCCGGACCTCTTCGCCTCGCAGGTTCGCGCCTTCTTGGACTGACGGAACTGCGTTGCCCGGATAGCTTCGTTCATCGGGGCATGCCCTCCCACGGGTTGACGACCGCTACCTCCAGCGGTGCGAAGTCCTTGACGTTGCACGTCACGACGGTCAGGCCGTGGACCGCGGCGGTGGCCGCGATCAGTGCGTCGCGCTCCGGCCGCGGGTCGGGGACATGCAGGTGTGCGGCGCGGCGGGCTTGCGGAGCTCGCTGACTACATTGGTATCCAACAGGTAGCTCATAACTCCGGAACCTTCAGACCGATAGAGGCCGGCTCGAACTCGACGTCGACGTCGTCATCCATGCTCAGCCTGTCCACGAGCGAGGCGCCCGTCTCCCCGAGTCGGTGGTAGTCGTTGATGGTCAGTAAAACGTAAGCCGGCTTGCCTCGGTCCGTGATGATGACCGGTCCCTCATTGGCCGCCCGCTTGGCGGCACTGACATCGTGGTTGAAGTCGCGAGCGGTGATCGAGGGCATGTCAACACCTCCTGTGTAGCTACATACCCTACGTTATGTCGGGTGTATAGCCCGTGCGAGGGGATGACGCGCCCCCTTGCATCTGACACGGTGTGAGGATGTTCCATGGAGGCATGGATCACGACGAGGGACTGCTGCGTATTGGTCTGTTCTCCAGGCTCACGGCGATCAGCGTGAGGATGCTGCGCTACTACCAGGAGCAGCGTGTACTCGAGCCCGCCGCCATTGACCCATTCACCGGGCACCGGTCCTATGCGCCCTCTCAGCTCACTGACGCGCATTGGATCGTGCGACTGCGTGACGCCGGAATGCCGGTCGGCGAGATCGCCGAGATTATGGCCAACCGTGGTGATCCGACGCGTGTGCGCGCCATCATGTCCGCCCACGGCGACCGCTTGGATGCCGAGCGGGAACGTCTGGAACGCATGAGCGCCGCGTTTGAACATATCAACGCCTATCTCAAGGAGTCGACCATGGATATCGATGTCCGCCAGATTCACATGCCTGCCATGACCGTGGCAGTCCTGCGCCGCGTCCTGCCGTCCTACAACGACGAGGGCCGACTGTGGCAGGAGATCGTGCCGCTCATGGAACGCAGCGGCCTGGAACTGCCCAGCCATGACGAAGGGTTGGGCGGGGCGACCTACCTAGACCCGGAGTACAGGGAGACCGATGTGGAGATCGAGGTCTGGATCAGGGTCCCGGAAACCTTCACGCCGGTGGCGCCGCTGGAATGCCGCGAGGTGCCTGCGCGCGACGTCGTGGCCGCCACGCTACATGGCGGATATGACGGCATGCCGGAGGTCACCGCGGCGATCGGTAGTTACATCGCGGCCCACAACCTTCGCACGGGACCCATGCTCAACATCTACCGGGTCGGCCCGGCGCACAACCCCGACCCGTCCACCTGGGTTACGGATGCGTGCTTCCCGATCATCGAGGAGTGACCGCGCGCCCGTGTGCGACGTCTGCGGTGTTACCGGTTCTTCCGGTTTGGGTGTGTGGTGATTGCATCGGGGCCGAGGTGTCTGCTGCGCCGGTTGGACGTTAACAACGCTACTTAACGTTCTGCTGTATACCCCAGGAGCTTTCAGCAGACGGTTAACCGGCGTTGTTAACCCCGAAGTGGCGTTGCAGACGGTGAAGTGGCGCAGCCCAGGGCTGAGTGACATACGTTGCTGGGAGCAATTCCGCCGTAGGATCCCCGCCATGGACGAGCTGACCTACCTCACCGGCCGCGGCGCCGTCGCTCCCGGACAGATCGAGGGCATGTTCGTCGGCTGGCCGTCTCCTCCCTCCCCGCAGCAGCTGGTGGCGGTCATGGACGGCAGTTACCGGCGCGTCTGGGCGCTCGACGGCGACCGCGTCATCGGCTACATCAACGCCATCAGCGACGGCGTGCTCAACGCCTTCATCCCCTGGCTCGAGGTCCACCCCGACTACCAGGGCCGGGGGATCGGCGCGGAACTGGTGCGTCGACTGCTAGCCCAGCTCGACGACATGTACGCCGTCGATCTGTGCTGTGATCCGGGAATGCTGCCGTACTACGAGAAGCTCGGATTCACGCGCCTGGCCGGCGCGGGCCTGCGCAATCCCGGTGCGTTGACGGGCGGGGAAACTGCAAAGACGCTCGCGGGTCTCTGAGACCGCTCGCCCACATCCCTGCCGCCCGGCAAGCGCCCGCGGCTCTACTCGGCGGGCGGTCTGCGCCGGGCCTACCCTGGGCGCATGCCTCCGTCCCAGCCGACCTCGCCCGTGTTCACCGCCGCGGGCCGGCATTCGCTTGCCCTGGTCGCCCGCGAGGTCCGTGCCGACGGCGTCCGCGAGGTCCTCACACCCCGCGTGCGCTGCACCGCCATGGCCATCCCCTTCGAACTCGAGGGCCTGCGCGTCACCGACATCGAGTGCGGCCCCTCCGGCCTGCTTGCACCCGGCGCGCTCACCACAGCGCTCGCGGCCTGCACGCGCCCGCCACAGCGGGGCGCTCATCGTCGTTGACGCCACACACGGCAACACCCCACACCCGCACGCCAGAACCAACCCCGACCAAACCAGTCCCGGCACCCCCAAACTACACCCGGACGCTTGCTGAAAAACCGAGGCTTATCCCTGGTGGCCGGGCCGTTTGACCAGGAGGCGGCCCGGCCACCAGGGATCGGGAAATGACCTAGTGTCGCTCGAGGATCTCGTTGGCGCCTCCCGCCTCGACGTCTGCTATGAAGCTGAAGAACTCGGCTGCCACGCGCTCCGGGCAGTCGATTTCCATCAGGTGGCACTCGCCCTGCAGGAGTACCGTACGCGCCCCGCGCGTGTTTCTGATGGCGTATAGGTTGCTGTCGTAGAAGTCGTTGAAGAACGGGTCGTCAGTGCCAAAGAGATAGCCCACGGGAATGTTCACGCTGCGCAGGAACTCGTCGCACTCCTCCAGGCTGTCCCACACGCCTTCTGATGCGCCGGCATACTTCTGGATGATGCTCGCCATGGCCCTTGCCCGCTCAGGGTCGGCCTTGTTTATGCCGATAGCCTGAACCTCTTCCATCTTCTTGGTCAGACCTGCTTCGGGTTTGCGCAGACCGGCAGCCATCATCTGGGCGGGGTCGCCTGAATTCATCATCTGGAACCACTGATTGTCGGTCTGGCCCTTCAGATGCGGCGCCAGGAAGAAGCTCGCAAGTGCCTTCACCATCTCGGGGTGATTCTTTGCCATGTACCAGCCCGGCGTGGTGGAGTGGCACTTACCGAAGTGGATGAAGCGATCAATGCCGAGAATCTTGCAGAACTCATACTCGTCCCTGCCCCACTGCTTGGCCCAGTTGATGCTTTCGTCTGCATCAAATTCGTTGACGGGGCCGTCAAAGCGCATGACCAGGCCGTACACGTGATAGCGCTCGGCTATGGCCTCAACTAACTCCATGAACGTGTAGAAGAAGAAGCCCGGGAATACGACTATCTCGTCGTGCTCTTCGCCGCGCTCGCAGTAGGTAAGTTCCGCGCCGTAACTCGTAGTTACGGACTTCGCCTCGCCCTTGACCTTGAAGTCCTCCATTGTCGGCCTCCTGTGTTGGTTGACTTGTATCTGGTGGGTTCAGAGTGCCCTGTATGGTTGGTCTTCGCAACCATCAAAACGAGATGCAGTATAATGATAAGCAACATCGTCACCCGATCTGTATGTGTATATCGACGGAACGGCAGGATCGTTCCGGGGAAGGACTGCCATGAGAGGCAGGGAGGATCTGCGCGTCGTTAAGACGCGCGCCAACATCCAGGCCACGTTCGTGAAGCTGCTGGCCGCTAAGGGGTTCCGACATGTGACAGTGCAGGACATCTTGGATGATGCACTCATCAACCGCACGACATTCTACCGCCACTACAGCTCGAAATACGACTTGGCCGACAAAATGGCAGCCGAATTCTTGGCGCGGTTCGCCGCAGCGCTCGACTCCGCGCGTGAGGACCGTGCAAGCGGGATAGCTGCTGTTTACGCCGTTCTGGTTGAGGATCGGGATCGTACTATGGCGCTGTGGGATCTGCGTACCCATAACACGGATGTTCGCGCCGAAATGGAGTTGGTGCTCCGGAAGGCGTATCCAATGCTCGCGGGTGTACGGCCCCGCGGCGGGGAAGGGTTCCCTGCCCGCGTGTTCTCTGCGATAGCGCTGGCTGCCTTCGGCTATGTTCTCGAGGGTGGTGATCAACATTCCATGGATGACGTGCGTGCGGGCATGCGAGAATATATAACGGCATCCACCAAGGTGCTGTCCGCGTTTGAATGATCGTGGTTATGTCCATCGGCGCATAAGGTCTTCTCGTGGTGATGCGCCCCATGGTGAAAGACTCTCCTATCCCCGCGCGGCTTGACGGAGAAAACGTGGTTTACACAAACGGGGGCGATGTGCGTCAGGTACGCCGCGAGTGCTTTGTCCCTCTCGACCAGTGTGCGCCGGGCCTACCCTGGGCGCATGCCTACGTCCCAGCCGGCATTGCCCGTGTTCACCGCCGCGGGCAGGCACGCGCTGGCCCTGGTGGCCCGCGAGGCTCGCGCCGACGGCGTCCGCGAGGTCCTGGCGCCCCGCGTGCGCTGCACCGCCATGACCACCCCCTTCGAGCTCGAGGGCCTGCACGTCACCGACGTCGACTGCGCACCATCCGGCCTGCTCGCCCCCGGCGCCCTCGCCGCCGCGCTCGCGGCCTGCGACCGGCCGCCACTGATCCTGCACGCCGAGACCTTCGGCAACCGGGCCGACGGCGAACTCCGCACCGTGCTCGCCGCCGCCCGCTCGACCGGGGCGCGCATCGTCGTCGACGCCACCCACACGGCACTGGAACGTGCCGAAGAACTGCTGACAGACGCCGGACCCGGGACCGGTGCCGCTGACCTCGACAACGCCGACTACCTGGTGGCGAGCCTGCGCAAGCTGCTGCCCATCCCGCTCGGCGGCGTGGTCCACGGGCTCGTCCGCCCGGCGGCGCCGACCGGGGACGAGCTGAACGCGGACCTGGCCGCCGTCGCCGCGATCGCCGAGCGCCACCGGGATGTGCCCGCGCTCATGGACGCCGTCGAGGACCTGCTCGACCTCGCCTGGGCGCCCGCCCCCATGCCGGGCCCTTACCGCGCCCGGCTCGCCGCCCCGGGGATAGGTGCCGAGCTCACCCGGCGTCGCACCCGCCTGGCGCGCCTGCACGCCGCCGTCGCCGAACTGGACGTCATCAACCCCGGGGCCGCCTACCCGCCGGTGATCGCCCATCCCCAAGCCGCCGCCATCCGCACGGCGCTCGCGCGAGCCGGCTTCTCCCCGCCCCTGCACTGGCCCGGTGCCACCGATGGGCTCGTGGCCCTGCCCGACGATCCTTGGGCAGCAGCCATTGCACGCCGCGCGGCGGGGCCGACGGCACTGCGCGAGGCGCTTGCGGAAGGCGAGGCGAGTGGGCCTGCTGAGCCCTTAGACTTTGACGCCTTCATTGCCTCCAAAACCTCAAAGACGGCATGAGCGTCTATCGGCTGACCCCGGCCGCGCGCTGAGCGCGACCGCTAAACCCGCAGCACGCCGCGCCAGCCACGCGCCCCGTAGTAGGAGTCGGCGCCGTTGTGGTAGACGAAGACCCGGCCGAAGCGCCGGTCGCCGAACAGTGCGCCTCCCAGCGTCCGCACATCCACCGGCGTCGCCAGCCAGGTCGAGGTCTTCCGATCGAACTCGCCCAGGCTCTGCAAGTGGTGGTAGTCCGCCTCGCCCATGAGCTCAACGCCGATCTCCGCCGCCTCGCCCGCGGCACTGCCCCGCGGCGGGTTCTTCTTGCGGGAGCGCAGGGCCTCATCATCCAGGCACAGGCTGCGCCGGCCGGCGGGCGTCTCGGCCGAACAGTCGTAGAAGACGAATTCGTCCGCCTGCGCGTCGTAGCCGACCACGTCCGGCTCCCCGCCCGTGTCCTCCATGCGTCCGAGCGCGGCCAGCGCCTCGGGATGCGCGGCCAGGCGGGCGGCGACCGCGTCCCAGGAGATGCCCTCATGCCGGTGCGGATGCGCCTCGAACCGTTCCCTGAGCAGATCGATCATGCTGCCTCTTCCGTTGTGCTGCGTCATTGGCCGGGCACATTGTCCCCTACACGCGCGCGGGACGGTTGATCCTCCTGAGGAGACCACTTCCTGGCCTGTCACACGGCGGCAACACGGCTGGTCTCTAGGATCGTCCCGAAGCAAGCACATCAGGAGGAAGCATGATCAGGGTAGCGATCAACGGATACGGCAACCTCGGGCGCGGAGCCGAGCAGGCCATCACCAAGAACGAGGACATGGAACTCGTCGTCGTCTTCACCCGGCGCGACCCGGCCACGGTCACCACGCAGGGCGCGCCCGTCGCGCACGTGGACGACATGCCCGCCTGGGCGGACAAGGTCGACGTCTGCCTCAACTGCGGCGGCTCGGCCACCGACCTGATCGAACAGACCCCGGCCGCCGCCGCCCTGTTCAACACGGTCGACTCCTTCGACACCCACGCCCGCATCCCCGAGCACTTCGCGGCCGTCGACGCCGCCGCCAAGGCATCCGGGCACGTGGCCGTGATCTCCACCGGCTGGGACCCGGGCCTGTTCTCCATGATGAGGGTCCTGGGCGAGGCCGTCCTGCCCGACGGCGCCACCACCACCTTCTGGGGCCCCGGCGTCTCCCAGGGGCACTCCGACGCCCTGCGCCGCATCGACGGCGTCGTGGACGCCAAGCAGTACACCCGCCCGGTCGAGGCGACCGTCGCCGCGGTCAAGGCCGGTGACGACGTCGAACTCACCACCCGCTCCATGCACACGCGCGAGTGCTACGTGGTGGCCGAGGAGGGTGCCGACCTGGCCCGCATCGAGCGGGAGATCAAGGAGATGCCCAACTACTTCGCCGACTACGACACCACCGTCAACTTCATCACTGCCGAGGAACTGGCCGCCGAGCACGCCGGCATCCCGCACGGCGGCACCGTGGTTCGCCGCGGACACACCTCCGACGACGTCGCCGAGACCGTGAACTTCGAGCTCCAGCTCGACTCCAACCCGGAGTTCACCGGCTCCGTCGTGGCCGCCATGGGGCGGGCGGCGGTGAGGCTGGCCGCCCGGGGCGAGTCCGGCGCGCGCACGGTCTTCGACGTGACGCTGGCGGACCTGTCCGCCAAGTCACCGGAGGACCTGCGCGCCCACTACCTGTGAGGCCCGACCGGACGCGGGCGACGGCCCGCCGATCGCTCACGCGAGCGGGGCGGCGTGACTGCGTCCCGCGGGAGCTGGCCGCCGTGGCCGCTTGGGAGGCGAACGCGCTGCGGTCTCAGGGGCCGCGCCGTTAGCACACCAACCGGAACGGCCCTGAACGTGTCCGTGGTCGCATGCCGATGACAGGCGCGTCGTCGTCGAGGCGGAATCAACTCTTCATGTCGAGGCATTCAAAACGTTATGTTGGTAGCTTCGTGGCTGTAGGCGCCCCGAGGCGCCGTCCGCCCAGCACCTCCTGACAGACGGGATCACCAAGATGAACACTCCTCTCCTTAAGACCGCTTCCACGGCGGCCGCACTCGTACTCGCGCTCGGCCTTGCCGCCTGCAGCAGCGACTCGAACGACGCCGAGCAGTCCTCCTCACCCGCAGCCGCCGACTCCGCGACTGAAGCCGGTGCGGGAACCGACTCTCAGGCGGATCCGGGCGCGGACGCTCCCTTGCCCGTCGACGGCGTCGAGGTAGGGGGCTCCTTCTCCGGCACGCTAGGGGGTGAGCCCTTTGAAATCGAGAACGTCGGGGTGGCCTGCACTTCGCAAGACGGGCAGACCACGATCGGTGTTGGCCCGCTAGACGCCGTGGTCACTGACCAGGGAGTCCGCTCGGTGTCTATGGCGATCGACGACTCCTCAAGCGAGGTGCGCCTGATCACAATCGTTCCTGGTGATGACGCATCCCTCAACTTCACGAATATCGAGGGCTACCGCAGTCAGGCGGGCAGCGCGGAGGCTGAAGTCGACGGAACGACCTACACCGTCACCGGCGAGGCCGCCCCGAGCGGATCCACGGAGACGAAGAGCTTCGACTTCGTCATTACCTGCCCCTGAGGCGCGCAAGCGCAATCGGCTCGCGCTGCGGGCGGCGTCCTTCCAAGTGGAGGGCGCCGCCCGCCGCCATCTAGGGGCGGCTTCATCGGCGGCGGCTAGCGGAAGCGGCTCCTGCGGGGGAATCTGCGCAGGAGTGGCGCAGGAGACGGTGCCCCGCAATCCGTTGACGTCGAATCGAGGTAAACTGGATTCGTCTGGGCGGTTTGGCGGAATTGGCGCGCCCCGCCCCGGACTCGGCATCGCCCGCCCCATTAGGAGGAAAGTGCACGACACCTGGAACCCCTGGCACGGCTGCCGTCGCGTATCCGAGGGCTGCGACAACTGCTTCATGATGTTCCAAGACGCCTCGCGAGGCGTCGACGGCGAGCTCATCCGCCGCGTCGGGTCCGACGGCTTCCGCTACCCCCTCGCCGTCGACCGCACCGGCGCCTACAAGGTGCGCGCCGGAGAGATGCTGCGCGTATGCATGACCAGCGACTTCTTTCTGCGCCAGGCCGACCCCTGGCGCGAGGAGGCCTGGGACATCATCCGTGCCCGCCCGGACGTGAAGTTCTTCCTGCTGACCAAGCGCCCGCACCGGGTCGCCCGCTGCCTGCCCAATGACTGGGGCGACGGCTGGGACAACGTCATGCTCTCCGTCTCCATCGAGAACCAGCGCCGCGCCGACCAGCGCCTGCCCGTGCTGCTCGACCTGCCCTTCACTCACAAGGGCGCCATGGCCGCGCCCCTGATCGGCCCCATCGAGCTTGGCCGCTACCTGGCTGATGGGCAGATCGAGCAACTGATCGTGGGCGGGGAGAACTACGGCGGCGCCCGCCCGCTCGATGTCGACTGGGTCCGCTCCCTGCGCGCCCAGTGTGAGCAGGCGGACGTGTCCATGACCTTCATCGAGACCGGCTCCACGCTGATCAAGGACGGGCGCACCTACCGGATGGGCTCCAAGCGCAACCAGTCGGTGCAGGCCCATCGCTCCGGCCTGTCCTACACCGCTCAGGGCCGCAGGCCCTGGCGCCTGCGCGCCCCGCTCGGCTGGGAGATTCCCGCCGCCCAGCTGCACGTGCCCCAATTCGACGGCGACTGCCTGAACTGCGGCTCCCGCCCCATCTGCAACGGCCTGTATCGGGGGCGCTGCGCCTGAGGCGCTTCGTTTCCCGGCGCCAAGCGCGCGACAGCGGCTAGGCTCGGATCATGACGACGCTTCCCTGGTCCGCAGGACACTGGCTGAACCCGCCCGCCGCAGTCGAGGAGAGGGACGGAGACCTGCTGGTCACCGCCGTGGAGAAGTCCGACGCCTGGCGACGCACCAGCTACGGCTTCATCGTCGACACCGCCCACGCCCTGCTGGCCCCCTTCGAGCAGAACACCGCGGTCGAGGTGGACATGACCGCCGCCTTCACCGAGAACTTCGACCAGGCCGGCATCATGGTGCGCGTCGACGCCGAGAACTGGGTCAAGGCCGGGGTGGAGTTCTCCGACGGCGCCTGCCAACTTGGCGCCGTAGTCACGGCCGGCAACTCCGACTGGTCGGTGGCACCCGTGCCCGACTGGCAGGGCAAGCGCGTGCGCATCCGCGTCAGCCGCAAGGGCGATGCAATCACCATGCGCGCCGGTCTGATCGCGCCCGACGGCACCGCTGCACTGCGCATGGTGCGCCTACTGCCCTTCCCGGAGGACGCCGTAGCCGAGGCCGGCCCATTCCTGTGTGCTCCCAGTCGAGCCGGGCTGACCGTGCCCTTCCACGCCTGGCGGGTCACGGACGCGGACATCTCCCTTCACTGACTTCCCCTAGCGAGGGGATGTTCGCCTGCGGAAGGACGGATCTTCACGCCGCAGAGGCCGTGAGGGTCTGTCGAGCGAACTCGGACCTATTGACTCCGGCTCGGGCGGTGGTATCACGGGTGGTTGACGGGGTACCGGGCGAGCGTTACGGTACAAGCGTTCGGGCGGGCCGGAGATGGTCGGTTATCGGACCGGCGGTTCGGGGTTCGAGTCCTCGTCGGCGCTTCGCCGGTAGCTCAAGGGTAGAGCGGTCGGCTCCGGTCATCGTGCCACGCCCGCTCGGACAGTCCGCCAGGTTCACGCCCGCTCGCGCACATATGTTGCCCGGGCCGATGGCGTGGGGGGCGTGGGAGTCGGCGCGGTGGCAGGAACACGAGTTTGCGTCGGATACACGAGTTCCGGAGCTTTGCGCGTACACAGCGCACGCGAAGCTCCAAAAGTCGTGTCTTTGCAGAGAACTCGTGTACGAGACGCGGCCCGGAGTCGGAGGGCTCTGAGACGGTCTCGCGTGCTGGTAGGGAGCCGGTTCTGGCGGGCGGCGTGGTAGGGCGGGTGTGTCACCTCACAAACATCACCGGTGAGGATGGATTGAGTTCCGGGTGTGTAGGGGTCTACACTCCTGCGAGTCGGCCACGGCCGATATGCGCGAACGGTGCGCCCGCGGGCCGGAAGGTCTTCGGTTATCGGTATTAGTTGGTTCGACCCCAACCCTCCTCGGAGGATCCGGAGGCCGAACACACGCCCGCCTCCGCCGTTCGTGCAGCCTGAATACGGGCGCACCCCCTGTGCTCGTGCGGGATGGCGGCGGGCCGAAGCCGGTCGGTTATCGCTCTCCAACAGCGCGGTTGACACCGCTTGTCCGGCGGGCAAGAACACGCCCGCCGCCACCCCGGCACATCTCATATCCCCGTAAGCAGGAAAGGAGAGGGAAGAAGAAATGGATTTCTTGAAGGGCATCAGTACTCGGCGCACGCCGCAGCGTGAGTCGGCTCGAACCGGCCAGGTGCGTAACGCCGCCGGCGGCTACGGCTTCGCGCTCGATGACGCCGCCCGCCTGCGTCGCTTCCTGATCCTGGGGGTGGACGGCGGTACCTACTACACCGACGCCCGCACGCTGGCACTCGAGAACGCCGAGGTCCTGCACCGCATGGCGGTCGCCGACCCGCAGGGGCTGGTGAACACGATCATCGAGGTCTCCACCGCCGGTGCTGCGCCGAAGCAGAACCCGACGCTGTTCGCCCTGGCGTACGCCGCCTCCGTGTCGCAGGCCCGTGACGCCGCGCTCGCGGCGCTGCCGCGTGTGGCCCGCACCGGAACGCACCTGTTCACCTTCGCCACCTACGTCGAGCAGTTCCGTGGATGGGGGCGCGGCCTGCGCCGCGCCGTCGGCTCCTGGTACACGACCAAGACCGCCGAGCAGCTCGCCTACCAGGCGGTCAAGTACCGCCAGCGCGACGGCTGGACGCACCGCGACCTGCTGCGCCTGGCTCACCCGGCCGCCGCGGAGGCCGACATGCGCGCCACCCTCGACTGGATCGCCCACGGCACCGTAGGGGAGGAGGTGCCCTCCCTGATCGAGGGTTTCGTCAAGGCTCAGGAAGTGGATGCCGCTCGGGCCGACGCCGATGCCACCTGGGCGCGGATCGTCCGCGACTACCGCCTGACCTGGGAGATGCTGCCGGATGCGGCGCTGGCCCGGCCCGAAGTCTGGGATGCGCTGCTCGACGCCGGGGTGCCGCTGACCGCACTCATGCGCCAGCTGCCGCGCCTGACCCGACTGGGGCTGCTGCCCGCAATGGGCGGGCGCACCGATGAGGTCTGCGCGCAGTTGACCGACACCGAGCGCCTGCGTGCCGCCCGCGTGCACCCGGTATCCGCGCTGATCGCCCAGCGCACCTACGCCTCCGGGTTCTCCCGGCGCGGCAAGAGCGCCTGGACGCCGACGACGAAGGTTGCCGACGCGCTGGACGCCGCCTTCTACGCGGCCTTCGGTGCCGCGGAGAGTGCGGGGAAGCGCACCATGCTGGCCGTCGACGTGTCCGGCTCCATGGGTATGCCGATCTCCGGCATGGCCTTGACGGCCCGCGAGGCGGCGGCCGCGCTGGCGCTGGTGCAACTGGCCACCGAGCCGGGCTCCGCCGCCTTCGCCTTCTCCAGCGCTCGCCCGGGATACTGGCAGCCGGCCGCCATGGCCCCGCTGGACATCAGCCCCCGCCGTCGTCTCGACGACGCGCTGAAGGTGGTGGACGCGATGCCCTTCGGTGGTACGGACTGCGCACTGCCCATGCTGTACGCCGCCGAGCACGACCTGGAAGTGGACACCTTCGTCATCTACACCGATAACGAGACCTGGGCCGGTGACATCCACCCGTTCCAGGCGCTGCGTCGCTACCGCGAGCACAGCGGCATCCCCGCCAGGCTCGTCGTGGTGGGAATGACCTCCACGGGCTTTTCCATCGCCGACCCGGACGATGCCGGCATGCTCGACGTCGTTGGCTTCGACACCGCGGTGCCGAGCCTGATCACGGAGTTCTCGCGGGGGCTCTCAGGTGGGCTCTGACCCGCTGCGCACAGTGCGCAACCGGAGGGCGGCCGTCCCAGACGGGGATGGCCGCCCTCCGGCACGCTCAATGGGAGTATCCGACCCGTTGGCGGCCCGGGCCGCCGAGTTGCACGCACAGGCCCTCGAGGCCGACGCCTTGGCCGCCCGCTACCGGGCCGAGCGGGACGAGCTCATCGACCGGCTCCGCGAGGCCGAGCCGAAGCGCTGGTCCTACACCGCCCTCGCCCAGGCACTCGGCTGCAGCCGGGAACTGATCGCCCAGATCGTGCGTCGGCGGCGCTGAGTAGGACCTGCGGAGCGAACGTCTAGCAATTCGTGTCGTGAGGAGCCGGTAGCCTGCTCGAGTCGGCTCCACCCCGCCCTGTGGAGCCGTCCGCCGGGGAGTGCTGGGCATACGCTCAAACGCCCGGTAGCTCAGGGCAACCTCAACCATCTCCGCACCGAAATCCATGAAGCTCAGTAATCACGACCTGGCCCTGCACGGCATGCTCAGCGTTCTCCCGCCTTACCTGGAGCGCTACCTGCGCAACACGCTGGGGAATCGTTGCACACCTGAAATGCTGCGTGCTCTGCTCGCCGGGTCGGGCCCGGTTCCGGAGCTCCCCGACCTGGCGGACCTGTCCATCCAGATCCGCATCCTTACCGCGCGTGGCTCCAACGGCCGCTACCTCATGCCGCTGCCACCGGGCGCGGGCAGCAAGCTGCACGAGGTGCGCCGCTTCCGCAATCAAGCGGTACACGGGGCTCGTTTCGACGCCGACAAGACCCTCGCGGCCCTGGTGGCCGTGAGCGAGCTGCTGCGGCTGATTAGAGCTGAGTCGGGGCGTGAGCAGATACGCGAGCTCATAGGCAGCATCGACGACGGCCGGGGCGCACGCCGCGGCCCGCTCGACGCCGTCGGTATCAAGGTCGAGTGCGCGCCCGTGATCGGCTACGCGCACGCGGTCGCAGGCCTGGAGGCGGAGGTATCCGTTGCCCTGAGCCTTCCCGACTCTGTGGCAGGCGCCCCGGGCCCCGTCGAGGCGACCGTGACCATTATTGAGGACGACGGCGGCCACGAGCTGGTCGAGCCGTGGCGGTTCACCTGGGACGCGGGTGCGCAGCGCGAACTGCACACCAGCAGGGCCTTGAAACTGAACCGGGACAACCTGGCGCAGGTCGATCAGCCGGGTCCTGCGCACGGGCGCGTGGAGCTGCGCACTCGGGATGGTGCGAAGCTGGTCCGGCGGATTGATGCCCTGTCCGCATTGCCCCCGCGCCAGTGGCAGCAGGCCGGAGGCGACTGTTGGGCCGGCCCGGCGCTGGCGACCTTCGTCCAGCCCGATCAGCCTGCGGTTCAGGCGCTGGCAGCGCAGGCGCGCTTGCGCGCCGGCCTGGGTACAGCCGCCTCTGCACCCGACGACGTTGCCGATGCGGCCTGCGCCCTACTGCGCAGTCGCGGCATCGCAGCGGACGGGGATGGTTTTCGAGGGCGGGATCCGCTTACGGTCCGCACCGCGGGCGAGGTCATGGATGCGCGTTCCGGCAGCGCGCTCGACGTCGCAGTCCTGCTCGCCGGCATCCTGGAACAGCTCGGGGGCCACCCGGTGCTGGCGCTGACGCCCGCCTCGGTGCTGCTCGGCTACGCGAGGAATGACGCGGTGAGCACGGATGGCTCCCCGGAGGCCTTCGCCGCAGGGGTGCGGCAGGGCGGCATCGGACTGATAGACCCGGTTGCCGCGCTGCGCTCGCCCGCGGGGGTGCTACACGCGCCGGGTGACGCGGCCCAGCAGATCGTGGAGGCCACCCTCGCAGAACTGACCCTGGTGGTTCCGCTCGCTGCGGCACGCTCCGGCGGTGCGGTGCCGCAGCCGGTGCTCGAACGCGACGAGGACGACGTCGTCGTGGAGCTGCCCCTGCCCCCGTCCGCCGCCCGGGCGGAACAGGATGCTGCGGGCCTGTCCGCTCCGACGCCCGCGCCCGCAGACCAGACGCGCCCGGCGCCCGAGCCGGGCACCGGGCGGGCGGCGGATGCGGCACCGGCGCGCGTGGAGGAGTGGAAACGGTCCCTGCTAGACCTGTCCCTGCGCAACCCGCTGATCGACCGCACCGCGCGCTCAGCGATCGAGCTCAAGGTGCCGCCGGAACTCGTCGGCGACTTCGAGGACATCGTCAACAAGCGCGACAACCTGGGCCTCAGGGCCGCAGCCGGCTTCGGCGGCAGGCCCGCCCGGGGCGCCGCGCAGGCGGCGGATGACGCCACGGAGTTGCTGAAGGCGCACACCGTGGGTGCGGTTCTTGGAAGCAAGGAGTACGTGCGGCGCCTACAGAACCTGGCCGCATCCGCTCGCACCACCCTGGAGGAGACCGGGGCGAACAACCTGTACCTCGCGATCGGCACGCTCTGCTGGTACGCCGATGGTCAGCGTGTGCGCTCTCCCCTGATCCTTATCCCCGTGAAGCTGGAACGGGAGGGGGACACGTTCATTGTGTCGCTGGATGAGGCCGGCGTGTCCACCCCCAACTACTCCCTGCTCGCACGCTTCCAGGCGGATACGGGCATCGAGCTGACGGCGCTGCGTGAGCCCGTATACGACGACCACGGCGTCAATGTTGAGGCCACGCTGGACAAGCTGCGTCAGCAGCTGCGTGCCGCAGGTCGCCGCGACCGCGTCGAGCCCACCGTCCACCTCGGGCTGTTCCGCTTCTCCACTTACCGCATGTGGCGGGACCTCGCGGAGGACTGGCCGACCATAATCGCCAATCCGCTGGTGGCGCGCCTGCTGGGCGGCACTCCCGGCGCCGGCGCTGCGGATCAGGCGGCCGGGTCGGCGACGGATCTCGATGAGGTGGTGGAGAACCTGCCCCTGGTGGCGGACTCCGCCCAGGCCCAGGTGATCGCCGACGCCGTCTCCGGGCGCAACCTGGTGGTTGAGGGGCCTCCCGGCACGGGGAAGTCCCAGACGGTCGCCAACCTCATCTTCCGTTCCCTGGCGCTGGGGCGCACCGTCATGTTCGTGGCGGAGAAGCAGTCCGCGCTCGACGTCGTCGCCCGGCGCCTGGGCGAGGAGACCGGCATCGGGGACCTGCTGCTCAACCTGCACGACAACGGCATGCGCCCCACCCGGGTTCGCGAGGCGCTACGCAGGGCACTGGAGCTGCAGGCACCCGGCCACGACGCCGCGGCAATGGCGGGACTGCGTCGCCAGCTGGCGGACTCGCGGGGCGAGCTGGAGGCGTATCGCGAGCACCTGCACGCACCGGGGCAGGAGGGCAAGTCCTACTATGCGGCTCGCCAGGCACTGGTGGAGGCCATGGGGACGTCCGCGGCGCCGCATGTGCAGGCAGTCTTCAACGCCTGCGCCACCCGTAGCGGGCTGGACGGCTTCGACGCGGGCAAGCACGAGGCGCAGCTGGACGAGTACCGGCGGTTGCAGGCGAGCCTGCGCGAACAGCTGGCGCCGGAGCTGCTCGATGCGGTCCTGAGGCGTCGCGACCGCGTGCTGCGCGAGTCCGGTGACCGCGCCGAGAAGCTGCGCCGCGAGCTCGAGCGCCGCAAGGGCACTTTGAATGTCCGTGAGCTGGTCAACTCCTACTGGGACCTGATCACCGCGATCACCCCCTGTATCCTCGTGTCCCCGGACTCGGTGGCCCGCTTCTTCCCGGCGAACAGGCGTTACGTGGATATGGTGGTCTTCGACGAGGCCTCCCAGATCACCGTCGCCGACGCCGTCGGCGCCCTGGGGCGGGGCCACACCGCAGTGGTGGTGGGGGACCCCAAGCAGATGCCGCCCACGCCCTCGCCGGGCACGGCGGCCGCAACTGGTCGTAGCGCCTCCGGGGACGGCGGCGCGGACTCGATCCTAGACCGCTGCCTGGAGCTAGGCCTCCCAACCCGCCGCCTGACCTGGCACTACCGCAGCCGGGTCGAGTCACTCATCGCCTTCTCCAACCGGCACTACTACGACGGAAGGCTGCTGTCCTTCCCGAGCCCGCTGGTGATGGCCGCAGCTCCGGACGACGGGCCGGACGGCTACGGCATCTCGTTGCGGCGCGTCAACGGCACCTACTACCGCGCCGAGACGGCCAAGCACCGCGGTATCAGACCCAACACCAATCCCGTGGAGGCCCGGCAGATCGTAGACGAGGTCAGCAGGCGCTTTGAGGCATCACCGCAGGCCACGCCGTCGCTGGGAATCATCACCTTCAACAATCACCAGTGCGAGTTGATCGAGGCCGAGCTGCGCAACAGCGGCCGCAAGCGCATCATTGACGCGCTGAAGGCGCCTGATGGCCTGTTCGTGCGCAACCTGAACAATGTTCAGGGGGAGGAGCGCGACACGATCCTGGTGTCGGTGACCTTCTCAGCCAACGAGCGCGGCGACCTGCCGCTCAACTTCGGCTCCCTGAGCCAGGCCGGCGGTCAGCGGCGGCTGAATGTGGCGATTACTCGGGCCCGCAGGCAGGTGGTCGTATTCTCCAGCTTCGATCCGGAGGACCTGCACGCCGAGCGCTCCACCCACCAGGGGGTGAAGGACCTGCGCGAGTACCTGGGGCGGGCCCGCAGCGGCATCGCGCCGCACGGCCGACCCCGCTCGGCCGCCTCCGTGGACCTGCACCGAGATCAGATCGCCGAGCGCTTGCGGGAGGCGGGCGCGGAGGTGATGTCCGGCGTCGGGCACTCGGACTTCGAGATCGACCTGGTGGTCACCGGGGCCGGGGGACAGCGCGTTGCGGTGCTGCTCGACGGGCCCGGCTGGAGCCGGCGGGCGAGCGTCGCGGACCGTGACCTGCTGCCGGTCGACGTGCTGCATTCCATGGGGTGGGAGCGGATTGAGCGCGTCTGGATGCCCACATGGGTGGCTGATGCGGATGCCGTGGTCGCGCGCCTGCTCGCCGCCTCCGGAGGCGCGCCGGAGCCGACAGGCGTGCAGGCCGCAGCCCCTGCCCTGCCGGCAGCGTCGACGGTGTCTGCGGCGTCTCCAGCCTCGCCGTCGACGGCGCCCTCTCAACCACGGCCGACGGCGCCGGAGCCACAGGCGGCAACGGCGCTGGAGGAGGACGTGGCGCCCGCGCCCCGGCCCGAGCAGACGCAAGCCGCGGCGTCGGCTGATGCGGCCGCCCCGGAGGCCGCACCACGGACTGCTACGGAGTACCGGCAGTGGCGGCCCGAGGGCGTGCAGCCAATCGAGGTGCTCGATCGCGCCCAGGACAAGAACTCGCCGGAACGTGCGCAGGTGGTCGAAACGGCTCGTGCCATCTGCGACGTCGAGTCCCCACTCACCCGGCACCGGCTGATCGTCAAGCTCTGCCGCGCCTATGGGCTCACCCGGGTGGTGAAGTCACGGGAGCAGAAAGTCGATGAGCTGCTGGGCGACGCATTCGCCTACACCGATGGCGAGGGCTTCGTGTGGCGGAGCATGGACGCCGCCCAGTTGCCCATGCACTATCGGCGTCACGCGCTCGATCACGTGGACTCCATCAAGGAGATCCACCCCCGTGAACTGCAAGCGCTGATGCGTGAAGTCCGTGCCGGCTCGGCCGGATGGGTATCCACCGAGGATCTTTGCAATCAGGCGCTCAAACGGCTCAGCGTCAAGAAGCGCAGGCTCAGCGCCAGCGGAGTAAAGGACGCCCTGACCGATGCGCTGGCGCAGGTCGAGCGGGAGGACGACGGGTGGTAGCACCGCGGGGCTGAGGGACTCGGAGGTTCGTGCTTCTGCGCGGCCCGCCACTGCGCTGAGCCGGTTCGATAGGTGTCGGACCCCGCCCGTATGGTGGGGACATGGCCCGAGAGATCACGCCTGAGGACTGGCCGGCACGGATAGCCGATGCCGAGATCGCGGCCGTGGTCGGCGCGCCGGCCTTCGGCCGCGGACGCTGCTACGCGGAGCAGGGACGGGTAGCCAACCTCTCCATGTCGGGCAACGGCGAGATTCTTGCCGCCGCAGTGCGCGGCGCGCAGGGGCGGGTTTATCAGACCATGGTCTATGCCCGCACCTCAGGTGAGCGCGTGAACTGGTCCGGCACCTGCTCCTGCCCGGTGAGCGGGAACTGCAAGCACACGGCCGCCCTGGTGCTGACCGCCCGCCACCTGGCGCATGCAGCCTCCGCCCCGCCCGGCGACGTCGACTGGGAGCGCCGCCTGGCCCAACTGCTACGCACCCGGCAGACGGCGAACCGTGCGGTCGCCATTGAGGTAACCGCCGCTCCGGGCGGCGGCCGCGGCGCCTACGGAATGGGCCGTTTCGCCGGCGCCTCCGGCTCCGGCCGCCTGCACCTGCGACCACTGATCGCCGGCAAGCGCGGCTGGGTCAAGCAGGGCATCTCCTGGCGCGGCCTCATGAACGGGGACCTGGCCGGTGAGGTGGCTCCGGACGCACTGGCCGCCCTGGCCGAGTTGGCGGCGGTGGATCCCTACGGCGACTTCTACTACAGCAACTCCGTCATCGATCTGGGGGCACAGCCGGCCCGCGTCTGGGATGCGCTGCGGCGTGCCGTCGCCGCCGGGGTGACGCTGACGACGGCCCAGCGCGAAGGCAAGGCGGTGCGCATCCTGCCCGGGCTGCGGGCCGGCATTGGGGTTGAGCGGCAGAAGGACGGGACCGCGCTCATCAAACCTGCTCTCGATCTCGCCGCCGTCGAGGGACTCACCCTCGGCCGGGGTCGTGCGCCCAAGGCCCGCGCCCTGGGCAGCCCCACCCACGGCTATGCGCTTACCGGCCCAGACGGCACCCTCAACCTGATGCCGCTGGAGCCGCCGCCGGGTGAGGTACTGGGGCGACTGCTGTCGCGCGATGAGCGGATCACCATTCCAGCCGCGGATGTCGACCTTTTCGAGGCCAAGCACTTGGGGCGCCTGGCCGCCGCAGTGCCGATCGTCGAGCTGGACCCCACCCTGGAGCTTCCCGACCCGGGTACCCCCGTCGCCGTGCTCCAAATCGCCGTGGACGCCACCGCTCACCTGGCCGACACCTCCTGGTCCATCCGCTACGAGACGGCGTCCGGGGCGGGGCGGGGCGAGGTCGCCGTTGGTAGTCTCACGGAGGTCCTGGTCGGTTCCGGGCCACTGGACTGGGGCTGGCCCGCCGGCACCGCCGCGGCGGCACAGATACGAGCCGACGGCGCTACCGCGCCTGCATCGCCCGAGCGCTCCGGATCCGGCGGCTCTCGCCGCGTGCCCACAGTTCGCGACTCCAAGGCCGAGGACGCTCTCGCCCGCCGCGTCGTCGACGCCTGTCTTCCGCTGGCGCCCACGCACGGTCCGCTGTGGCGGCCGGGCGCCT
This sequence comes from Actinomyces procaprae, assembly GCF_004798665.1. NCBI lineage: Bacteria > Bacillati > Actinomycetota > Actinomycetes > Actinomycetales > Actinomycetaceae > Actinomyces > Actinomyces procaprae. The sequence goes on from NZ_CP039292.1 coordinate 870,771, forward strand.
TCACCGGCATGGGCACGGCTCGGCTGTTCGCCCAGGCTGTGCCCGCGCTGGAGGCGATCGACGGCGTCGTCGTGGAGGTGACCGGGCAGGTGCCCGACTACCGGGAGGCCGCCGAGAGCCCGCTGATCACCACCGACGTCGCCGATGACGACTATCGGCCCGACTGGTTCTCACTGCGGGTGCGCGTGAAGGTGGGGGAGGAGGACGTGCCCGTGGAGCGGCTGATGACCGCGGTCGCCCAGGGCGCGGATGAGGTGCTGCTGGATTCTGGCCAGTGGATCAGCCTGGCCGACCGCCCCGAGATCGTGCGCCTGGCCCGGCTCATGGAGGAGGGGCGCGACCTGCGCGATCCGCAGTCCCGCAGCGCCGGTGATCTGGCGGTCACCGCCTTCCAGGCGGGCATATACGCCGAACTGGAGCAGCTCGGAGTGATTGGCGAGGCGACCCGTCGCTGGCGCGAGGGAGTGGACCGGCTGCTGGCCGTGGCCGCTGCGGCAGAGGGCGGAGTGACCGACGGCGCGAATGGGGAGCCCGCCGGGGCGGTGGACGCGCCCGTGCCTGCGGGGCTGCACGCACAACTGCGTCCCTACCAGCTCGACGGCTACCGCTGGCTCGCCCTGCTACAAGCCACCGGGCTCGGCGGCGTCCTCGCCGACGACATGGGCCTGGGAAAGACCGTCCAGGTGCTCGCCGTCGTCCAACGCGTGATGGAGCAGCGCAGGACGGGCGCCGGGGCGGCCCCGGACGGGACCGTGGCCGAGGCAGCCTCTCAGCGGCCCGGGATGCACGAGGACTGCCCGGTGCTGGTAGTGGCACCAACCAGCGTCGTCGGAGCCTGGGCGGAACAGACCGCCCGTTTCTGCCCCGAGCTGCGGGTGCGGACCATCACGCGCACCCGCGCCAAGCGGGGGGAGGACTTGGAGACGGTCCGCGCGGATGCGGACCTGGTGGTCACCAGCTACACGATCGCCCGCCTCGAGGAGGAGGACTTCACCGCCGTCGACTGGGCCTGGGTCGTGCTGGATGAGGCCCAGTTCGTCAAGAACCACAACGCGGTCACGTACAAGACCATGCGGCGCCTGCGCACGCCGTCGACGGTCGCCATCACCGGCACGCCGCTGGAGAACTCGCTGATGGACCTGTGGAGCCTGCTGTCCATCACCGCGCCCGGCCTGCTGCCCGGGCCGGAACGCTTTGCCGAGCTGTACCGGCGGCCCGTGGATCACGGGGACGAGGCCGCGCTGGCGGCACTGCGCGCGCGCATCCGCCCGTTCATGCTGCGCCGCGCCAAGGAGGACGTCGCGGCCGACCTGCCCGCCAAGAACGAGCAGATCCTGTCGGTGGAACTGGCACCGGGGCACCGGCGTGCCTACGACCGGCGCCTGGCCCGCGAGCGGCAGAAGGTGCTGGGGCTGCTGGAGGAGGACACCGCCCAATCACGCTTCACCGCGCTTAAGTCCCTGACCACGCTGCGGCAGATGGCGCTGGACCCGGCGCTGGTGGAGGGCACCGACGCCGCTGCCGGGAGTTCTAAGACCGGCCGGCGGCGCAAGCCCACCGCGAAGGTGGAGGTATTGCTGGAGACGTTGCGGCCGGTGGTCGCGGAGGGGCACCGGGCGCTGGTGTTCAGCCAGTTCACCCGCTACCTGGGCGGGGTGCGCGAGGAGCTCGAGGCCGTCGGGATACGAACGGCATACCTGGATGGTGGCACCAGCAACCGGCAGGAGGTGATCGACGCCTTCCGCGGCGGGGATGCCGACGTGTTCCTCATCTCGCTCAAGGCCGGCGGCTTCGGGCTGACGCTGACGGAGGCGGACTACGTGTTCCTACTGGATCCGTGGTGGAACCCGCAGGCCGAGGAACAGGCGGTGGACCGCACCCACCGCATCGGCCAGGACAAGCCCGTCATGGTCTACCGGCTGGTTTCCGCCGGCACCATCGAGGAGAAGGTCATGGCCCTGAAGGAGAAGAAGGCCGAGCTGTTCGACCGCGTGGTCGAGGGCGCCGCCGACGATGCCGCGGGCGGGGTGGCCGACGGAGCCGGAAGCGGGGGCGCGGCCGGCCCGGGTGCGGCGGCGAGCCGTGCCCGCCTGACGGCCCAGGAGATCCGCGAGCTCCTCGGCGGCGAGTAGCGCCCTCCACCCCTCGCCGAGGTCGGTAGATCTTACGTGCCGAGGTCGGTAGATCTTACGTGCCGAGGTCGGTAGATCTTACGTGCCGAGGTCGGTAGATCTTACGTGCCGAGGTCGGTAGATCTTACGTGCCGAGGTCGGTAGATCTTACGTGCCGAGGTCGGTAGTTGTTACGTGGCTCTTCGCGTTTGTGGGTGTGGCGGCCGGCGTGTCGCCGGGTGAGGAGACCGGTGGGCCTGCCGGTTCACCACGGTGACCGCCGCCCAGCTGTCACTGATTGCACCACTTTACCTGCCCGGACGCGAGCCGCCTTACATGCGTCGTTGAAATCATGCGGTTTTCCCGGCCAAGGTTCCGGCATGTCCCAGCAAAAGTGGTGCAATCTGTGACAGCTGGGAGCACCATCGGATGTTCACGGGCGCTGCGTGTTTGGGGGTGTGGTGGTTCGGGCCCGCGGGCGGTCGTGCTCGGGGCGAGGAGGTCGTGCTCGAGCGCCCGGGCGGGGTCGGCGTGGGGTCTGCGCGGAGGTTCTGGGGCTGACGAGGACTTGTGGCCGGCGGGGACGTCCTCGGGGCGGTGTCGCGGACGTAGAGCGAGTTGGGATCAAGACCAGGGGCAGATCGTTGGGTACGCCCCTTCGGCGTCTACTACGCCCCTTCGGGCTCTGCTACGCCGGTTAGACCTCCGTTGAAGGGCCCAGGACCCTTCAGCAGACACCCAACCGGCGTAGTAAGCACCGAACCGGCGTAGCAGACGACGCCAGCTCAAAGCACGCCGGCAAGCCGACTCCCGCCTCCACCCTCACCCCCAAACACGAAGCGCCGGTTTTGGGTGGTTGGTGGGTGGTTTGGGTCTGGTTGGGTGAGTGCTTGTGGGGGTGGCGCACGCTCAGTCATCTTGCTGCTTTGAGCGGGCAGTGAGTTTTGCCTGGTATTTCGGCGTTCTTGGTATTGGGTTGAAGGAGGTTGGTCGGCTCCTGCGTGCGCCGCGGGGGTTGGCGCACGCAGGAGCCGAGCGCCCTGTTCGTCGCCGGAGATGTTTTCCGCATGATTCCGCGGATTCTCTCGAAGAGCTCCGCAAGTGAGCGTGCCGTGTGCTCGTCGCTGGGCACACCCGTGCGCGGGTTCGTGGTCGCACCGACGGGCGTGCCGTCAGTCGGGCCACCGGAGTCCACCCGTGCGCGGGTTGGGTTCTTGGCACTTGAGGACGTGACTGCGGGGAGAGCCCGAGGCCGCACAAGTAGGTGGGGGTTCCCATGGCGGGGCGCCCCGCGGCTGCGGAGGGTCCGCCGCCACCGACGCGGCCGGCACCACTCGCGCCGAACCCGGACACCCCGACCACCCGCCACCACACCCGGAAACACAAAGGTTCCGATTACGAGGAGGTCGGCCGGTAGGCAATGAACTCGCCGGACTCGAATTCAATGATGAGCAGGTCTCCGAGCGCTGTGTAAGACGCGAACTCGTCTCTTGTGCCAAGGCTTATGGGGTCCGAGCTGCGTCCGGTGAGCATGTCCACCAGCACCAGGGAGCGCTCATCTCCGTCTCTCCTGCTGAAGTCCTGAACCTGTCCCTCCCCGGAGTGATACATCGCCTGCAGAGCGCTGGTGGATGTGCACTTTCCATTGCGGTTCGCCGTGAACAGGGAGTTCTCCTCACCCAGCACGATGTCGTTACCGTTGACAGTGATCGACTCGCAGTTGCGGTCCGCCTCTGAGAGCGTGTAGGTCGACGGGGCCCAGGAGGTATCGAAGTCCTTGAACCAAAGCCGGGCCTGCTCGCGCGTGAAGAGTGTGGGTGACCAGGGATAGGTGGAGAACGGTTCGTCGGTGTGGGATTCGAATGACTCGCTGAAGGTGCCGTCGGGCTCGTACAGGTAGATGGTCTCGTCCGTGTAAGACTTTCCGCTGGTGTGAACCAGCCAGCCGTCGGCGAGCGGCCGCTGTATGCTTTGTCCGTTGGTCTTCAGTGGGTTGGTGGCGCCGGTATTCAAGTCAACCACGAAGTACTCGTAATCGGATGAGGCGGCGAGTACATGCTCATCCACGACTGCATATGAGTGCACCCTCATCGGGCTGTCCGTAGCGAAGTCGGTCTCCCACAGCATTTTGGAGGGACTGGACCAGCACCGGCAGGTGGCTTCGACGCAGGAGATCGCTCCCCTCGACGTGACGGCAACCCTGGAGTCAGTGCCCCAGGGTGCGGTACTGCGTTCATGGGAAGTGATGTCAATCAGTGTGTTCTCGACGACGATCTTATTGCCCCATATCAGTGTACGGTCAACGGTTTCGGTTACCTGCTGCTGGATCTCCCACAGCTGCTTGGGGCTATCTTTGGAGATATCGAAGACGGTGACGGTCGCTGTCGAAGATGTGCTGACAATCCGGACCATGCGGTTGCCGCTGGTGCGCATCGACATCTCCTGCCGACGGAAGTTCGCAGGAGCCTCCAGGGACCAGGCCTCCTCGAAGCCGTCCACCCAGCCCTGCGACCAGGTTCCGCGCTCACGGGCGTCGTCGGAGCCTCGGTTGCGCAGTACCAGGACGGTGGAGCCCGCGATGGCCAGTACGAGGATGACGACCACCGCGGTGATCAGTGCACCCCGTCTCCGTCTCGACTGTACGGGAGGTACCGGAGGCGGAGACGCGATGGGCCCGGAAGCTGGTGGCTGCTGCCAGGTGCTGGGCTGGGGCTGCTGCCAGGTGCCGGGCAGGCCTTGCGGCTGAGGGCCGCCGGGGTGCGGCGTGTACCCGGGGACGGGCGTGCTGTGCGGGCCGGGAGGGAACTGATTCGGGTAACTCACGTACCCATAATGTCACGAATCAATCAACTGTTTGTGACAGTGACCGTGTCTCCGGCTCTTCACGGTTGGGACCGCGGCGGGGCGGGGCGTGTGGACGCGGGACTTGCCCCGGTTTGTGCGGACGCGAGGGCCAGGTTCATGCGTCGGAAGACGTGGATGCATGCCGGTCGGCTCGAGGCAGGGTGCGGGATCATCCGGAGATGACGACGCCCCGGCGCACCCAGCGGCCCGCGTGCGCCTCGTCGTGCAGGAAAGCGCCTACATCGGCGCGGGCGATGCGTTCCCTACCGCGCATGACCAACGACTCGCCGATTCGGAACCGTCCCTGGGCGGGGCCATTGGTGGTTCTTCCGGTTTGTGGGTGTGGTGGTTGGGGTCGGGGCTGCGGTGGGGGTGGTCGTTGCCGGGTTGGTGAGGTTGTTGTCGGTGGGCGGTGCTGGCTTGCGCTGATTCGTCGAGGCCGCTGGGATCATCTGGGCGCTGGACCGGGACTGCCGCCATTGACGGCGCACGGCGGCGGTCTTCTTGGTGCCCTACTCGCCAGGCCCCGGGCGCAGGCGTGAGCGCTCGGGGTGCGGGCCTGGCGCGCCTGCCCGCGCGCACCGGATGACGGTTCGGCACTTTGCGTGACGGTTCGGCACTTGGCACCAACGATTCGGCACTTCTGACGACGCTACGTACCCCTACCGTACGAACCGTCGCAAGACGGTACGAATCGTCGACCAGAACATACGAACCCTCACGCGAAGGTACGAACCGCCGCGTCAACACACAAACCCCCAGCCCAACACACCCTCAAACCGGAAGAGCCCCATTGGTAAGCGTGGTCGGGTAGACGAGCGTCCAGTCCAGATCGGAGGAGCGCAGCAGTTCCTCCGCTGCGGCCTTGTTCGCGTAGATGCCGCGTAGGACTGCGGTAGACGAGGCGTTGCGACAGCGTCGCGGCGCGGATCGTGTCACCGACTCCGAAGGAGGACAGCCAGACCAGGCGCCTGACTCCGGTGGCGTGTGCGGCCTCGACGACGGCTTCGGCCGCATCGGTGAACAGTCCGCCATTGCGGGGAGAGGTGCCGCGGCCCAGCGCTGAGACCACGGCCTCGCAGCCGGCCATCGCATGGGACAGGTCCTCGGTGTCGCGTGCATCCCCGACGGTGACGGCGATGCCGCCGGAGTGCTCTCCCAGTTTCTCCGGGCTGCGTACCAGGACGCTCACGTCGTCACCGTGGTCCAGGGCGCGGGTCAGGACGTGCGTGCCGGTGGGGCCGGTGAGGCCGAGGATGAGGAGTTTCATGGCGTGTCTTTCAGGCAGGCGGTGGAGCAGGGGCATTGCAGGTCGCTTGCAGTCTGCCGGAGTGTGCAGCCGGATGAGTGCGAGGGCGAAGAGTGGGGTTCAGGATCTCCTGCGCCTGAATTCAGGTGGCATTCATGTTTGCGGGGCCCGTTGGGGTGCGGTGCGCAATGTTGGCGCGCGTGTCTTCAGGAGGTTCTCGGGTGCCTTTCAAGCGGCTCGCGGCACTACTCGCTATAAAGGAAGGCTTGAAGAAAGCTGGTAGGTGAAGCAAGTGTTGCGGAAAGCTGGGAAGATAGCCTTGGTAAATTGCGAGTGTTGGCATATTGGCGCATTGAGGCGCCGGTAAAGCCTGCTGTGGTGATATCCCTATGTCAATCGTTTCCGACCGAAAGGAGAATCCGACATGTCACGGCCAGTATTCGACGGTTCCTCCGCCCCGGACCCGGGCAGCAGCGAGCTCAACCCGCTGTTCGCCCGCCCGGGTGAGGCCTACGACCTGCCGAAGTTCCGCTTCCCCGCGGGGGAGGCCCTTCCGGAGACCGCCTACCAGGTGGTTCACGACGAGGCGATGCTGGACGGCAATGCCCGCCTGAACCTCGCCACCTTCGTGAGCACCTGGATGGACGAGCACGCCAACCGCTTGTACCTGGAGGCGGCCGACAAGAACATGATCGACAAGGATGAGTACCCGCGCACCGCGGAGATTGAGACCCGCTGCTGGACCATGCTCGCGGACCTGTGGCATGCGCCGGACCCGTGCCACACCATCGGTACCTCCACCATCGGCTCCTCCGAGGCCTGCATGCTCGGAGGGCTGGCCCTCAAGCGCCGCTGGCAGCACGCGCGTCGCGCCGCTGGCAAGCCCGCCGACCGGCCCAACCTGATCATGTCCAGCGCCGTACAGGTGTGCTGGGAGAAGTTCTGCAACTACTTCGACGTCGAGCCCCGGTACGTGCCCATCACCGAGGAGCACAAGGTCCTGGACGGCTACCGGCTGGAGGACTACGTCGACGAGAACACCATCGGCGTCGTCGCCATCATGGGGGTGACCTACACGGGCATGTACGAGCCGGTCGCCCAGATCGCCCAGGCGCTGGACGCTATTCAGGAGCGCACCGGACTGAGTATCCCGATCCACGTCGACGGCGCCTCCGGGGCCATGATCGCCCCCTTCGTGCAGCCGGAGCTGGAGTGGGACTTCCGTGTGGAACGGGTCGCCTCCATCTCCACCTCCGGCCACAAGTACGGCCTGGTCTACCCCGGCATCGGCTGGGTGGTGTGGCGCGAGGAGGCGGCACTGCCGGAGGAGCTTATCTTCGAGGTCTCCTACCTCGGCGGGCAGATGCCCACTTTCGCCCTGAACTTCTCCCGCCCGGGTGCTCAGGTGCTGTTGCAGTACTACATGTTCCTGCGGCTCGGCTTCGACGGCTACCGCCGGGTGCAGTGCAACAGTCGCGACGTCGCCCGCTACCTGGCCGGGCAGATCGCCGACATGGGGCCCTTCGACCTGTGGAACGACGGCTCCGACATTCCCGTGTTCGCGTGGCGTCTGCGCGCCGACCACACGGACAAGTGGAACCTGTACGACCTGTCCGACCGGCTGCGCATGAAGGGCTGGCTGGTGCCCGCCTATCCGATGCCCGATGACCTCACCGACGTCACCGTGCAGCGGATCGTCGTCCGCAACGGGCTCAGCCACGACCTGGCCGACGCCTTCCTTGAGGACATGCGCGCCGAGGTCGCCTACCTCGACCGGCTCGACGGGCCGCTGCCCCACGAGTCGGACCGTCCCGCCGCCTTCCACCACTGAGGGGTAGAGATGTCCAGCAAGATCATGTCCAATCATTCCGGCGGATCCTCCGCGCATCCGCCTGCCGGCACGCTCGGGGAGCTGCCGGCCGACGACGCCGCTGCTTCCGAATCTGCGCCCGGCGGCTCCACGGCCGGCCCGGCTGCGGCGCGGTCAGCTGCAGGCATGTCGGTGTTCAACCTGGCGATGCTCACGGTGGTGGCCGTGGCCTCGCTGAGGTCGCTGCCGGCCATGGCCGGCTACGGCCTGTCCTCGATCGTGCTCTATCTGATCCCGGCGGTCCTGTTCATGGTGCCCACCGCGCTCGTGGCCGCCGAGCTGGCCACCGGCTGGAAGGGCGGGGTGTTCATCTGGGTGCGCGAGGCCTTCGGGGAGCGCTGGGGCTTCGTGGCCATCTGGCTGCAGTGGGTGCAGAACGTGGTGTGGTACCCCACCCAGATCGCCTTCATCGCCGTGAGCCTGTCCTATGTGGTGGGTGGCGGCTCCTTGGCGAGCAACGGCGTGTACGTGGCCGGCGTCATCATCGTCCTGTACTGGGTATCCACTCTCATCACCCTGGCCGGCGGCAACCTGTTCGCCAAGGTGGGTTCGTGGAGCGGCATCATCGGCACGCTCTTCCCGGCGGCCCTGCTGATCGTCCTCGGCGCCGCCTGGCTGATCTCCGGAACGCCCTCCCAGGCGGAGCTGACGACGTCGGCGATCCTGCCGCCGTGGACGGGCCTGGCCTCCATCGTGCTGATCGTGTCCAATGTGCTCGCCTACGCGGGCATGGAGGTCAACGCCGTGCACGCCAATGACCTGGATGACCCCGGCCGCGGGTACCCGCGCACGGTGCTGGTCTCGGCGGTGATGATCCTGGCTGTCTTCGTTCTGCCGACCCTGGCGATCGCCGTAGCGGTCCCCAAGGCGAGCCTGGGCGTGGTTGACGGCATCAACCTGGCCTTCCAGACCTTCTTCGACCACTGGCACCTGGCCTGGGGGACCCCGGTGATCTCCCTGCTGATCGCCCTGGGCGCCTTCGCCTCCGTGGTCACCTGGATCGCCGGCCCCTCGAAGGGCCTGCTCGCCGCTGCCCGCACCGGCCTGCTGCCGCCGTTCCTGCAACGGCGCAACAGCGCCGGCGTGCAGCGCTCCATCCTGTTGCTGCAGGGTGTGATCGTGACGGTTCTGGCGCTGCTGTTCGTGGTCATCCCCAATGGCAACACCGCCTTCGTCACCCTGATCGACATGGCAGCAGCGCTGTACCTGATCATGTACATGATGCTGTTCGCCGCCGCCATCCGCCTGCGCGCCACGCGCCCGCAGGTGCGGCGCACCTACCGCACCCCCGCCATGGGGCTGGTGGCCGGCGTCGGCTTCGTCGCGTGCGCGGTGGCCTTCGTGCTGTCCTTCGTGCGCCCGTCCGGGTTCACGGGGCTGAGCACCGTCGGCTACGCGCTCGTGGTGGGGCTGGTGATCGTGGTCCTCGGGGTGCCGCCGCTCATCTTCTACGCGCTGCGCCGTCCCGGCTGGCAGCTGGAGCCCGACCACGCCGTCGGCGACGCCATCCTGGTCAACCCGCCGGATGCCCGGGACGCGGCGGGGGACAGCCCGGCACGTAGCCCCAAGCGCCACCTGCGGGTGGTTCCCCGGCGGCACGGGACTCACCCCGTGGGGAGGGCCTCGTAGCCCGGGCGCGGGCCACCGGGTGAAGCCACCGGGCCGGTGACGGAGCCGAACGGCCCGTGGCCCACACCCGCCGCAGGAGCGCGTGCACCCGCGGGCCCCGGCACCGACTCAAAGCCGGTGCCGGGGCCCGCGGGTGCATGATGAGACCATGCGTGTCACCGGCATCGACCACCTCGTCCTGACCGTCGCCTCGGTCCCGGCCGCAGTCGACTTCTACACACGCGTACTCGGCCTGGAGGCCTTCACCTTCGACGGCGGCCGGGTCGCGCTGCGGCTGGGGGAGCAGAAGCTGAACCTGCGGCCCGCAGACGGGCGCCTCACCCCGGAGGCGGCCGCCCCCGCCGTCGGCAGCACCGACCTGTGCCTCGTGGTTGACGCCCCGCTTGACGACGTCGTCGCCCACCTGGCCCGGACGGGGACCGAGATCGAGCTGGGCCCGGTCGCCCGCTCCGGGGCCCGCGGCCCCATGCGCAGCATCTACCTGCGCGACCCGGACGGCAACCTCCTGGAACTCGCCTTCTACGGTGAACAGGGGGTTGGCCCGGCCGCCGCCGGGGAGACACCCGCCGCGACAGGCGACGACGCTGACGACGCCGATGACGCCGCGCTCACCGCCGAGGGGGAGCCGGCATGAGCCCAGCGTCGAAGGTACGCATTCGTCCCGCCCGCCCCGACGACGCCCCACGGGTCGCCCGCCTGCTCGCGCTGCGGGGCATCTCCGTGGAGGAGGCGCTGGACCAGGCGCCGCGCATGATTGACGCCCTGCCCGTACTGCTGCTGGCCTCGCTGCCGGCGCCGGGCGGCGCCGCCGAGTCGAGCCCGGACGGGGCTAGTGAGCTCACTGGCCAGCCGGCTCGGTCCGCGCATGGCGAGGATCCGGCCCTGGCCGACTCCCGCGCCGTGCCCGTCGCCCTGTCCGGTGCCTTCCTGCTTCCCGGTGATCTGCAGGAGGGCCGCCCGGAGCGGTGGATGGTGTCCGGCCTCATCGTGGACCCGGATGCGCGCCGCCGCGGAATCGGTCGCAGCCTGCTGACCGCCGTGGGCGCGGCAGTGCGGGAGATTGACCCGGGGGAGGACCTGTTCAGCGTCGTCGAGACCGCCAATCATGCCTCTGTTGCCGCTCACCTCGCCGCAGGCTTCGAGGAGACCGCCCACGTGGACGGCTACGCGGGCCTCGTATTCGACGGCGACGCGCTGCTCATGCGTCTGCCGGGTGCGGCGGAGGCCTGAGCGACACCGGAGCCCGAGCCGGCGGCTGCGCCTGGATCCGGGTCTCAGTCCAGCAGGGGGAGCAGGTCCCGCAGGCTGGCGACCACGAGTGCGCCGGGGGCGTCATCCGGCAGGGTCACGGAGGTGCCCGGGCGGACCAGCAGCGCCGCCGGCATGCCCGCCTCCCGGGCGGCCATCACGTCTATCGGCCGGTCTCCGACGCACAGCACCTCCGCCGGGTTCAGGCCGTGCCGCATCGCCAGCAGCAGGTTCATGTCCGGAAGGGGCTTACGGGCGATGCCGTCGGGGGCGCAGACGACGTCGTCCATCTCCAGGTGCAGCCCCTGCAGCAGTGCGGAGGCGGAGGCCCGATCCCGGTGCGTGGCAACCAGGTTCAGGCCGCCCAGCTCGCTCACCCGCGCCATCACCTCCCGTGCGCCGTCCATGATGGGTGCGGGGCGGGTGCGCCACCGCTCCTTCAGGTCGGCGTATGCCGCCTCCAGCAATTCGGGGTCCAGGCGCCGTTCGGCGCTCAGGGTTGCGATCGCATGGGCGATGGAGTGCCGGGTCAGGCCGGTGACGTGGCGCAGGTGCTCGGCGGTGGTGTCCCCGAACGCCGCCTCGCACAGGGCGCGGTCGACCTCAGGGTAGGTGTCCACCAAGGTGCCGCCCATGTCCCAGATAATGTGACGCATGCAGTCATTGTCCCCGCATTCCGGTCCCGTGGCAGCCGATTGGGCATCCTCGTCCGGGAATGCCGATCACGCCGTCCCCTGGGCCATGCAGATCGCCGTCCACTACGACAAGGTCCGCCCGCCCCGCCGCATCGACGTCGCCGAGGCCACCGCCCGCGCCGTCGTCTCGCTGCTGGCAACAGCCGAGGCCGCGCCGGGCGGCCCCTGGCATGAGGCCGTCGAGTACTGGCGGGACGGGCGTATCCGCAAGCTGGTGCGGCGCGCCCGCGGCCGGCGCTGGGAGGAGGTCCAGGAGTTGCCCGGCGTCACCGTCGCCCAGGCGGGGCCCGCCGGGTGGGCAGTGGCCGAGGCGCGCGCGATCGTCCCCGGCCCGGTGCGTCCACTGCCGCCTGCCCTGGCTAAGACGCAGGTGGAGGGCACGCACTTCCCGCACGGGGAGGAGCTGCCGCCACCGCCCGCGGCGATCACCGCCGCCGTCGCCCGGGACCCCGACGCCGCCCGGGGGATTGCCCTGACCGCCGAGTCCGCCTCCCCGCAGGCACTGGTGACCGTGGAGGTCACCCCGTTGGAGGAGATGACCAGTGGGAAGCTGTGCGCCCAGGTCGCGCACGCCGCCCAGTTGGCCTGGGAGAGTCCACAGCTGCCCGCGGAGCTGCGGGAGCAGTGGGCGGCGCAGGGGTACCGGGTGCGGGTCGTGTTCCCGACGGCAGCGGCGTGGCGGGAGCAGCTGCGACCGGTGTCGGTGGTGGACGCGGGCTTCACCGAGCTGGACGGGCCCACCGAGACCACGCGCGCCTACTGGTGAGGGTACGACGGCGCCCCGCCGCCCAGTTGGGCGGTGGGGCGGAGGGGCCGCGGGCGGCTGGCCAACCGCAGGCTCGGGTGTCCTTGTCCGCGTGGCGGGCGTCGGCGCAGGCGGGATTCAGGCGGCCGCGGGCTCGGGGGTGCCGCGGAACACCCACAGCCGCATCAGCACGTACAGGTAGATCCCCTCGCAGCAGGCGGAGGTGAACCGCGCCAGCTCGGCGTTGACGCCCACCAGGTGCAGCAGGCTGGACAGGCCCAGGATGAAGATGACGTACTGGGAGACCAGGCCGACCGCGTAGCGCGACCCCTGGGAAGTCAGCGATCCGTGGGACTGGAAGTTCAGCCACCGGTTCAGCAGCAGCGAGTACACGCCCGCGATGGCATAGCCGACGGTCACCGCCAGCGGGTAGAACCAGTGCAGGCGCTCGTAGAACAGCCACAGGAAAGCGATGTCGATGACGAATCCGGAGCCGTTGATCAGGGCGTAGCCGATGAATGTCACCGGCACCCGGCGGCGCAAGAACCCGGGCAGCAGCCGGTGAATTCGGCCGAGCAGGCTCCGGAAGACGCGCGGGGCACGACGAGCGGGGTCCTCCAAGCGGGCGTTGAAACGGCGGTGGGCCGCGGCTGCCGCCGTCACGGTGTGCGGCGCCCGGGCGGCAGTGGGGACGGGGCACTGCCCCCGCACTTGTCCGGACGTCGTGATGCTCGTCATGGTCTTCCTTTCGGGCGCCTGCGTCGGACGCGCCTTACAGGTCTGAGTCTTGTGCGTCCGGGAAGGCCTCGCAAGCCCGTGTGGATGAACTCTGGATTCCGAAAGTATGAGGTCTCCGACCGGCATCTCCTCCTCAAGGACGAGGCGCGTCCTGGAGCGCGGCGACGACCTCCTGGCGCAGCAGCGCACCACCGGCGTCGGCCGGGTGGTGCACCGTGCGGATGCCGAGCGCCCCCGCCGCGGAGATGTTGGCCGCGTTGTCATCCACGAACAGTGCCTCCTGCGGAGTCACCCCCGCCAGCTCCAGCACGGCGCGGAAGTAGCTCGGGCTGGGCTTGGCCGCCCCGAGTGTGCAGGAGTAGGCGTCGATGTCGCACAGGCCGTCGTAGCCGAGTGCCGAGCGCATCCAGGCGCGCCGCTCATGCTGCTGGTTGGTGGCCAGCACCGTGGTGTAGCCGGCCTGCTTGAGGTCGCGCACGATCTGCCAGGCGACCGGGTCCGGCGTGGCCCGCCACCACAGTTCCAACAGCTGCTCCGCGCTCGCGGTGAGCCCCAGCTCGCCGGACAGCCGCTCCAGCAGCGTGCGCAGGCTCTCGCGTCCCTCCAGCGCGGCCCCCTCCTCGGCGAGGAGCCGACGGCAGAACTCCGCGCCCCCGCCGGCGGTCAAGGCCTGGTCCCAGGGGGTGCCGATCAGCTGCAGTACGCCGTCGGCATCGAAGAGCACGGCGCGTACCGGACCGGTGCCGAGGGCGGGGATGGCGGGCGGAGCGGGGCGGGGGGTCGGCGTCATGTGGTGATCGTGGCGCAAAGCAGGGTGTTTGGCCAGTGGTCGCCGGGGCGCTGACCGGATGGCGGGTGGGTGCGTTCGGGGGCCGGGCGGCGGCGTAGGCGTGGCGTTAGCGGGCGGGTGCCGCTAGCGCTCGCGGGATACGGCTGAGCGCCGGGGGATGAGCGTGGGGACGGCTACACGGCTGGGCGGCTGTTCGCCGGTGCCCGCAGCCTGCGCGGCCAGCAGATCGAGTGCCCCGGCGGCGATCAGGTCGAAGGGCACCCGCACGGTCGTCAGCGGCACGGCCAGCTGGGTGGCCAGCGGGGTGTCGTTGTAACCGACCACGCTCAGATCCCCGGGCACGGCGCGTCCCAGGGCGTTCGCGGCGGCGAGCGCCCCCAGGGCCAGGTTGTCGTTGGCGGCGAATACCGCCGTCGTGTCCGGGGAGCCCGCCAGCATGCCGCTAGCGGTCCGAAGGCCCGCCGCATATCCGAAGCCGCAGTGCCGGACCCGCTCCGCGGGCGCCTCCAGGCCGGCCTCTGCCATGGCGCGGTGGTACCCGGCCAGACGCTGCTTGGCGGTGGAGGTGAAGTCGGGGCCGGGCAGCACGGCGATGGCGGTGTGGCCGAGGTCGATCAGATGCCGGGTGGCCAGATAGCCGCCGAGCTCGTCGTCGCACACGGAGGAGGGGGACACGCCGTCGGTGCGCAGCGCGAGCACATGCGGCACGCCCCGTTCGCGCAGGGAGTTGGGCAGGGGGTCGTCGAGTCGTGCGGTGGCCAGCACCAGGCCGTCGACGCGCCGGGCCAGCAGCGAGTCGACGGCGTGGGACTCGGCGGCGGAGTCGTCCCCGCATACGGATACGAGTGCGAACAGGCCCCGGGAGGCGGCCTCGGCGTATATGGCCTCGAACAGGAGTGCCATCACGGTGTCAGACAGGCGCGGCACCAGCACCCCCACCGTGCCGGTGTCGCCCCGGCGCAGCGCGGAGGCGGCGGCGTCGCGGCGGTACCCGAGGCGTGCGGCCGCCTGCCTGACGCGTTCAGCGGTGGCGGTGTGGGAGGGAGGTAGGCGTTCGTCGAGGATCCGGGAGACGGTCGATGTGGACACGCCTGCGGCGGCGGCAACGTCCTTGAGAGTAACGGTCTTCACGGCTGCGCCTCCTCGCTCGCTGACCGCATCGTAGCGGGGCCCTGGCGAATGAGGAGGTGCCTAGAGCGCGGCAGCGCTCATATGTGACCGCTTCTCCTGGGGCGGGGTCACGCGCCCGCCGGCAAACCCGCCGCGGAACACGGCGGTTAGACGACGACGGCGGCCAGCGCGAATCCGTAGAGCACACTCAGCCCGGTGGCCATGAGGCCAGGGATCAGGAAGGGGTGGTCGAAGAAGTGCGTGCCGAGCTGGGTAGAGCCGGTGTCATCGAGCTCGACCGCTGCCAGCAGGGTCGGATAGGTGGGCAGGATGAACAGGGAGGAGGTCGCCGGGAAGCAGGCGACTACGGTGGCCGGGGCGACGCCTATAGCCAGCGCCGTCGGGAACAGTGCCTTGGTGGATGCCGCCTGCGAGTAGAGCAGCGAGGAGGCGACCACCACGAGCAGGGCGAACAGCCAGGGCCTGCCTGCGAGCGCATCGCCCAGGTGCGCCTGGATCCAGTCCTGGTTGGCGGTCATGAAAGTGGTGCCCAGCCAGGCGACGCCGAGGATGCAGGCGCAGGCGTTCATGCCGGTGCGGAAGATGGAGGATCCTGGAATTGCCTTCGGGTTGGCCCGGCAGGCCACGACGATCGCCCCGGCGGCGGCGAGCATGACGCTGATGCGGCACTGACCGGCGTCCATGACGGGGTTGGCGATCAGTCCGACCTTCTCGGAGATGGCGATGGAGTAGGCCAGCACGATCACGAGGGCGATCACGAAGATCAGCACCGACAGCTTGGCGCCCGGGCGTAGATCGCGGACCTGGTGCCGCGGCGGGGAGACCTCACCCGCCTCCAGCCGGCGCCGATACTCCGGCACGGCGTCGAGCCGGTCGTCGCCGCGGGCCTTGTCCCACAGCATGAACAGCAGGGCGGTGGTCATGGTTCCCAGGAAGGTGGCGGGGATCGACACCAGGATCAGGTCGATGAAGGTCCACCCGGTGTTCGTCTCCTCCAACTGGCCGGACAGGAACACCACGGCGGCGGAGATCGGTGAGGCGGTGATGCCCAGCAGGGATCCGGCCACGCCCACCGCCAGGGAACGGGTGGGGCGGATGTTGTTCTCCTTGGCGACCTCGACGATCACCGGCATGGTTGCGAAGGAGACCTGTCCGGTGGAGGCGGCGAAGGTCAGCAGGTAGGTCACCATCGGCGCCAGTAGCGCCAGGTACTTGGGATGTGCCCGCAGCAGCCGGTCGGTGAGGTTCACCAGGTAGTCGATCCCGCCGGCGACCTGCATGGCCGCTGCCGAGTAGATGACCACCATGATGAATACGATCACCTGCATGGGCAGGTCGCCGGGGGCGGCGCCGAGCAGGGACAGTACGAATACTCCCGCGCCTGCGGCGAAGGCGATGCCGATGCCGCCGATTCTGGCGCCGATGATGATGAAGGCGATGAAGACGAGGAACTGTAGGAGGATCACGGCCTACTCCATTGTGGGCGGTGGTTGGGAGACGGGCCGACGCCAGGCATGATCGCCGCGACGCCGGGTGAGGCGGGGCGTGGCGGCCGCGGTGTACGCCGGTGACCGCCACGCCCCGTCCGGTCAGGCCGGGATCTGTGCCTTGCCGAGGCCGGCGGCGGCCAGCGCGGCGGCGATCTCCTCGTGGGCACCCTCGGCCAGGGGCCGCAGCGGGGAGCGCACGGTCGCCGTCTCCAGCACGCCGCGCTCCACCAGCGCCTCCTTCAGGGCTACGGTGCCCTCCATGTGGCTGCCGCGGTGGTAGACGGCCTTGGTTACCGGCAGGAGCTGGTCGTGGATGGCCCGGGTGGCGTCGTAGTCGTGTGCCTGGCCGGCCTTTAGCAGCTTGATGAGCAGCTCGGGGGCGATGTTGCCGTAGCCGACCAGGAGGCCGTCGACGTCGAACATGGTGTGCAGCAGGTACTCATCGTGGCAGCTCATGATCGTCAGGTCCGGGAAGGCCTCCCGCAGCACCGGGATCTCGGTGTCCCAGCGCTTCATGTTGCGCACGCCGTTCTTGGTGTAGTGCACGCCGGGCAGTGCGGCGATCTCCAACTGGGTGTCCAGGTCGTAGCTGCACTTGGTGTTGTCCGGGTACTGGAAGAGGATCTCGTTGAGTCCGGTCTCCTCGTAGATGGCCCGGTAGCGGTCCTGCGGGGCGCCGGGCTGGAAGCCGAAGCGCAGCCAGCCGTGGGAGGGGTAGACCAGGCCGGCCGTGGCTCCGGCATCAACGGCGCGCTGCGCCTCCTCGCAGGCGACCTTGGTGCCCTCGCCGGTGATGCCGGCGACTACCGGCACGCGGCCGTCGGTGGAGGCGACGAAGGCCTCGATAACGGCCACCTGCTCGGCCTGGGTGAGGAAGGTGCCCTCCCCGGCGTGGCCCAGGACGACCAGCGAGGTTACCTCCGGGAAGGATCCCAGCCAGGAGCCCAGGCGCTTGATGGCGGGGAAGTCGATATCGCCGTCGGGGGTGAAGGGGGTGACGGGGGCGGGGTTGAGGCCGCGCAGGTTGGGTACTGGAACGCTCATGTCGGTTCACTTCCTTGGGAATGCGAGCGGATTCGGGACTCCCGGGAACCGATGCAATCGTTCCCGGGAACGATTGCAAGCATATGGGTGCGGCCACCTGCCTGTCTATAGGCCCTAGGGCCCAGGGGGGTGCGTATACGGCTCTCCCGACAGGGCCATACTTGGGCCCATGGCAGATCCCGATACCGCGCTCGATGCGCTGCACGACGACGACGCCTACGCCGACTCCATCTGCGGGCTCGTCACCGCCTCGCCCACCAGCTACCACGCGGCCGCGGAGGTCGCGCGGCGCCTGGACGCCGTCGGCCTCACCGCCATCGACGAGCACGAGCCCTGGGGCGCCGACCTGCCGCGGCGCGGCTACACCATCCGCGACGGCGCCATCATCGCCTGGCTGCTGCCCGAGCGGCTGGGCGCGGACGCCGGACTGCGGATCGTCGGCGCCCACACGGACTCACCCGCCCTGCGGCTCAAGCCCCGTGCCGCCATGGTGCGCGACGGCGTGCAGCTGCTGAACGTGGAGGTCTACGGCGGGCCGCTGCTGAACTCCTTCCTGGACCGTGAGCTCGGGCTGGCCGGACGCCTGGTCACCCGCGACGGCGCCACCCGGCTGGTGCGCACCGGCCCCATCGCCCGCGTCGCGCAGGTGGCCCCGCACCTGCACCGCTCCGTGAACGACTCCCTGCACCTGGACAGGCAGGCACACCTGCTGCCGCTGTGGACGCTGGCGGACCCCTCCGACGTCGCGGCCGCCCGGCCCGGCCCCGACGCGCCCGAGCGCTACCTGTGCGAACTGGCCGGCATCGACCCCGCCGACCTGGCCTTCGCCGATATCCTCACCTACCCCACCGAGCCCCCGGCGCGCTTCGGGCGCCGCGGCGAGCTCCTCGCCTCCTCGCGCCTGGACAACCTCTCCTCCGTGCACGCCGCACTGGTTGCCCTGGAGGCGCTGGCGCGTGAGGGTGCGGACATCGGCACGACCGACCCGATCGTCTTCGTCGCCAACGACCACGAGGAGGTCGGCAGCGGCACCCGCGCCGGCGCCGCCGGACCCTTCCTGGAGACCGTCCTGGAGCGGCTGGCCCGGGCAATGGGCGTGGCCGACGACGCCTATCCCGCCCTGCTGGCCCGCTCGCTGTGCCTCTCCGCCGACGCCGGCCACGCCGTCCACCCGAACTACCCGCAGCTGCACGATCCCGCCGTGCGTCCCGTCCTCGGCGGGGGCCCGCTGCTGAAGATCAACGCTCAGCAGCGCTACGCCACCGACGCCGCGGCCGTGGCCGCCTGGATGCGCGCCTGCCGTGCAGCGGCCGTACCCACTCAGGACTTCGTGTCCAACAACGCCGTGCCCTGCGGCACCACGATCGGCCCGCTGACCGCCACCCGCCTGGGCATCCCCACGGTCGACGTCGGCCAGGGGCTGCTGTCCATGCACTCCCAGCGGGAGATGTGCGCCGTCGCCGACGGCGGCCGCCTGGCCCGGGCCATGCACTCCTACTGGCAGGGAGCCTGAGCGGCGGTGAACCCGGCATACCGCCGTCCGCCCGCCCGGCTGGGGCGCCCGCCCGGGCGCCGACCGCGCAGGCTGATGCCGGGCGGCCGCCGACCGCAACCGCCCGGCGTCACCGCTCAGGGGCGGCCCGCGCTCAGCGCCAGGCTCCCCGCCAGTACTGAACCGGCAGGTGGGCGGCGCGCCAGTCGTTGACCCCCAGCTCGTGGCTCCAGCGCACCGGCAGGTACGGGTCGCGCAGGGCGGCACGGCCGGCTGCGACGGCGTCGGCCAGGCCGGCCACCAGGATCTGCTCGGCCTGCAGCCCGGAGTCGATGATGCCGACGGCGACCACCTGCGCCTGCCCGCCCCCCGGCGTCGTCAGCCCGGCGACCGCCTGCTTGACCTGCGCCGCGAAGGGCACCTGGTAGCCGGGCCCCACCGGCACCTTCCCGGGCACATTCCCGCCGGTGGACACGTGCAGCACATCCACGCCGGCCCGAACCAGCTGCCGGGACAGCTCGGCGGTGTCCTCCCCGGTGAGCCCGCCCTCTGCCCAGTCGGTGGCCGACAGGCGGATGTCCAGGACCGTGTCATCCCCGATGGCCTCGCGTACCGCAGCCACGACTTCCAGGGGGAAGCGCCGCCGTCCCTCCGGGGAGCCGCCGTAGGCGTCGGTGCGCGTGTTGGACAGGGGGGACAGGAACTGGTGGATCAGGTAGCCGTGCGCGCCGTGCAGCTCAATCACGTCATAGCCCGCCGCCACGGCGCGGCGGGCGGCGTCGGCGAAGGCACGGACGGAGTCGGCGATCTCCTCCGTCGCCAGCGCCCGCGGCATGGCGTGCCCGGGATAGGGCGCGGCGCTCGGCGCCACCAGCTCCCAGCCGGGCAGCGTGCCCGACCGCGCGCCCTCCACGTCGGGCCGCCACGGGGGAGTGCCCGCCTTGCGGCCGCCGTGCCCGAGCTGCACCCCGGCCAGCGCCCCGCCGGCGTGGATCGCCTCGACGATGCGGCGGTGCCCGTCCACCTGGGCGTCGTCCCACAGGCCCAGGTCGTTGGGGGACAGGCGCCCCTCCGGGGTGACGGCACTGGCCTCGACGATGATCGTGCCGAAGCCGCCCTGGGCGCGGGTGCCGTAGTGCAGCACATGCCAGTTGCTGGGGCGGCCGTCCTCGGCGGTGACCGAGTACATGCACATGGGTGGGAGCCATAGGCGATTGCGGGCGGTGAGCCCCCGCACGGTCAGGGAATCCAATAACAAGGGATGCGCCATGAGTCAACGCTACGCGACACGGCCGTAATCCGTAAGGGGGCAACAAAAGGTAATGCGGTCGGGATCACTGCAACGGCCCGCGCGGGCTCGATAGCCTTTACTCATCATGACCACTTCTACCCTCGCCCCCTCTCGTCCTGTTCCCTTCGGCGATCCCGCCCATGCGCCCGCCCCGATCACTCGGCGCGTCGACGACGTCGCCCTCGTGTTCGAGGGCGGCGGCATGCGTGGCACTTACACCGCAGCGCTAGTGCAGGTGCTGCTGGAGGAGGGGCTGTTCTTCCCCTGGGTCGGCGGCATCTCCGCCGGATCCACGAACACCGTCAACATGGTCTCGCGCGACCTGTGGCGCACGCGCGAGGCATTCGTTGGGCTGACCACCGACCCGGACGCCGGCGGCTGGGGCAGCTTCGCGCGCGGGCGCGGCTACTTCAACTCCGAGCACATCTACCAGCACACCTCCCTGCCGGGTGAGCTGTTCCCCTTCGACTGGGAGACCTTCAAGGCCTCGGAGGCGACCGTGCGCATCGGCTCCTTCCGCTGCGACACCGGTGAGGAGGTCTACTGGGGCCTGGAGGACATGCAGGTCATGAACGACCTGCTGGTGCGCTGCCAGGCCTCCTCATCCATGCCGGTGCTCATGCCCACCGTCCACATCGACGACGCCCCGTACCTGGATGGCGCACTCGGCCCGACCGGCGGCTTCGCCACGGACGCGGCCGCAGCCGACGGCTATGAGCGCATGCTCGTGGTCTCCACCCGGCCGGCCGGCTACCGCAAGCCCGCGGAGAAGCGTGCCGCCGCCTACCGGCGCATGTTCCACAAGCAGCCGGAGGTCGCCGAGGCGATCATCAACCGGCCCGCCGCCTACAACCGGACCATTGAGGAGCTGGAACAGGGGCGGCGCGAGGGACGCGTCTACCTGTTCCAGCCCGACCGTATGGCGATTGAGAACGGTGAGCTGCGCTACGACCGCGTGGTGGGCGCCTATGAGGCGGGCCTGGCCCAGGCGCGCCGCGAGCTGCCGGACATCCTGGACTTCCTGGGCGCCTGAGTCGTGCCGCCCGGAGCGGCGGGGCCTGACACGCACCGCCCGGGCCGGCCCGGCGACCGCACCCGTAACGGGAGTGTGACAGTGTCAACGTTCGGTTTCGCTGGCCCTGGGGCCGGCTCCCGTGTTGAGTTGGGCCCTGTGCCGCCCGGACCCGGGCGGGCTATGGCGTGAAGGAGCATTCTCATGACCAGTAAGCCCAAGATCGGGATCGTCCTCGGATCGGTGCGGGAGGTCCGCCTCGGCGAGCAGATCGCCGAGTGGGTGCTTGAGCACGCGCGCGCCCGCGGCGACGCCCACTACTCCATCATCGACGTCAAGTCCTTCGACCTGCCCCTGTTCACCTCGCAGGTTCCACCCGCGATGGCCAACAAGCAGTATGACGACCCGCGGGTGCAGGCCTGGTCCGAGGCCATCGACTCCCAGGACGGCTTCGTGTTCGTCACCTCCGAGTACGACCACGGCATCCCCGGCGCCTTCAAGAACGCGACCGACCACCTCTTCTCCGAGTTCCAGAACAAGACCGTCGGCTTCGTCGGCTACTCCGGCGACGGCGCGATCCGTGCCGTCGAGCAGTGGCGCACGGTGCTGGGCGGATGGAGCGTGCACACCGTCTTCCCGGCGGTGCAGCTGATGCTGTACACCGACGCCTCCGCGGACATGAGCACCTTCACTCCCGCCGACCTGCGTGACGGCGAGCTCGCCGCCACCCTTGACGCCGTGGTCGCCTCCATCAACGCCCGTAAGGCCTGACGGCCACTGTGCGGGCTTCAGTCCCCGGGGAAGCCGAAGGACGTGATTGCCGGTACCGGCAGCCCGCAGTCGAGCGCAGTCGCCAGTAGCCGCAGCACCGATAGCTCGTGCGGCGCAATCGGCTCGGGCAGGTCGTCCAGCGCGAACCACTTCAGGCCGCCGCACTTGGCAGGCTCCTGAATCGTCGGCGTGCCGCGCCAGCGGTTGAGGGTGAAGAAGAAGTCCGCACGCTGCTCGCGGGCCGGCCCGCCGATGGCATTGGAGCGGTGCATGGCGGTCAGCGGCACCAGGTCGCCGGGGGTGACGTCCAAGCCCAGCTCCTCGGCGCCCTCGCGCACCGCCGCCGCGGTCACCGACTCGCCGGGCTCGACGTGCCCGGCGATCCCCGCGGCCCAGTGCCCGTCCATGAAGCCGGTGTTGCGGCGCAGCTGCAGCAGCACCTCGGTTGCGGCGGCGCCGTCAGGCCCGTCGGCAGGGGAGCGGGGCGCGCGGTCGACGCCGATGGGATGTCCGGTGCCGAGTGCCCCCGTGGTCATGACTGTGGCGGCGTCCTTTCGGGGACGCAGCAGCAGCACGTAGGCGGCGGGCACGAGCGCGAAGGGAGCGGCGGTGCCGGCGGGCACGGCGTCGTCGGCGCCGGTGGGACGGGGGAGAGCGGGCATGCCTGCACGCTAGCGCAGCGCTGCAGCCTCGTGGCTTTCACGCCGGAGCCCCACGGGGTGCACAGGTGGCGCATAAGCGGGATCACCAGACTGGTCGGTGACCAGCAAGCCGATGCCGCGGCGGCGGTGGAACATGGGCACCGTTGTCGGGCGCCGGCAGCACACCTGAAGGAGATCCCCATGCGTATGAGCCGAACCACCGAATACACCGCCGACCTCGACGAGGACCGTTTGGGCATGCGGCGCCGCTCCGTGCTGCTGGGCGGACTCGGCCTGGCCACGGTCAGCGTGCTGGCGGCCTGCGGCCCCTACAACGGCTCCGCCTCCACCGCCACAGGCACCACCGAGGCGGCCGCCGATGCGGACACCACCGCCACCTCCGCCGCCGCGGAGGCCTCCGTCGGCCCGGAGTACCACGAGGCATCCGAGTCGAACACCGCCCTGTCGGGCGGTTCCTGGACCGGCTCGATCGGCGACAAGGAGATCACCCTGAGCGGTGCCTACCTCGTCGACGGCATCACGGCCACCATCGACGGCGGCACCTTCGAATCCACCAACGGCGACGAGACCGTCTTCCTGGTCGTCAACGGCGGGAGCCTCACCGTCACCAACGCCCGCGTCAGCAAGTCGGGCGACGCCTCCACCGACGGCGAGCACGGGGTGGACGACTCCTACAGCTTCTACGGGCTCAACTCCGCGATCGTGGTCGTCGGCGAGGGCAGCAGCGCCAGCATCGACCAGACCACGCTGACCACCGGCGCCTCCGGCGCCAACGCCGTCGTCGCCACCGGCGGCGCCAGCGCCACCATCACCGCCAGCGCCATCGCCACCACCGGCGAGTCCTCCCGCGGCCTGCACGCCACCTACGCCGGGGCGATCACCGGCGCCAACCTGACCATCACCACCGAGGGCGCCCACTGCGCCGCCGTCGCCACCGACCGCGGCTCCGGCACCGTGACGGTGGACGGTACGAACACCTTCACCACCGCCGGCGACGGCTCGCCCTGCATCTACTCCACCGGTGAGATCACCGTCTCCGGCCTGACCGGTGCCTCCGCGCAGGGGCAGGCGATTGTGGTTGAGGGCAAGAACCACGCCACCGTCTCCGACTCGACCTTCACCACCGACTCGGAGACCGCCGGCGTCATGCTGTACCAGTCCATGTCCGGGGACGCAGCCGACTCCGACGCCGCCACCGAGGCCTCCACCCTCGCGCTCACCGACGTCTCCTTGACCTGCAGCCGGGAGGTGCCGATCCTCTACGTCACCAACACCACCGCCGAGGCCACGCTCACCGGCTGCGCCCTGGAGACCACCGGCGGCCTGGCCACCGCCGACGAGGACCGCTGGGGCAACTCCGGCTCCAACGGCGGCATCCTGACCCTCACCCTGGACGGAACCAGCTTCGCCGGTGCCATCACCGCCGGGAGCACCTCTGCCATCACCGTCAGCACCACCAACGGCGGCGCCGCCACCGGCACCACGTCCGGCGACGTCACCGTCTCCTGAGCCGGCGGCTCAAGTGGGCTGCGGGCGAACTTGGAGGTATCCCACAAGATGCGGTCGCGGATACGGGCGGCAAACGGCGGTGCGTCGCGGCGAACTCAACCCCTACGGTGGTGGCATGAGCACAAACCTGCGCCCTGCCATCCGCGTTAACACCGATTCCGAAGCTGTGCCCCTGGCTCGCCGTGTCGTCCGCGAGGCGGCGCTCATCGCCGGTGGCGCCGCCGCCATAGCCCTGATCGGCCAGGTCGCCCTGCCCCTGCCCTTCACGCCGGTGCCGGTGACCCTGGGCACCCTGGCGGCCCTCGGAGTGGGCGGCGTGCTCGGCTCGCGCCGCGGCCTTGCCGCCGTTGCGCTGTTCGCCGCTGCGGCCGCGCTCGGCGCCCCGGTGCTCGCGGGCTGGAGCGGCGGTATCACCGTATCCTTCGGGTACGTGCTCGGCTACGGGCCGGCGGCGCTCCTGGCCGGACGGGCCACGCCCATCACCCTTGATCGGGGTGCGGGCGCGGCGACTGCGCGCGCGGTGGCGCTGCGGGTGGGCCTGATGCTGGCTGCCTCCGCACTCGTCTACGCCCCCGGGCTGGTTTGGCTGCACGCCGCCACCGGTGCCTCCTGGGCCACTACCGTCTCCCTGGGGCTCGCGCCGTTCATCATCGGCGACCTGCTCAAGTCCCTGGCGGCTGCCCTGCTGCCCCGCCCGGCGGCCCTGCGCTGACCCGCCCCACTCCCGGATCCTGAGATCGGGTGTCCATTGCCCACTAAGCGGCGATAGGACTGCAACATGGTCAACTCAGTCGATTCCCCCGAGTCCTCCCGGCCTGCAGGCTCCCGCCCCGTGGCCGCGCAGCGCAGTGACGAGGACCGCTCGGCATACATCGCCGTCACGGTCTTCCCGCTGCTGATCCTGCTGGCGTTCGCCGCCGCAATGACGGCCCCCGAGGCGCTCAGCCCACTGGCGGCCGGCACCAACTATGCCCTGGGCATCATCATGTTCGGCATGGGCCTGACCCTGACGCTCCCCGACTTCGCCCTGGTGGTGCGCCGCCCCCTGCCGGTACTGGTGGGGGTGGCCGCCCAGTTCGTGGTCATGCCGCTGATCGCCTGGACCCTGACCCGCGTCTTCCAACTGGACCCGGCCCTGGCCGCCGGCGTCATCCTGGTCGGCTGCGCCCCCGGCGGCACCTCCTCCAACGTCATCTCCTACCTCTCCCGCGGAGATGTCGCCCTGTCGGTGACCATGACCTCGATCTCCACCCTGCTGGCCCCGCTGATGACGCCGTTACTGACCCAGTGGCTCGCCGGCCAGTACATGCCCGTCGACGCCGGCTCCATGGCCATGTCGATCGTCAAGATCGTGCTGGTGCCGGTTATCGGCGGCCTGGTGGTCCGTGCCCTCCTGGGGCGGTTCGTGGAGCGGGTGCTGCCGGTCATGCCCTGGGTCTCGGTGCTCGGCATCTGCTATGTGGTGATTGCGGTCGTCTCCGGCTCGGCCGACAAGATCGCCTCCGCCGGAGCGCTGGTGCTGGTGGTGGTCGCCGTGCACAATTGCCTGGGCTACCTGCTCGGCTACGGCATCGGCCGGGTGACCAGCCGTGACGAGAAGGCCTCGCGTACCACCGCCATTGAGGTCGGCATGCAGAACTCCGGCCTGGCTGCCGGGCTCGCCGCCCAATACTTCAGCCCGGAGGCGGCCCTGCCGGGTGCGGTCTTCTCCATCTGGCACAACCTCTCCGGCGCCGTGGTGGCGGCCCTGTTCCGCCGTCGGGACGCTCGCGCCGCCGCCTTGACGCCCATCATCTAGCGGCTCGTGGTCGGTGGCCGTCGGGAGCTCCTACGAACTCTTAGTGTAGCCTTGGGTAATGTGGCGAATTTCTCGGTGGATCTGCATACATCGGGCATTGCCCGATGACGTCCCGTGGCTAAACTCGTGAGCTGGGTAACGGCGCCCCGTGCTTGAAGCGACGGTCTGGTGTGGCTTGGGCTCTGCCAGGCTGGATTCGGTAGGTCTCTCGGACGCGGGTGGTGTATAAATCCTCGCAACAGCCTTGCGCGACCCGCCGAGGCAGGCTCGGACCCTCGCGGTTGCGTGCCACCAGACTCATATCGGAGGTCCTCATGACTACAACGAAGATCACACGCCGTATGTTCGGTGGGCTCGGCGCCGCCGGTGTTACTGTACTACTTCTTGCCGCTTGCGGCTCCAACGACTCCACCTCATCGTCCTCCGCTGACGCGGCCTCTGGTCAGGGCTCCGCCTCTGGCGGCAAACTCACCCTGGCCTACAACTCTGACGGCCCCCACAAGGCCTGGGTCGAGGCCGTGTGCAATTCAGTGAGCAACACCTTGGGTATCAAGATGGAGCCGCTGCCCTTCGCCCAGTTCTCTGAGCTCCGCTCCCAGATCACCGACCGCACCCTCGTAGGTGCCTTCCGCACCGGCTGGCAGGCTGACTACCCGTCGATGGCTAACTTCCTCGGCGCCGTGTACCAGACCGGTGCCGGTTCCAACGACGCCGACTACTCCAACGCGGACTTTGACCGGCTCCTCGCCGACGCCGCCGCTAGCACCGATGAGGCTGCCGCCGCAGACCTCTACCTTCAGGCGCAGGCGCAGCTGCTCAAAGACCTTCCTGCCGTGCCGCTGTGGTACCAGAACGGCTTCGGCGGACACTCCAACAACGTCGCCAACGTAGCTTTCAACTGGAAGTCCGTCCCGGTATACAACGAGATTACGACCAATGCAGCTGACGGAATCGTCATCGCCAACGACACTGAGCCGCAGAATGCTCTCGTTCCCTCCAACACCAACGAGGTCGGTGGCGGACGCATTATTGACCTCATCTTCTCCAACCTCGTGCGCTTTGAGACTGACGGAAGCGTCGTCAATGAAGTCGCCGAGTCTATTGAGACCGATGACAATCAGAACTACACCGTCAAGATCAAGGACGGCTGGACTTTCACCGATGGCAGTCCAGTAACCGCCGACTCTTTCATCAAGGCGTGGAACTATGGCGCACTGCTGTCAAATGCCCACCTGTCTAGCTACTTCTACGAAGTTATCGAAGGTTTTTCCTACGATGAGGACTCTGAACTCACCGGTCTGACTAAAATTGATGACCTGACTTTTACTATCAAGCTAACGGCCCCCGCTTCGGACTTCAAGCTCCGCCTGGGCTACTCTGCCTTCGCGCCGTTGCCCGAGGTTGCGTTCGAAGACATGGACGCCTTCGGCCAGGCGCCCATCGGAAACGGCCCCTACAAGGTTGACAGTTGGACGCACGACGCTGAGATCGTACTGTCCAAGAACGCTGACTATAGGGGCGGTCAGACTGTAGCTAACGAGGGTGTCACCTTCACTATCTACACCGATTACGATTCCGCTTACAATGACCTGCTCGCGGACTCCCTCGACGTGCTTGATGCGATCCCCGACTCCGCGCTGTCCTCCTTCACCAGTGAGCTGGGCGAGCGTGCGATCAATCAGCCGGGTGCTGTTATCCAGACCCTGTCGATCAATGTCAACGCCGATCACTTCAAGATGGACGACGAGGGCCGCCTGCGCCGTGCCGCCATCTCTCGTGCTATCAACCGCAAAGAGATCTGCGACACTCTCTACTACGACACCCGGACTCCCGCCTCTGACTTCACATCGCCGGTCATCGCCGGATGGTCTGACACTATCGAAGGTAGTGACGTTCTGACCTACGATGAGACCGACGCCAAGGCTTTGTGGGACCAGGCAAATGCCATCGCCGAGTTCTGATCCTGGCATGAGCTCAGCATTATGAGGGTCCCGGCCTCAACATGCTCCGCCGGGCCCGCACTCTGCGTGGTGCGGGCCCGGCGCACGTCGGGCCCCCGACACTGCCGCTACCACTCGACCCAGCCAAGGAGACGCATATGGTCCGCTATGCCGGACGCAGGCTGCTGCAGATGATCCCTGTCTTCTTCGGGGCCACCGTTCTAATTTACGCTATGGTCTTCGCTCTTCCGGGTGATCCCGTCGCTGCGCTTGGCGGGGAGCGGGCGTTGAGCCCCGCAGTCCAAGACCAGATCCGCGCCGACTACAACCTCGACAAGCCCTTCATTGTGCAATACCTGCTCTACCTTAAGGGTGTATTCACGCTTGACCTGGGTACTACGCTGCGCGGCTCGAGGCCGATTATCGACGTTCTGGCCGGTGCTTACCCAGTTACAATCAAGCTTGCGTTTATGGCCCTGACCTTTGAGGCTGTTGCCGGCATCGCCGTTGGCTTCATCGCAGGTGTGCGCAAGGGGCGCTGGTTCGACGCCACTGCCCTGGTTATGTCTCTCGTTGTCATCGCCGTGCCGACCTTCGTCATCGGCTTTCTCCTGCAGTTCTTTATCGGCGTACGCCTAGGCTGGTTGCCGGTGACTGCGGGCAACAGCCCCGGTTTTAGGGAGCTACTCATGCCTGCGGTCGTGCTCGGTGCCGTTTCTTTCGCTTACGTGCTGCGCTTGACCCGCACCGAGGTCGCGGAGAACTTATCTGCGGACTATGTGCGTACTGCCCGCGCCAAAGGCTTGTCCGGATTTCGCGTTATGGTGGTTCATGTCCTGCGCAATTCCCTCGTACCGGTAATCACTTTCCTTGGTGCCGACCTCGGCGCTCTCATGGGCGGAGCGATCGTGACTGAGGGTATTTTCAATATCAATGGCGTAGGAGGTACGCTCTACAAAGCCATCTTGCAGGGCGAGGGCCCCACCGTAGTGTCCTTCACGACTGTCCTCATCCTTGTATTCGTCGTATCCAACCTTGTCGTGGACCTGCTCTACGCCGCTCTCGACCCGAGGATTCGTTATGCCTGAGAACCAGCCATCCCGAGCCCGCCCCGGACAAGACCGTTACGTCGCCGAAACTGATGAGCAGGGCCTGGGGGCAGTCGACGCTGTCTCCGACGAGACTGCCCCCTCGTCCATGTGGGGTGAAGCGTGGAAGCAACTGCGCCGACGTCCGATTTTCTGGGTGTCCGCAGTCCT